>NZ_LSJM01000440.1 GCF_001557215.1 Sphingomonas sp. CCH9-E2 | reverse complement strand
CGACCAAGGATGTGACCACCTGGCGCGTCAACCTGTCCTATTTGCCGAGTGATGACCTGACGATGTTCATCTCGGCGGCCACCGGCTTCCGTCCCGGCATCGTCCAGTCGCGGGTGCAGGTTCAGTCGGTAACCGGCGCGGGCGTGCCGACGGGAGTGACGCTGGAGCCGGAATCGTCGACCAACTATGAATTTGGTCTCAAATGGCGCAGCGCCGACCGGTCGCTGAACATCGGCCTCAACCTCTATCAGCTCGAATACACCAACCTGCAGACGTCGGTCACCGGATCGATTTCAGGCGTCAACGGCTTCGCCAATTTCGGTGACGCGAAGACCAAGGGCGTCGATCTCGAACTGCGTTGGAACACCCCGCTCAAGGGCTTCAACCTCGGCTTTGTCGGCAATTTCAACGACAGCAAATATACCAGCGTCAACCCGATCGTCGCGGCGGCTCAACCGTTGCTGCGGCCCGGCGCGCGGCTGACCAACACCCTGTCGAACAACTTTCGCGTCGACATGGGCTATAATGGCGAGATCGCCAATGGCGTGAACTTGTTCGGCAATCTGTCGCTCAGCCACAGCGGCGATCGCCTGCAGGGCAATGGCATTACCGCGCCGGCCTATAACGTGATGGCCCTGACCTTGGGCGTGCGATACGGCGATTACGAGCTGGCGCTGATCGGCAACAACCTGACCGACGAGCGGGGACCGACCTTTGTCGGGACCAACGGCCCGTTGTCGGGATCGGGCCCGACCCCGCGCACGATCGGCCTGCGCTTCCGGGTCACGCCCTGACCGGAATCGGACATG
Source organism: Sphingomonas sp. CCH9-E2 (assembly GCF_001557215.1). Classification (GTDB taxonomy): domain Bacteria; phylum Pseudomonadota; class Alphaproteobacteria; order Sphingomonadales; family Sphingomonadaceae; genus Sphingomonas. The sequence goes on along the minus strand of NZ_LSJM01000440.1, from coordinate 8,503 downwards.
CGGGAAGGGCGGGGGGCCATGCGCCTCCCGCCCTTTCCGTTTTCTCGGCGCGAACGATGATTGATTGGAGAGCGGGATGAACGATCAGGCGGGACAGAACGGCGCGGCGACGCTGCTCAAGGCGCTGGTGTTCCTGATGTTCGCGATGTTCGCGATGACCACCGACTCCGTCGGCACGGTCATCCCGGAGGTGATCCGCGAGTTTCAGCTGGGCCTGACCGCCGGCGGATCCTTCCAGTACGCGACGATGGCCGGGATCGGCATCTCCGCGATCGCGCTCGGCTTTCTTGCCGACCGGATCGGGCGCAAGGCGACGATCCTGATCGGCCTCATCCTGTTTGGCGTCAGCTCCGCGCTGTTCGCGGCGGGGCAGGATTTCCTGTTCTTCACCAGCCTGTTGTTCATCTCCGGCATCGGTATCGGCATCTTCAAGTCGGGGGCGCTGGCGCTGATCGGCGACCTGTCGCGGTCGACCGGGGAGCACGCGCGGACGATGAACCTGATCGAGGGGTTTTTCGGCGTCGGCGCGATCATCGGGCCGGCGATCGTCGCCTATATGCTGACGCAGGGCGCGAGCTGGAAATGGGTGTATATCATCGCCGCGATGCTCTGCGCATTGCTGGTGCTGGGATCGGCGGTGGCGCGCTTTCCCCGCCCGATCGTCACCCGCACCGAACCCGTCCGCGCGAGCGAGGCGATCCGCATGGCCGGCGATCCGCCGGCGCGCTTCTTCGGAGCCGCGCTGATGCTCTATGTCGGGGCGGAGGCGGCGATTTATGTCTGGGCGCCGACCTATCTCGCCGATTATTCGGGGTCGTGGCTGTGGCTGGCGGCCTATGTCGTTTCAATCTTCTTCGTGCTGCGCGCGGCGGGGCGGTTCCTGGGCGTGTGGCTGCTCGCGCGGTTCGACTGGGCGAGCGTGGTCCTGGTGTGCAGCGCGGCGATGGCGGCTTTGTTCTGGATCGCAGTGCTGGGCGGGCGCGAGGTCGCGATCTTTGCACTGCCCGCGACCGGGCTGTTCATGTCGGTGCTCTATCCGACGATCAATTCGACCGGCATCAGCTGCTATGACAAGGGGCGGCACGGGTCGATCGCGGGACTGCTGCTGTTCTTCACCTGCGTCAGCGCGGTGCTGGCGCCGCTGGCGATGGGCGCGCTGGGCGAGTGGCTGGCGGACAGCAGCTATGCGATCCTGCTGGGCGGCGTGTTCGCGACTTTGCTGGCGCTGCTGTGCGGGTGGAACAAGTCGCGCGCACCGTTCGCCGCGCTGCTCGCGCAGCGTAATGCCGACGATTATCGCGTCTAGGCCAGATGCCGGTCGAGCCAGGCGGCGAACAGGGCGGGCCAATGGCCGGCCGGCGTGTCGGGACGCCCGACGCCGAAGCCGTGGTTGCCCGCTTCGAACAGATGCAGCTCGACCGGTCGGTTCGCCGCCTGCAGCGCGCGCAGCAGGATCATGCTGTTCTCGGCCGGCACCGCCTTGTCGTCGAGCGCGTGGACGAGGAACACCGGCGGGGTTTGCGCGCCGACATGCTGCGCGGGCGAGCGCTTTGCGATCAGCGCGGCGGAGGGCGCGTTGCCCAGCAGCCGCATCGCGGACTCGCCGTGGGCCACCGGCGCGGTGACGCTGATGACGGGGTAGATCAGCGCCATTGCCGCAGGCCGGGCGTCGAGCGCGTCAGTCGCGTCGCGCGGCACATACACCGGCTCGGCAAAGCCGGTTGCCAGCGTCGCGCCGAGATGGCCGCCCGCGGAAAAGCCGACCGCAGCGACCTTGGCCGGGTCGAAGCCGTAGCGCGTGGCATTGGCGCGGATCACACGGATTGCGCGCTGCGCATCCTGCAGCGGCACGTCTTCGCGCTGCGTCCAGCCTTCGTCGGGCAGGCGATAGGTCAGCACGAACACGGTATAGCCGCGTGCCGTCATCGCTCGCGCGACATCGACGCCTTCGTTGAGGATCGACACGAAAGTGTAGGCGCCGCCCGGGATCGACAGCAAGGCGCGGCCGTTCGGCTTTTCCGGGCGGAACATGCGCAGCATCGGGGTTTCGATGTTGCGGACCATGATGTCGGGCCAGTCGGCGGGTACGGTGCGCGCGGTATAGCCGCCGCCTGGTGCGCCGTTGGGCCAGAGCGGGATCTGTTCAGCGTCGATCCACGCGCGCGGCATCGGTGGGAGCTTGGGGAATTGCGTTGCGCTGCTGGTTGCGGTCCCAAGCGCCGCGAGGCCGGTCGCTCCGACCAGAAATCCGCGCCGTCCCATATTCTCGATCGTCACCGTGCATCCTCCAGTCCCGCGCGGCGCATCGGCACGCCCGGCTCCCGGGATAGAAGCGCGTCGCGCGACAGGTTTCAAGCGGTATTCACAATCGATTGCGAAACATCTGCGAACACGGCATTGAGGGTGCGCAGGACTAAGGAAGGAAGAGCGAGTTGATCCGGCGAGTTGATGCGTATTGCCCGAATGGGCTGGCCGGACGTGCCGTCACGCTGCCGGTGCCTGTCGGAGCTTCCGCCCGATGAGCGCCACAGAACAGGCGCCGATGATCATCGCGGCGGAGCAGGTCACGACGGCGCGATGGACGCCAGCGCATCTCCACGCGATCAGGGATCAGCGCCACGACACCGCGCCGCTGATTCTCGACGGCGACGTGGTGCGCATCGCGCCGGACCTCGACATCTGGGACGCGTGGCCGGTGCAGGATGCCGATGGCACGCCGTCGGCATTGCCCAATGGGCAGACCATTTGGATGGCGCTGGGGGCGCCGCGTTTCCCTGACCCCGATACCCGCCACGGCCATGCCCGAATCAATCTGATCCTGCGCGATGCGAGCGGCTGGCACCCGCTCGGCCCGGCCATGCCCGATGGCTTTGCACCGGGCAGCCGCGAATGGTCCGGCTCTGCGCTGCTCGCAAGCGATCGCCGCACGCTGACGTTGTTCTTTACCGCCACCGGACGACGGGGCGAGGCGGCGCTGACCTTTGAACAGCGCCTGTTTCGCGCCGATGCGACCCTGGTTGAAGAGGGCGGCTATCGCCTCACCGACTGGCGCAACCTATGCGAATTCGTGGTCCGCGACCCCTCGCATTACATGGCGAGCGACGCGGGCAGCGGTGCGGTCGGCACGATCAAGGCGTTCCGCGATCCGGCCTATTTCCGCGACCCGCGCGACGGACGGCATCATGTCTTCTTCGCCGCCTCGCTCGCGGGGTCGTCCTCGGCTTTCAACGGAGCAGTCGGCTGGACGAGCGCGCGCGACGACACGCTAACGGAATGGGACATCCGCCCGCCGCTGGTCAGCGCGGATGCGCTGAACAACGAGCTGGAGCGACCCCATGTGATCTTCCATCAAGGGCTCTATTATCTGTTCTGGTCGACCCAGCGGCACGTCTTCAATCCCGATGGCCCAACCGGCCCTACCGGCCTGTATGGCATGGTATCGGACCGGATCGATGGCGGCTGGCGTCCGCTCAACGGCACCGGCCTGGTGTTCGCCAACCCTGACGCCGCGCCGAAACAGGCCTATAGCTGGCTGGTCTTGCCCGATCTTCAGGTGACGAGCTTTATCGACGCCTGGGGAAGCGACGGCAGCGACGCGAATGCGCGCCGCTTCGGCGCAACCTTCGCGCCGATGGTGCGCTTGCGGTTGCAGGGTGATGCGGCTGGGCTGGAGAGCAACGGATGAACCGCTATGCGGGGATCGAACTGGGCGGAACCAAGGCGATTGCCGTGCTGGCGCAGGGCGATGCGATCGTCGAACGGCAAAGCATAGCGACGGGTGAGCCGGTTGCGACGCTGACCGCATTGCGCGCGATCCTCGATGGCTGGGCGACGCGCGCGCCATTGGCGGGGCTGGGCATCGCCAGTTTCGGCCCGATCCAGCTCGACCCGCGCGATCCGCAGTTCGGACACATCCTCGCAACGCCCAAGCCCGGCTGGACCGGCGCGCCGGTCGCGGCGCTGCTGAGCGGGGGGCTGGCATGCCCGATGGCGATCGACACCGACGTCAATGGCGCGGCGCTCGCCGAATATCGCTGGGGCGCGGCGCAGCGTTGCGACAGCCTGTGCTATCTGACGATCGGCACAGGCCTGGGCGGCGGACTGCTGATCGGCGGACGGCCGGTACACGGCGCGATGCATCCCGAGATCGGCCACATCCGGCTGCGCCGCGCCGCGGGGGATGTCTTCGCCGGCAACTGCCCCTTCCATTGCGATTGCATCGAGGGCCTGGTGTCGGGACCCGCGCTCGCCGCACGCTTCGGCATGGACCCGGCGACTGCGCCTGACGACGATCCGATCTGGCGCCATGTCGCCGCCGACATAGCCGAGCTTTGCTGCGCGATCCTGCTGACGACCTCGGCGCGCCGCATCCTGTTTGGCGGCAGCGTGGCGCTGTCGCGGGCCTTCATCCTGCCCTGGGTGCGTGAGATTGTCGTCGCGCAGCTGGAAAGCTATCTGCCTTTCCTCACTCCCGTTGCGGTTTCCGAGATCATTCAGCCCGCGGGTCTGGGTGCCGATGCCGGACCGCTCGGCGCGATTGCTTTGGCGCAGGCCGCGTCGCGCTAAACCCGCGCGATGCGGCCCGTTGCGTCACTTCGCCTCGACCTTCTCGATTAGGTCGAGCAGTCCGTTGACGATCGCGCTCTCCGCGCAACCCGGCTTCAGCCGCGACGACACCACTTCGAACGTATTGTAGCCGAACGCCGCGTCGTTCGGGATATAGCCCGACGGCGCCATGCCATTGGTGATGGTCGTCATCATCGTGTGCTTGAACGGCGACTCCCGCTTGAAGCGCTGGGCGATGGTGGTGAACACCTCCGCATCCACGCCGCCGATCACGGTATCGCCGATCTTGAGCAGGCTCAGCCGGATGCTGATCGGGTCGGCATCCTCATAGGTGCCGGCATAGCCAGCGCGGCCCTTGTCCAGCCGCTTGCGGCCGGGGCAGGTGACGCTGGTCTGCGCGCCCTGAATGGTTGCGGCGACGACCGGACGCTCCAGGCTGGCGCGGCTGACGTGCAGCACCTCTTCGCCCAGCATCTGGCCCATCGATTTCACCATCTGCTTCTGCTGTTCCATCAGCATCGCGACGCGCGGATTGCTGCGGTCCATGCCGGTCCCGCCCGGGGGCATCGCGTTGCTGATATCCTCACCGCGCTTGGCATAATCGGCGGTGCGGATCGCGCGCAGTTCATAGGTCTGGTTGAAATAGATCGGGTTCTGATCCCCCGCCGCGCCGTTCCCATAGACCGCGACCGTATCGCCGCCCAGCGACTGTTCGATATAGTTGGACGCGGCACCCGGCAGGTCGGCGCTGACCAGATCGAGATTGCCGGTCAGCACGGCGTGCACGCCATAGTTGAAATAGACCGCGATCGGCGCGCCCTCCAGCGTCTCGAACCGCACCACCGCAACGGTCTTGTCCGACACGCCCTCGTAGTTCGGGCCTTCCCACCAGCGGCGATTGTCGGGGTCGATGATGTTGCGGTTGACGTTGATGTAGGAAACGCCGGTGCCATAGGCCATGCGCGCGGGCTTCGCCGCCGCCGCCGCCTTGCGGATCGCGTCGAAGATTTTCGCCTCGTACGCCTGGCCGCGCATCCACGGCGCGCTGTGCGTGTGGCTGGCGGTGAGTAGCAGCTGGCTGGTCGGGATCTTGAGCTCGCGTTCGACCCGTGCGGCGACATTGGCCCAGGTCTCGGTCATGATCGCGCCGGCGTCGACGGTGACCATCGCCGCGCGCGTCTTGCCGTCATCGACCACGATCGCGCGGACGTTGAGCGGATCAAGCACGCCGAGCATGGTCTTGGGCATTTCGGCCGCCTTGGGCGTGATATCGACCTTGGCTGCGCCGACCTTGAGCGCCTGGGCCGAAGCGGGCAGGGCGACGCACATCAGGGTGGCGGCACAGGCCGCGCGCAGTTCAATCTTCATGGTAAGACATCCCGTTGAAGCCGAGAACAGACGACGGCGGAACGGCACGCAGACGCGCTTTCAGCATGATCCTCTCCACCCGACGATCGCGTAATGCAATCGATTGCTATCGATGTAACGCAGCGTCGCGGCGGTTGGCAACCCAAAAGGGGCCTAACCCGCGTCGCCGGGCTTCAGGGCCTCCGCAACCAGTGGTGAGACCCGCCCCACGATCTTTTCCAGTCCCTCGGGATTGGGGTGAATCCGGTCCGGCAGCATCAGCGACGGATCGGTCACCACCTGATCGAGGAAGAAGGGGTACAGCACCGCGTCATAGCGTTTCGCCAGATCGCCATAGATCGCGTTGAACGCGTCGGCATAGTCGCGGCCCATGTTCGGCGCGGCGATCATGCCGGTCAGCATGATCGGGATGCCGCGCTTCTTCAGCTCCTCGCAGATCGCGGTCAGGTTCGCGCGCGTCTCGGCCGGGTCGATCCCGCGCAGCATGTCGTTGCCGCCCAGATTGACCATGACGAGGTCCGGCTTGCGATCCAGCCCGTCGAGCGTGAAGGCCAGGCGGCGCAGGCCCGCCGAGCTTGTATCGCCAGACACCCCGGCATTGCGCACGCTCGCGGCGATGCCGCGCGCTGCGAGCGCTTTCTCCAGCTGCGCGGGGAAACTCTCCTGCGGCAAGACGCCATAGCCGGCGTAGAGGCTGTCCCCGAAGGCGACGACGAGCCGCGAATCGGCCTTCTCCGCACCCGCACTGGCCACCGTCGCGGGGGTCGGCGGGGTCGCCAGCGCCTGGTTCGTTGCATCATTTTCGCCCGAACAGGCGGCGAGGCCTTGGAGGAGCAACATTGCGCCCGCATATGGGGCAAGCTTTCTGATCAAGGACGTCTTCTCCACCTATGTCGATCGAACCGGTGGCGGATATCGCAATCCGCGCGCGCAATGTCACCCTGACGCTTGGAACGCGCGAAGCGCCGACCGAAATTCTGAAGGGAATCGATGTCGACATCGCGCGCGGGAGCAGCGTCGCGATCCTCGGACCGTCGGGATCGGGCAAGTCGTCGCTGATGGCGATCCTGTCGGGCCTGGAACAGGCAAGCGGTGGCAGCGTGAGCGTCGCGGGCATCGCCTATGACACGCTGGACGAGGACGGCCTCGCGCGGGCGCGGCGCGGACGGGTCGGGATCGTGTTGCAGGCCTTCCACCTGTTGCCGACGATGACCGCGCTGGAGAATGTCGCGGTGCCGCTGGAGCTGGCGGGCGCGGACGATGCCTTTGCGCGCGCGGCGGCGGAGCTGGAGGCGGTCGGCCTCGGCCATCGCCTGACCCATTATCCGGTGCAGCTGTCGGGCGGCGAGCAGCAGCGCGTCGCCATCGCCCGCGCGGTGGCCGGACGGCCGGAGATCATCTTTGCCGACGAACCGACCGGCAATCTCGATGGCACGACCAGCGGCGTAATCGTCGACCTGTTGTTCGATCGCCAGCGCGCGGCGGGGGCGACCTTGCTCATCATCACCCATGACCCGGCGCTTGCCAGCCGCTGTGACCGCGTGCTGACGATGCGCGACGGGCATATCGTTGCGGACAGCGCTGCATGAGGGCGCTGGGCTGGCGCAAGGCGTGGAGCATCGCGCGGCGCGACCTGCATGCCGGCTTTCGCGGGCTGCGGCTGCTGCTCGTCTGTCTGTTCCTCGGCGTCGCGACGCTGGCGACAATCGGCAGTCTGACCGCATCGATTACCGGCGAAATCTCGGCGCGGGGGCAGGTGCTGCTCGGCGGCGATGTCGAGGTGGGGATGACCCAGCGCCAGGCATCGGCGCAGGAGCGCGCGGCGCTGACACAGCTCGGCATGGTCAGCGACACGATCCGCACGCGGGCAATGGCGCGGCGCGCGACGCCGATCACGGGCGCGCCCGATGCGGTGCTGACCGAACTCAAGGGCGTCGATGCGCGCTATCCGCTGTACGGCAGCCTGACGCTGGAGCAGGGCAGCTACGCGCCGCTTGCGCCCGATGCGATCCTGATCGGCAAGTCGCTGTCGGAACGGCTGTTGCTCAAGACCGGCGACCGGGTTCGCTATGGCGATGCCGATTTCCGCATCGTCGGCATGATCGCCGACGAACCCGACCGGGTGGGGGAGGGGTTCACGCTCGGCCCGGTCGCAATCGTCTCGCTCGACGGGATGAAGCGCACCGGATTGCTGCAACCGGGCGCGCTGTACGAGACCAAGTACCGCATCCGCCTCAATGCCGGTGTGACGCCCGAGGAGGCAGTCGATGGGCTCAAGGCGCGCTTCGCCACCGCCGGGTTCGAATACAAAACGCGCGACCGCGCCGCTCCGGGCGCGGTGCGCTTCTTTGAGCGGATGGGGCAATTCCTGTCGCTGATCGGCCTTGCCGCTCTGGTGATCGCAGGGATCGGGGTGAGCAACGGCGTCGCCTCGTACCTGGGGCAGAAGCGCGGTGGGATCGCGACGTTCAAGATTCTCGGCGCGACCTCGGCCGACATTAGCCGCATCTATCTACTTCAGATCGCCGCCGCTTCGGCGCTGGCGGTGGGGGCGGGGATGGTGGTCGGC
>NZ_LSJM01000439.1 GCF_001557215.1 Sphingomonas sp. CCH9-E2 | reverse complement strand
CGGCAGGGTCGAACAGGCGGCCGCAAGCGGCAGCATGGCAAGGCCGAGCGAAGGCAGGCGAAAGCCCATGGGGATACTCCTTTACACACAAAAAAGGCGCGCGGACGGGGGAATCCGTCCGCGCGCCGTATTCAAGCGACCGGTTAGAAGTTGAAGCCGGTCGAGACCTTCACCGTGCGCGGCGGCCCGTCGATGCCATAGTTGTTCGGATCGCGCAGACCGGTGGTCGAGTTGAACCCGTTATAGTTGCGGTCGTTCATCAGGTTGATGATGTCGATGCGGAACCACACGCGGGTGTTGTCATTGATGAAGCCGAGCTTGAACTCCTTCGTCGCCGACAGGTCGAGCTGACGGAAGCCCCACTTGTCGCCATTGCCCGCGGCTTCGATCGCGACGATGTCCTTGGTCCCCGGCACGCCCACGCCCGGCGTGGTCACGAAGCGCTTGAGCCAGACCGGCGACGCGATCTGGAACTTGGTCGCCAGCGTGATGCCATACGGAATGTCGACCGTGCCCGCCATCACGAAGCGATGGCTGCGCACGCCCGCCGACGGACGGAACGGATATTCGTCGATGCTGGAGTAGTCGAGCGAGAAGACTTCACCGAACTGACGGTTCTCGTTCGCCTTGGTGTAGGTGTAGGTCGCGTCGATGCTCCACGGCGACGCCGCAGTGTAGCGCTTGATCAGCTTGGCGAACACGGTGTCGGCGTTGGTCTCAAGCCCGTTGTCACCGATGATGATCGACCCGAACGGCGACGGCGGGAAACCGAACGGCGAGTCCGGAGCGCCGGTCGCCGGGAAGAACAGGCCGCCCGGACGACGGTTGCCGAGCAGATAGACGAACCCGTCGCGGCTCTCGACGTGCGAATAGCCGATTTCGGCATTGAGCAGCCCGAAATCGCCGCGCAGGCCCAGGCTGTACTGGTCCGAATAAGGCGTCTTCAGGTCGTTCTTGATGAAGCGCAGCTCACGCCCCGCACCCGCCGGCAGCCCGGCGATCAGCGCCGCGCGACCCGCTTCGGTCTGATAGACCGGGTTGTAGGGGATGCAGGTCGCGCTCGGCGTGCAGACGTTCACCGTATCGCCCGGGACGATGAAGTTGAACGTGCGGCCCGCCGCCGACCCCTGCGCCAACTCCTGCTGGATGAAGTCGAACTGGGTGCGGTCATAGGACCGGCCGAAACCGCCGAAGATCGCGAAACGACCCGCTTCGTCGATCTTGTAGTTGAAGCCGAAGCGCGGCTGGAACGCGCCGGTGAACGCCTTCCGCTCCTTGCCGGTCGAGATGTAGTCGTTGATGTTGTAGTTCGCGCCAACCAGGTTCGGGTAATTGGCCGGCTGGACCGCCGCGACCTGAGCCGCCGAGTGGACATAGTTCAGGAACGCCGGGGTCTCTTCATAATCCCAGCGCAGGCCCAGATTGACCGTCAGGCGGTCGGTAACGTCCCAGTCGTCCTGGATATACAGGCCGAGCTGGAAGTTCTTCGAACGCAGCTGCGCATCGGTGAAGCCACCGGCCAGCGCCTGGAAGCTCATCTGATACGGCGTGGTCGTGTTCAGCGTGGTCGACCCAAGCGGGGTGAAGTAGCGGAACACCGGATTGAAGCCGTTGAGCTGCAGCGAGTTGAGCGTGACCCACTTCGCCTTCACGCCCGCCTTGAACGTGTGGCCTTCAAGTCCGGTATAGGTGAAGTCGTTGGAGATCTGCCAACCCTTCTGCCCCTTGTCCTGGAAGTTGGTGCCGCCGCCGGTTTCCAGGACGTTACCGTCCAGGAACTGCGCCGGGTTGGCCGGGTTGGGGATGCGGATGCGATAGACGTTGCGGTTGGCCTGCGTCGCGGGACGCGGGTTCCACGTCACGTCTTCATACGCGACCTTGAAATCGTTGATCCAGCCTTCGCCCGTATGCTCCCAGCGGCCGAGGCCACGGATTTCCTTCACGCGGGCCAGCGTGCGGGTTTCATAGGCGGCGATGCCGCTGTTGAACTGCTCGCCGGTCTCGTCGCGATACTTGCCCGAAAACTCGAACAGGTCGCTGTCGGTCGGCGTGAAGGTGAGCTTGCCGAAATAGAGGTTCTCGTTGAACTCTTCGTTGTACTCACCGTAGTTGCCGGCCAGCGACGCGGGCAGCAGCGACTGACCCGAGCTCAGCGTCGACGGGAAGGTCACAGTCCGCGGGGTCAGACGACGCTTGCCTTCGTAGCTGGCGAAGAAGTGCAGCATGTCCTTGATGATCGGACCGCCGAGCGTGCCGCCGAACTGCAGATCCCGGGTACGGATCTTGCCGGTCGCGCCGGGGCGGAGGATTTCGTTCGGGGTCGGATCGCGCAGGTCCTGGTTGGTGAAGTCGACAAAGCCCGAACCCTCGAACTGGTTCGTGCCCGACTTGGTCACCGCGGTGATCGCGACCGAGCTGACCTGGTCGAACTCGGCCTTGTAGTTGGAGCTGATCACGCGATACTCGGCGATTGCCGACTGCGGGAACGGGTTGCCCTGCGTCGAATCCTGCCCGGTGATGCCGTTCTTGAGGACATAGTCCTTCTGGCCGACGCCATCGATGAAGATGTTGACGGTGTTGGAGTTCTGCGCACCGCCCTGCAGGCGCGACTGGTCGCTGCCATTGGTGATGAACTGAACGCCCGGCGCGAGATCGGCAAAGGCCAGGAAGTTGCGATTGTTCTGCGGCAGCTGCTCGATCAGGCGCTGGCTGACCGTCGTGCCGACTTCGCCGCCCTGCATCGAACGGATGCGGCCGCCGGTGATGATGATCTCGTCGCCGCCATCGGCCGACGCAACCTGCGGTGCCGACAGGTCGAAATCGAACACGGCGTTCTGCGCGACTGCAAGCCGGAACTCGTCGGTACGACGCACGCCGCTGGGGGTCGTGACCTCAAGCCGGTAGGTGCCGGGCGGGAGCGATGCGAACTGGTAGCCGCCGTCAGCGGTCGGCGTGACGGTGCGGGTAAAGCCGGTATCGACATTGACGACGGTCACCTGGCTGACACCGCCCTCTGCCGTCACCTTGCCGCGCAGCGACGAGGAAACCTGAGCCTGCGCCGGGACCGCGAGGCCGATGGCCAGCACCGTGCCCGCGCTCGACCATGCGAGTGCAGCAGCGGCAGCGCGCAGGCGCGAACCGCGAATAAGTCCGTTAGTTGCGGAATGTGAAGCCTTCACAGCATCCCCCCTGGAGGTTTGACAACGTTTACCCTGAACAACCGTGAGCGCATGACGCGCGACTCGGCGGCCCGCCTATTATGTTCTTTGCCCGCAAACTGTAACCGGTTTCATGACAGCTGTATAGAAAAAGTTCCGGCGCGCATTTTGGGTATGACCCGTCCTGCCATAGGCGGTGCGCGTCAGAGTCTGACCGTGGTTCGATCGCCGCACCTGCCGCATACAACCGGTGTGCGGAGACGCATTTTTCCCCTCCTGAACTCGACGGGGCGCCCGGCCAGTCCGCGGCGCCCCGATTTTTTTAGGGCAAGTTCCGGAGCCGATGGGGAACGCGGCGTTAACCCTTTTACCTCGCCTTAACCCGCACCGCGTACGCGGGGTGCACGTGAAAGAGGGGACTTTGCCTTGCGCATTCTGATCGTGGACGATGAAGCCGGGATGCACGAATCCTACCGCCAGTGCTTCAAGGGCAGCGGCGTGGGCGCAGCTCAGGGAGCCGCGCTCGACGCGATGGCCGCTGAACTGTTCGGCGATGACGACGCAGCGATCGCGCCCGCGCAGGAATTTCCCGAATTCGAAACGGTCCACTGCATGCAGGGGCTGGACGGCGTCGAGGCGGTGGCTCAGGCAAAGGCCAGCGGGAACCCGTTCCCGGTCGCCTTCATCGACATCCGCATGCCGCCGGGCATCGATGGCAAGGAAACCGCCAAGCGCATTCGCGCGATCGATCCTGACATCAACATCGTGGTCGTCACCGGCTATTCCGATTTCTCCCCGCTGGAAATCAGCCGCGCCGCCGGTCCGGCCGACAAGATCTTCTACATCGCCAAGCCGTTCCAGGTGGAAGAGGTCGTCCAGACCGCAACCGCGCTCGGTAAGCGTTGGGAAGTCGATCAGCAGCTCGCCCGCGCCATGGCGCTGCTTGAGGAGCAGAAGGCCGAACTCGCCGCGAACGAGAGCAAGGCAAGCCACCTCGCCAATCATGACAGCCTGACCGACGCGCCCAACCGGCTCGCCTTCATGCGCGCGCTGACCGATCATGTGCGCGGCCCTGATACTTTCGCGATGGCGATGATGGACCTCGACCGGTTCAAGCTGGTCAACGATACCTTCGGCCACCTCGCCGGGGACGAGCTGATCCGCATGGTCTGCACGACGATCGAGGGCGCGGTGCCGCCGGGCGGCTTCGTCGCGCGGCTGGGTGGCGACGAGTTTGCGGTGCTGATGAAGGTGGCGGGCGAGGGCGATGCGATCGCGGCGGTCGAACGGCTGCTGCACGCCTGCTCGAAGACCTTCACCGTGTTTGGCCATTCGGTGCAGGGATCGGCCTCGGCCGGCCTGGTCATCGTCGAACCGGGCATGAAGCATGATCCGATCGACGTGATGCGTCGCGCCGACCTGTCGCTCAACGAAAGCAAGCGCGCCGGCCGCGGCGTGGTGCGCGTGTTCGATGAGAGCATGGACGAATCGATCCGCTTCCGCCGCCAGATCGAGGGCGGTCTGTCGCAGGCCATCGCCAATGGCGAACTACGCCTCGTCTATCAGCCGATCGTCGCGCGCGACCGGCTGGAGATCGTCGCGTTCGAAGCATTGCTGCGCTGGAACAGCCCCGAATATGGCCCGATCTCGCCCGGCATGTTCATCCCGATCGCCGAGGAATCGAACCTGATCCACGAGCTGGGCGACTGGGTGCTCGATGAATCGCTCAAGATGCTGCAGCAATGGCCGGGGCAATATGTCTCGGTCAATTTCTCGCCGCGCCAGTTCCGCCGCCAGAATTTCGTCGGCCATGTCGTCGAACGCGTCCAGCGCGCCGGGATCGAGCCGCGCCGCGTGCAGATCGAAATCACCGAAACCGCGATCTTCGACAATGCCGAGCGCGCCGCCGACACGCTGTATCGCCTGCGCCAGATGGGCTTCCGCATCGCGCTCGACGATTTCGGCACCGGCTATTCGTCGCTCTATAACATCCGGAAATTCGCGCTCGATTGCCTCAAGATCGACCGCAGCTTCATCGACGGCATGGGCCGCGAGCGGGAAAGCGCCGCGATCGTCCACTCGATTATCCATCTCGGCCGCGCGTTGGGGCTCGAGGTCGTGGCCGAGGGCGTCGAGACCGAAGCGCATCTCGCGGCATTGCGGGTCGCCGGGTGCAGCCATGTCCAAGGCTATTATCTCGCCCGCCCGCTCGAGGCCGATGTCGCGATCCGCGCCGCGCATGAACGCTTCATGGGCGACGAGGAGCCCGCTCCGGCACCGGCCACCGGCACCCACGGGTGACGTCGCCGCCACCCATGTTCGACCGCATCAGATCCCGCATTCCACGTTCACTCGGGGCCAAGCTCGTCGCGATCCTGACCGGGGTCGCGCTGCTTGGCGCCGCCAGCATCACGCTGCTGCTCGCGCTCGTCATCACCCCCAGCTTCGACCGGCTCGAGGCGCAGGCGATCGACGGCCATGTCGAACGCACCCGCGCCGCGCTGACCGAATATGCCTCGAAGGTCGAGGCGTCGGTGCGCGACTATGGCGACTGGAACGAGAGCTACGACTATATGGGCGCGCCCAACCGCGCGTTCGAGGAGGACAGCTTCGCCACCTCCGCGATGGTCAACCTCGGCGTCAACGGCATGGCCTATGTCCGCCCGGACGGCGGCATCGTCATCGCGCGTTGGCTCGACCTGGAGACCGGCAAGGATTCGCCGCAGATGCGCGCGCGCCTGCTCGCCGAAATCCGTCGCATCGATTTCCGCCGCGCGCTGGCCAAGGATAACAGCGCCAGTTTCTATGCCCGCCTCGGCGACCGGATCGCTGCGATCGGCATCGCCCAGGTGCGGCGCACCGATGGGAGCGGCGAACCGCGCGGCCATGTCGTGATGGCGCGCATGATCACCTCCGAACGGCTCAGCAACCTGCTCCAGCTGCGCGCCGGCATTGCACTGGATGCGCCCGTGTCCGCGCCGCGCCTCGACCTGGGCGAGCGTAACATCGCGGTTGCCGTGCCGGTGCCGGGGGAGGGCGGGGACAGCATCGCCAGCGCCACCTTCCGCGTGCCGCGCGACCTGTCCCGGTTGGGCCGCAACATGCTTCAACTCGCCGTCGTCGGCACCACTGCGCTGATGCTGCTGGTGATGGCGGTGCTCAGCGTGATGATCGGTCGGCTGGTGCTGCGCCCGCTCAACCGCGTCGAACAGCATATGGGCGTGGTGCGCGGGTCGGGGAACCTCGTGCCGCTCACCGAAGCCCCGCGCCGCGACGAGATCGGCAGCCTGGTCGACAGCTTCAACGCGATGCTGGTCCAGCTCAAGGATCTGCGCGAACAGGTCGAGGCGCAATCCTTCAAGCTCGGCCAGTCCGAAAGCGCCGTCGCGGTGATGCACAATGTCCGCAACGCGCTGAACCCGATCAGCACCGTGCTGAGCCAGGGGCTCGGCGAGGCGCCCGCCACCGATCGCGCCTTGCTCGACCGCGCGCTGAGCGAACTGGCGGACGACGCGATCCCGCCCGCGCGCCGCCAGAAACTCGTCGCCTTCGTCGCCGCCGCGCTCTCCAGCGAGGCGCAGGCGCGCGACGCACGCAAGGAACAGCTCGGCATCGGTCGCGACGCGCTGCACAATGTCCTCGAAATCATCGGGCGGCAACAGGAACAGGCGCATGAACGCCCGCCGCTCGAAACCTGCGACGTCACCGACATCGTCGCGCGCAACGCCACGATCGCGCGCTATTCGGGTGCCAGCTCGATCGCCTTCCACTTTCCTGCGACCCCACACTGGGTCATGGCCAACCGCGTGCTACTCAGCCAGGTGATCGGCAACCTCTTCTCCAATGCGGCCGAGGCGATCGCCGCGACCGGGCGGGACGGGGGCAGCATCGCCGTGTCGATCCGCGAACTCGGCGACCGCACGGAAATCCGCATCACCGACGATGGCGAGGGCTTCGACCCGGCCAACGCGCCGCAGTTGTTCCAGCGTGGCTATTCGACCCGCGTCAACAAGTCGGGCGGGCTGGGCCTGCACTGGTGCGCCAACACGATGGTCGCGATGGGCGGCAGCCTGACATTGCAGAGCGAAGGCATCGGCATCGGCGCCAGCGCGGTACTCGAACTCGCCGCATCGGATCTGGTGCGGGAGGATGTCGCGGCCTGAAGGGCCAAGGGCTGGCCAGCCGTTGGTCCATCCACTATCCCGCGAACATGCTCCTTCGACTGACGCTCGCTGCCCTGCTTCTCGCCATGCCCCCGGCGCTGGCATGCAGTGTCGCGCCGCCCTATCGCGTGCCGAATACACAGCAACTGGCGCAGGCCGCCGACTTGATCGTGCTGGCGCGGGTAGAGGGCGCAACCAGAAAGGGTCCGGAGTCCACCGCCATTCTCAAGCCGACCGTGTTGCTCAAGGGCACGGCGCTCCCTTTCCGGCTGACGCTTGAGGGCTGGATGCAGGGCACGGTGATCGAGAACTACACACTGCCTGCACCGACCCGGAGCAATCCGGCCGAACTGGTCCAGCCCAATGCTGACGCGTTGATGGGCGGTTGCACACGCTACATCTTCGCGCCCGGAATGACGCTTCTGGTCTTCTACCAGCGCGATAAGGGCCAGTGGCGCTTCATGAACTACCCGTTTGCGCGCGTGTCGGAAGACGTTCCCTCCGCCAGCAGTCGCTGGGTACGCGCGGTTCGGGAACATATCGCCATTGCCCGCCTTCCCGCTGCCGCGCGCCGCCGGGCGATGCGCAAGCGGGCGGACGAACTGGCGCGCGGCAATGTCGACGAGCGGGCAATCGCAGCCGACATGCGTCGGCTACTGGCAACCAAGGGTGCGCTGGACCCGATCGCGCGGTCGCGTTAACCCGCCCGCCGCACCGGCAGCACCGCGTCCTTGCGCCGCAAATAGGGCGCGACGAGGTTGCGGGCGCGGAAGAACTCCTGCCGATCGGGGCTCAGCGTATCGAAATTGCCGATCACGCGGCGGCACTCAGGCGATCGGCACTGGCAGATCATGTGCCAGTTGGATTGTGCCAGTGTGGTCGAATAATCCCAGCTGATCTCCTCGCCCGACACGATGTCGCGCAGCGCGACGAGGATCACTCCGTCGTCGGTGAAGCGCAGCCCGGCATTGGGGTCGCAGCTATGGTTGACCAGATCGTCGAGCTGCCCCGACGGACCCATATAATGATCCGGCGTCACCTGCACGAAGCGGTCGTCGCTGCCCCGCATCAGGCTGGGGATGTCGTCGACATGAAAGCGGCGGCCGGTGAAGCGCATCAACTCCGCCCCTTCGGCAAAGCGGCAGGTGGCATAGACCGCCTTGCCCAGATGGTTCTCGCCGACCGTGAACAGGTTGCGCGGATGGCGATAGCGGTCGAGCACCACCAGCCCGCCGCGCGCCCAGCCGAACGAACGCAGCGGGTTGATCGTCGCCAGCCCGATCATGAACCAGATGCTGGCGTGGCAGGCGAGCTCGACGAAGATATAGGCGAATTCGTCCGCCCCCGATCCGCCCGCGCGCGCTGCAACCAGCAGGGTGGCGAGGTCGCCCATCGTCCAAAGCCCCCAGGCGGGCGAGCGCTCGGCCCCGCGATCCTTCCACACGCTGACCCAGGTCGGCCAGAAGCTGACCGGGACTGCGGCGACAACCAGCATATGTGCCCAATAGGCTTCGCGGAACGCCACCCAGATCAGCAGCGCGGTCAGGCACGCGGCCATGCAGAAAGCTTCGATCGTCGTCGGCGGCGCCCAGTTCGATCCGCGCCACAGGCAGGCGGTGACGATCAGGCAGCAGATGGCGGACAGGATGAATACCCAGCCCTGCGGTGAACCCGGGTTGACGGCGGCATAGGTCAGCGCTTCGGCAGCGGCCGACGCGCTCCAGATCAGCCAGGAGGCGCGGTTGGGGCGCACGGTCGCGCGACGCAGGCCCAGCAGATACGCGCCATAGGCGGCAAAGCTGAAGCTCATCGCGATCAAAAACCAGACATCGCCCGCCATGAAACCCCCTTGCGAAGCGATTCATTTACCGTGTTCCGACTCGCACGTCAAAGCGCGACTCGCGCTGACTCCACGAGTCGCGGTGATTCGCGCTTGCGTGGCCGTTACTCGGCAGCGGGGGAGTCAAGCGGCGGCGGCTGTGGATTTGTCGCATGGCGACACATCGCCCGCAGGGGGGCAAAAAAGTTTCGTATCCAGAATGGATCAGAAAAATAAAGGCCGCAATCCCAATCGGATGGCGGCCAATATTTAGGAAATCAGCCCGGGCAGGTCGAGGGTGAAGGACCATCCATCACGCCGCCGGCCCGGGCCGGAAAAGGGTTACCAGGGGCGCAGAGTCTCGCCGCCGGTGTCCCGGAAAAAGAGTGCAAACATGTGTTTTCTCCCATTGTGCGCACGAAACGCACCCATTTTGGTTATCTGAAAATTCATCCTGAATCAATTGTTAGGGAGTATGGGGAAACTACCTAAATCGGTGATCGCGCCGCAGCGGCTTCCTTAAAACTTCCTTCAGCACTGGATGTTAGGCCGGACGGCATGTCTGACCGTTTCGACCCCGCCGGTTTCCACGGTTCGCCTTTCGGGGCGGGGCGTATCGCCATGCATGACGGTGCCGAGGGCGAGAGCGACGCGCCCGACCTCCAATCCGGGACGGCGGTTGCGCGCGGCGCGGGCGGCCCTGCCTGTACCCGCTGGCGCGTGCTGGCCTTGTGCGAGATTGCCAATTTCCAGTCGCTGCGCCGCCATCTCGGGCGACCGCGCGCCGACACATTGGTCCATGACCTTGCCGATCGCATGGGCGACCTCGAACCCGGCGTGCGCAGCGTGACCGCCGGCCGGTCGCTGATCGAACTTAGCTTCGAAGCGGAAAGCCCGATTGCAGCGCGGGCGTTGATCGAACGCCTGGCAGCCTGCTTCGCGCGTTCGGTCGATCTCGACGGCGAGCGCCATCTGATCCAGCTCGTCTGGGGGATTGCCGTCGCGCCGTTCGGCGATGACGATGAGGTGCGGCTGACCGAAGGCGCCGAAGCGGCGCTTGAACAGGCGCGCACCGATGCCGGCATCGTCTCGATCGATCTGTCGCAGAGCCACGCTGCATTCGACGGCGCAGCGCTTGTTCGCGAATTGCCGCGCGCGATCGCTGCGGGTCAGCTGTTCCTGCAATATCAGCCCAAGGTGAATGTCCGCCGCGAAGCCGTCACCGGGGCGGAGGCGCTGGTGCGCTGGCACCATCCGGTGCGCGGCCTGATCCTGCCTGGCGAGTTCATCAACGCGGCCGAGGATGGCGGGGAAATAGTCGGACTGACGCTGTGGACGCTGCGCCAGGTGATTGCGGACCAGCAGGTAATGCTGGCGCACGGCCATGACATGCCGGTGTTCATCAACATCTCGGGCGTGCTGCTGGCCGACGAGGCATTCGTCGAAGAGGCATGCCGCATCGTCAGCGAGTCCGGGGCCAAGGTCGGCTTCGAAATCACCGAGACCGCGGTGATCCGCGACCCGGACAGTGCGATCCGCCATCTGCAACGCTTTGCCGCGATCGGCATCCCGCTGGCGATTGACGATTATGGTGCGGGCCTGTCCTCGCTGGCCTATCTCAAACAGCTTCCGGCGACCGAGCTCAAGATCGACAAGATGTTCGTGATGCAGCTGACCAGCAGCAATCGCGATCCGCTGATCGTTCGTTCGACCATCGATCTCGCGCATGCGCTGGAGATGGAAGTCACGGCCGAGGGCGTCGAAACGCCTGCCGCATTGGCACTGCTCAGCGTGATGGGCTGCGATATGGTCCAGGGCTATCTGATCAGCCGCCCGATCGCGCTCGACGCGTTCGTCCGCTATCTCGATGAAGAGGGCTTCAAATCGGTCGCAACCCTGCGCCCGAGCTTCGGGCGCACCGAGAATTTCTGGCGCAAGAGCGGGTAATGTCGAGGGGTCTTGCCCTCCTTCTCTGTTGGCTCGCACTGGCGTTCGCCGCCCCCGTCGCCGCGCAGCAGCGTGCGACGGAAGCGATGATCGAAAGCGCCAAGAGCGCGATGGTCAGCGACCCCCAAGCGGCACTCGCTGCTGCCGAGCAGGCGCAGCGCCATGCAGTTGCGATCCCCGAACTGGGCCCGCGTGCCACAGCCGAAGCAACCGCCTTGTGGTTGCAGAGCGAGGCGCTGATCCGCATCCGGAAGCCCGACGCCGCCGCCCCGCGTATCGCGCGCGCCCTGCGCCTGATCAGCGCGGACCAGGCTCCGACGAAACTGCGCGGCGATCTGCTGGTCGCGCGCGCGGGGGTGCAGGAAGCGCGGATGCGGTACGCCGAAGCGCTCGCCTCGCTTCAGGAAGCACACAATATCTTCGCCAAATTGGGCGAAAAGCGCAGCCAGTCGATTGCGCTGCAGCTGATCGGGACGCTTTATAACAGCGCTCAGGATCTGCGCAGCGCCGACAAGTATTTCAAACAGGCGGCCGAAATCTATACCGGAGATCCGCGGCTGCAGATGTTCCTGCTGAACAATCGCGGCGCCGTGCTGCTTCAGCTCGACGAGCCGCGCCAGGCCGAGGCGGAATATCGCAAGGCGCTGGCGGTGGCACAGGCCGAGAAATCGACCAACCTGCTGCCCAATATTCTCGTCAATATCGCGCGCGCGCTGCTCGATCAGAAACGCTATCGCGAGGCCGATGCCGCACTGGCGGAGGCGACCGGCATCATCCAGCGCGACCCGGCGCATCAGGGCGAAACCCGCCTGCTCGCGGTTGCCGCCGAATCCGCGCGGCTACAAGGCAAGAGCGCTTTGGCACGCACGCTGATCGAGCGAGCATTCGACGGCATCGATCTGGCCGACACGACCTATGCGATGCGCGACGCGCATTTCACCGCCTATTCGATCTATCGTGCGCTCGATCGCGATGGCGATGCGCTGGCGCATCTCGAACGGCTGCGCGCGCTGAACGAAGAGGCGTTCGAACTCGCCACATCGACCAGCACCGCACTGATGGCGGCCCGGTTCGATTATGCGAACCAGGAACTGCGCATCGCTAATTTCAAGGCGGAAGAATTGCGGCGCGAGGCCGAGTTCCAGCGCACCTTGTTCATCGGCCTTGGCGGCGCATCGGTGCTGATCGTCACGCTGCTCAGCATTGGCCTGTTCACGATCCGTCGCAGCCGCAACCAGGTGCGTGAAGCCAATGCAGTCCTCGAAAACACCAATGTCGCGCTCGAAAAGGCGCTCAAAGCCAAGACTGAGTTCCTCGCGACGACCAGCCACGAAATCCGCACCCCGCTCAACGGCATCCTCGGCATGACCCAGATCATGCTGCGCGACGCCTCGGTCCCGGCCGAGACGCGCGACCGCATCAACATTGTCCATGGCGCTGGGATGACGATGCGCGCGCTGGTCGACGACATCCTCGACGTGGCGAAGATGGAGACGGGCAATCTCACGGTCGAGCTCACCGCAACCGATCTGCACACGATGCTGCGCGACGTGACCCGGATGTGGGAGGAACAGGCGCGCGGCAAGGGGCTTAACTTCACGCTCAGCTATGCCGACACGCCGCGCTGGATCGAAACCGACCCCGGCCGCTTGCGCCAGATCGTGTTCAACCTGTTGTCCAATGCGGTCAAGTTTACCGAGCACGGAACGCTGTCGGTCGCCGTCACGGCGGCGGGCGATCGGCTGCGGCTCGCCGTCAGCGATACGGGCATCGGCATCCCTGCAGACAAGCTCGACGAAGTGTTCGAATCCTTCAAGCAGGTCGATGCCGGGACGACGCGCCAGTTCGGCGGCACTGGCCTTGGTCTGGCGATCGTCCGCAACCTGTCGCACGCGCTGGATGGCAGCGTGACCGTAGCCAGCGTGGTGGGGGAGGGATCGACCTTCACCGTCGATCTCCCGCTGCGCTTGGCCGAAGCGCCCGATTCGGCGGCCCAGGCGCCGAAGGACGGCGAACATCTGGTCGTGCTCGACCGCAACCCGATCGTGCGCGGCATGCTGCGCACCTTGCTCACCCCGCATTTCGCGACGGTGCAATTTGCCGCAGCGCTGGACGAAGCCGTGACGCTCGCCGCAAATGTCGCGCCCGTGCTGATCCTGGCGGATGAGGCGACATTGGCGGCTGACGAGGGCGATCCGGTTGAAAAGCTTAAGGAAGTTGCCGCCGCCGCACCGGTCGGAGCGCGCGTTGCGGCGCTGTGGAGCACGCCCGCGCCAGACGTCGAGCAGCGGTTGCTTGAAACCGGTGTCGACCAAATCATCGTTAAGCCCGTGAAAGGACCCGCGCTGGTCGCGGCATTGACGGCAGGGCGCGACGAAATTTGTGCGACATCCCGTCGCACGACGCTTGTATCGCAAGCGGCTTAGGTGGATAGCACGCCTATGATTTCCCCGGTCCAGACCGCCGCCGCCCATGGGATGCTCGTGCAATGAACATCCTCTTCATCGAGGACGATCCGATGAATCGCCGCGTGGTGCGCGACATGCTCAATGTCGCCGGCGCCACGATGGCCGAAGCCGAGCACGCGCAGGCGGGCCTCAACATGATCGAGGCCGGGGATTATGACGTGATCCTGGTCGATCTGCGTATGCCGGGCATGGACGGGATCGAGGCGATCGAACGCATCCGCGCGCGCGGCGACGCCAAGGCCGAACTGCCCGTCATCGTGGTGACGGCAGACACCGCTGTCGATCTGCGCGAACGCTGCCTCGCCGCGGGCGCGGACGAAGTGCTGTTCAAGCCGGTGGCGATGGACGCGCTGTTCGACACGATCGGCCGCGTGCTCGCCCTGCGCAGCGGCGACGATATGATCCTGTGACCTTTAATTCCTCCCCTGCACAGCAGGGGAGGGGGACCGCCGCCGCAGGCGGTGGTGGAGGGGCCGCCCCGTAGGGGGCGGAATTTTGTCG
>NZ_LSJM01000438.1 GCF_001557215.1 Sphingomonas sp. CCH9-E2 | reverse complement strand
CAAGCCGGTTGTCGCGCCCGCACCCGCTCCAGCAGCTCCCGCCCTACCGCCCGCCGCGCCCGCGCTGGAGGCGATGACGGTCAAGCGCATCCTCGACATTCCCGGCCCGATCAGCTTCGGCACCTATTACTGGAACACCGACGGCGTCCCCGCCGATGGCCCGCTCGTCATCACCGTCGATCTGGAAGCGCAGACCATGTCGGTGTTCCGCGACGGGTACGAGATAGGCGCCACTGCGATCCTCTACGGCATGGACGAAAAGCCGACGCCGCTTGGGGTGCATGAGATCAAGCAGAAGAAGGTCCACCACATCTCGAACCTGTACGGCGCCCCGATGCCGTATATGATGCGCCTCACCTGGGACGGCGTCGCGATCCACGGGTCTGAGGTGGAGGAGGGGCGCGCCACGCATGGCTGCATCGGCGTCCCCACCGCCTTCGCCAAGCTGGTGTTCGCGCAGGCCAGGCTCGGCGACAAGGTGATCATCACCCGCGGCAAGCGCCTCGGCATGGGCGGCGTCGTCACCCCGGAGTGACCGTGTTCACTCCGCGATTCGCACCGCCTCCCCGACCTTCGCCGCCGCAATCTGCGCCGGGGTGAACGGAAAGCGCACCCATTGCTTGGTGGAGTACATCCGCGTCTGATCGCCAAACCAGGGCGATTGCGGGTCGGGCGACTGCGAGTAGGACAGGATCGTGTCCGCGACCGGACCTGCGTCGTCGAATCCCACCACCTGCACATAGCTCGACCCGTGGCGCGGCGTGAGCCCGCCCGGCACCGGCACCATCATCTGCACGTTGAGCACGCCCAGCGCACCATCGCCGCCATGGATCGGGATGCGGTCGGTGATCCGCCGGGCAAAGGCGACATCGCCCCAGCGTGCATCGAGCGCGATCCCCGCCTTGGTCACCTCCGCCGCCGCCGCCTTGAGCGCCGCGATCAGCTTGTCGCCCGTTTCGCCACCAGTGACCAGATCGCGCGGGGTGTGGACCGGGTCCTTGGCATCGAACGGCACCGCCCAGATGCCCGGCACCCGCGCCGCCTTCATCCAGAACCGGTCGAATAGCCACGCCCCCCGACTGTCGAGATCGAACCGCCCGTCCCATTTGCCCAGCGCCGCACAGGCATCGGCCACGTCCGCCTTGCCCGCGCACAGCGCCAGCAGCGGTTTCAATGCCAGCTCCCCCGCTTGGCTCTTGTTGGCAAAGGTCATCGCCTTGGCGCGTTCGTGATCGACCTTCCCGCCCGCGATCAGCGCGCGTGTCTCGATGAACCCCGACCGGGTGCGCAAGCTCACCGGCTTCTCCGCCTCGCCCAGGATCGGCGAGAGCACGGGGTGCGGATGGTCGGCATTGCTCAGCCAATAGCTGTCATTCATGTTGGCCACGTAATCGCGCCGCTGCTGCACCGCCTGATCGCTGGCAGGCATCAGCCCCGGAACCGGCGTCCCCGAAACAGCATCCCACGCACAGGCCGATTTCGACCCGTCGAGCAGGATCGCGGTCCGCGCCACCACCGCCGACAGCGGCGTCGCGCACGCCTTTTCCTTCTCCGCCGACACGTTCGGCACCGCGGTCACATCGGCGTGCAGCGCATCGCCATGCCGGTCGGCGACGATGGTGTTGACCCATGGAATGCCCAGCGTCTCGCTCACCGCCGCGCGCACCTCCCCGACGGTCTTCGCCGTGGCGATCCGCACCCAGGTGCCGATCCCGCGCTGGTTGCCCGCATTGGCATCGCGCATCGCAAAGGCGGTGGTCTTGCTCCACGTCGCCATCGCCTGCGGGATCACGATCACCGCTCCGAACCGAGTCGAGTACAGCGTCCGCGTCACCGGAGCCGCGCCGTCGGGCATCGGCACGGAGATGCTCTTGGCGACCATCTTCTCCGACTTGCCGTCGACCAGATAGGCGGTCGGATCATTGGGATCGAGCGTCAGCTGATACAGCGTGAAGTGCCGCGCCGCCGTCACCGTATGCGTCCAGGCAATATCCTTGTTGAAGCCAAGCGTGGGGAAGGGCGACCCGGCAATCCCGACCCCCGCCGTGTCCATCTTGCCCGGTATCGTGACGTGCATCTGCCAGAAGCGGCTCGGGCCGTGCCATGGGAAGTGCGGGTTACCGATCACCATCCCCTTGCCATTGGCGGTGACATCGCCCCCGAATGCCCAGCCATTGCTCGCCACCTCGAACTGCGCCGGATCGGGCAGCGCCATGCTCACCTTCGCCGGAGCCTCGCTTCCCGGCGGCGCCGCATTGGCAATGGCGGGCGCGAAGTTGAGCGAACTGGCGAGCAGCATCTGCTTCTCGTTGAGCCGCAGCATGTCGTCGGCGGTGATCGGTCGCACCCACGCCTTGCCGCGACACTCGGCAGGCACCTTGTCCGGCCCCAGGTCCTTGAGATAGCGATTATACCCGGCGACCCATCCCGCCGTCAGCGCCAGCGCCGCCGCCCCCTGCGCCGCCGCCCCGCGCCGCAGCTTGGGCAGGTCGATTGCCGATCGGAAGAACAGGTCGGACGACAGATTGTCGACGCTCTGAAAGCCCAGGGTCGCGCTGCCCTTCGGCCCGAAATGCAGCGACCGCTCACCCGCGACCGTCGCAAATTCCTCGGCGATCATGCACAGATTGTCCTGCGCATAGGCATAGCCCACGCCATAACCCGCCCCGCGCCAGTCCTGCGCGACGATGTGCGGCACGCCATGCGTCGTCCGCGTGATCGTCGCGGCATAGCGGTATTTGGCCTGCGCCGCCCCGCCCCACAGCAGCGCAACGCCCGCAGCCGCCACCAGCATCGCCTTGCCCATCCGATCCTCCCATGTTTTCGGACCAGCCTAGCGCCGCTGCCGTGCACGGCAACCGTTTGCGCCAACCCGCCGCTGCGCTAGACGGGCGCGATGAGCCAGACCCAGCCCCCTGTCGCCGCGACCCGTCCCTACAGCTATCAGCGCCATGGCGTGACGATCGACGACCCGTGGAACTGGCTGCGCGACCCGGGCTATCCCGAGGTCAAGGACAAGGACGTGCTCGCCTATCTCGAGGCCGAGAACGCCTATTTCGAATCCGTGATGGAGCCATTGAAGCCGCTCGCCGAAACGCTGTTTCAGGAGATGCGCGGGCGGATCAAGGAAGACGACGCCACGGTCCCGCAAAAGGACGGCGCCTATCTCTACTGGACCGATCACGAGACGGGCGGCGAATATCGCCGCTGGTGGCGCAAGCCCGTCGCGGGCGGGGACGCCGAACTGATCCTCGACGAACCCAAGCTCGCCGAAGGGAAGGAATATTTCGTCCTCGGCGGCTTCTCGGTCAGCCCCGACGACCGTTATCTCGCCTACGCCTTCGACGACAATGGCTCCGAACGGTTCGAAGTGCGGGTCAAGGATCTCACCACCGGCGACCTGCTCCCCGACACCATTCCCGGCGTCCTCTCCGACCTCGTCTGGACCTCGGATTCAAAGGGCTTTCTCTACGGCGTCGCCAACGACCAGTGGCGCACCGACAATGCCCGCTGGCACAAGCTCGGCGACCCGGTCGAGGCCGACATCGAACTCTATCACGAGGATGACGAGGGCTATCGCGTCGGCGTGGGCGAGACCCAGTCGCGCCGCTTCCTCGTCATCTCGACCGGCGATCACGTCACCAGCGAAATACGCCTGCTCCCCGCCGACAATCCGCTCGCCGAACCGATCCTCGTCGCCCCGCGCCAGACCGGTCGCGAGTACGATGTCGAGGAGCATGACGGAACGCTCTTCATCCACACCAACGACACCCACACCAATTGGCGCCTCGTCACCGCCAGCCTCGATGCGCCGGGCGAATGGCACGAGCGGATCGCGCCGTCCGAAACCTTCTACATGACCGGCGTCACCACCTTTGCCGACTATTTCGTGGTCGAGGGGCGCGAGGCCGGGCTCGATCAGATCGAGATCCACCAGTACGAAGGCGGCCCCGGCACGCGCATCGCCTTCCCGGAAGCCAGCTATGTCGCCAGCCTCGGCGACAACCCCGAATATGCGATGGCGAAGCTGCGCATCGGCTATGAATCGATGGTCACGCCCGGCACCGTCTATGATTATGACGTCGCCACCGGCACGCTGGAAACGCTCAAGGTCCAGATCATCCCCTCGGGCTATGACGGCAGCAAATACGCGACCGAGCGCCTCCACATCGCCGCGCGCGACGGCACGGACATTCCGTGCTCGATCGTCTATCCCAAGGGCTTCCCGCGCGACGGCACCGGGAAAGTCTATCTCTACGCCTATGGCGCCTATGGCTATGCCATCCCGCCCGGCTTCTCGACCGCGCGCATGTCGTTCCTCGACCGCGGCGTCGCCTTCGCCATCGCGCATATCCGGGGTGGCGACGATCTTGGCCAGCAATGGTATCTCGACGGCAAGCTCGAGAAGCGCACCAACACGTTCAACGACTTCGTCGACGTGGCGAAGGGGCTGATCGACCGCGGCTACACGCACAAGGGCGGCATCGCCATCGCGGGGCGCAGCGCGGGCGGCGAGCTGATGGGCGCGGTGGTCAACTCCGACCCCGACCTCTGGGCGGTGGTCGTCGCCGACGTGCCCTTCGTCGATGTGCTCAACACCATGCTCGACGACAGCCTGCCGCTGACCCCGGGCGAATGGCCCGAATGGGGCAACCCGATCACCGACAAGGCCGCGTTCGACCTGATCCGCAGCTACAGCCCCTATGACAATGTCACGGCGCAGGCCTACCCGCCCTTGTTCATCTCCGGCGGCCTCAACGACCCCCGCGTCACCTATTGGGAACCCGCCAAATGGGCGGCCAAGCTGCGCGCGACCAAGACCGACGCCAATGTGCTGGTGCTCAAGACAAACATGGGCGCGGGCCATGGCGGCAAGTCGGGCCGCTGGGAGAGCCTGCGGGAGGCGGCCGACGAAAACGCCTTCATCCTGTGGCAGCTGGGGCTGGCCAACGCTTGACGCCCGCATCGCTCCATTATGGCGGGACTCCCCGCCAC
>NZ_LSJM01000437.1 GCF_001557215.1 Sphingomonas sp. CCH9-E2 | reverse complement strand
GGCGGCTGTCACGCTCGACCCGCGCAACGGTGAATATCGCAAGCTGCTCGGCGAAACCTATCTGTTCGCGGGCCGCTTCGTGTCGGCGGCGCAGGCACTGAACGAGGCGCTGTCGCTCGACCCGGCCAATGGCCGCACCGCGCTCAACCTCGCGCTGGCACAGATCGCTACCGGCGAGTGGGACGTGGCGCGCCAGACGCTGGCGACGCATAGCGCGACCATCCCGGCGAGCGATCGCGGACTCGCCATGGCGCTGGCGGGCGATCCCGCGGGCGCGGTCGCGCTGCTGATGGAGATCGCGCGCCAGCCGGGTGCCGATGCCAAGACGCGCCAGAACCTCGCGCTCAGCCTTGCGCTCGCGGGCCAGTGGCCGCAGGCGCGGGCGATTGCTGCGCTCGACCTGTCGCCCGATCAGGTCGATGGCCGCATGATGCAGTGGGCGAGCTTTGCCCGCCCGCAGAACGCCTATGATCAGGTCGCGTCGCTGCTCGGCGTCACGCCGATCGCCGACAAGGGCCAGCCCGAGCGGCTGGCGCTGGCGCATTCGATGACGAGCGCGGTCGCGGCGGCACAGGTCGCGGATCCGGTCGAAACCTATATGCCCGGCGCCGCGCCGGTCGAGGCGGTCGCTGCGGTAGCCGCGACGAGCGTCGATGTTGCGGCAGCCGAAGTCGCGCAAGGGCCGTCGATCACTGCGCCGAGCGGCCAGCAGGTGGTGTTCGCCCCGCGACAGGAGATCGTTCAGGCGATCCCGGCTCGCGCCGTGCGCGCCGAAACCTCGGTCGCCAGCGTGGGTGCGACCAAGCCGGTCCGCATGGACGTGCCGTCGACCCAGCGCTTTGCCAAGGGCAGCTGGTATGTCCAGCTCGGCGCCTATGACAGCATCGGCGTTGCCCGCGACGCATGGGGCCGAATGGTACGCCGCACGCCGCAGCTCAAGAGCCTGACCCCGGCAAGCGCCAGCATCTCGACCAAGGCGGGCGCGTTCCAGCGGCTGGCGGTCGGTGGCCTGTCGCGCGCCGATGCCGATGCGTTGTGCCGCGAAGTGCGCGGCGACGGTGGCAGCTGCTTCGTGCGCACCGCTGCGGGCGACAAGCCGGCGGGATGGGTGCGCAGCGCGTCGCGCTGAACCAAATGACTGGAAGAGCAAGGGCCGGGGTCGCTCCCGGCCCTTTTCGATTCAGCGAACCTCGCTGCCGCCCTTGAACAGGCGCAGCGCCTTGCCCTGAACCGGCAGGCCATCGAACGGGGTGTTGCCCGCCTTGCCCGGCATGGTGTCCGCGACGATCTGCCACGGCGCTTCGGGATCGACCAGCACCAGGTCCGCGGGCATGCCCGGCGCGAGCGTGCCGGTGTCGATGCCGAGGATCTGTGCAGGGTTACGCGCGACGAGCGCGAACAGGCGGTCGAGCGTCAGATGACCGTCGCGAACCAGTCCCAGACCGAGCGTCAGCACCGTCGCCGCACCCGCCATGCCCGGCGTTGCGTCCGCGAAGGGCAAGCGCTTTTCCTCCGGCCCGCGCGGATCGTGGCCCGAGCACAGCACATCGATCGTCCCGTCCGTCAACGCTGCGAGTGCGGCCAGGCGGTCGCTGTCGTCGCGCAGCGGGGGCGAGAGGCGTGCGAAGGTGCGGAAGTCGGACAGGTTGATGTCGGACAGCAGCAAATGCGCCGGGGTGATGCCACAGGTGACGCGCAACCCGCGCGCCTTGGCCGCCCGCACCAGGTCGAACGCGGCTGCGGTGGTCAGTTGGCGGAAATGGATCGCAGCACCGGTCGCTTCGGCGAGTGTCAGGTCGCGCTGAACCGCCAGCGCCTCGGCAATCGCGGGGGCGGCGGGGAGGCCAAGGAGGGTCGCGGTCTCGCCTTCGGTCGCTACCGCATTGCGGGTCAGCCCGGCGTCCTCCGGGTGGGAGATGACCACCAGCCCGCAATCGCGCGCATAGGCGAGCACGCGGCGCATCACGCCGCTATCCGCGATCCACCCGCGCCCGGTGCCCACGGCGCGCGCACCGGCGTCGGCGTTGGTGGCATATTCGGCGAGGTCCACACCCTCCAGCCCGCGCGTTGCGGCGGCGATCGGGTGGACCCACAGCTCCGGCTTGCCCATGTCCGCGGCGCGCTGGACCAGGCCTGGGCCGTCGAGCACGGGCGACTGGTCTGGCATCAGGCCAACGCGCGCAATCCCGCCGGCGCGGCACGCCGCCTTGTCCATTGCGAAGACGCCGAGGTCAGTGAGGGCAGGGGCGAGCAGCTTGCCACCGCAGTCGATCACCTCGGCACCGTCGGGGGCAGACTCGACGATCCGCTCGTCCGCGACGAACAGGTCGCCGCTGCGCTCGCCACCCGCGGGACAGATCAGACGGGCGTTTCGGAAGATGCGGTTCATGCCCAGCCCTCCACGCCGCGCGCGCGGCGGGTCAGCACGTCGAGGCACGCCATGCGCACCGCGACGCCCATCTCGACCTGTTCGGTGATCGCCGAGCGACCGGGCAGGTCAGCCACGGCTGAATCGATCTCGACCCCGCGGTTCATCGGGCCGGGGTGCATCACCAGCGCATCGGGCTTGGCGCGCTTCAGCCGTTCGAGCGTCAGGCCGTAATTGAGGTGATACTCGCGGGTCGACGGGATGTAGGCGCCCGACATGCGTTCATTCTGAAGCCGCAGCATCATTACCACGTCCGCGCCCTCCAGCGCCGCATCGAAATCGGTGAAGGGGGTCACGTGCATCTTCTCGATCGCGGCGGGCATCAGCGTCGAGGGGGCGACCACGCGCACCTCTGCGGCCAATGCGGTGAGCGCGAGGATGTTGGAGCGCGCGACGCGGCTGTGCAGGATGTCGCCGCAGATCACCACGCGCTGATGTGCGATGCTGCCCCGGCGGCGGCGGATGGTCAGTGCGTCGAGCAATGCCTGGGTGGGATGCTCATGGCTGCCGTCCCCGGCGTTGAGCACGGGGCAATCGACCTTGTCGGCGATCAGCTGCACCGCGCCCGAGCTCATGTGGCGGATCACGATCACGTCGGCGCGCATTGCGTTGAGCGTCATCGCGGTGTCGATCAGCGTCTCGCCCTTCTTCACGCTCGACTGCGCGGCGTGCATGTTGACGACGTCCGCGCCGAGCCGCTTGCCCGCGATCTCGAAGCTCAGCAGCGTGCGGGTCGAGTTCTCGAAAAAGGCGTTGATCTGCGTCAGCCCGTCGAGCCGATGGTCGCCCGGCGCGCGGTTGCGGTTCGCCTCGATCCATTGTTCTGCCTCGTCGAGCAGGAACAGGATTTCGTGCGGCTGAAGCCCGGAAATGCCCGTCAGGTGCGCGTGCGGAAACACGGCGCGCCCCTGAATCTGGGCGCCGGGGCGATGATCGATCGGCGGTTGCATTAAAGCTGCCGGTTAGCGGGGCGGGGCGGGGCGCGCAAGGAGTCGTGCACTTGAAGCAATTTGCCCCTATCCGATGCAGAATCGCGAGCCGGGGGGACGTGATGCTGGGACAATGGCAGACATGGCTGGCCGGTGCGCCGGCGCTGGTGATTGCGGTCATGGCGGCGCAGGTCGCCTTGCTGGTCGTCGCGGTGCCGCTATGGAGCTGGATCGTCGACCGGTGGCGCTGGGCGGGGCTGCGCACGCTGCTGCTCGATGCCGCGCTTGAAGCGCATGCCGAGACGGCGCAGGCGGCGGTCGCCCTGTCGCGGGAATTGTTCCGCGAGAATCACGCTTCGCCGCTGGAGCGGTTGACCCGGGTCCGGCGGGCGATCGCGCGGCAGGCCGAGGTTGCGGGCCAGCTGCGCCACACATGCGCGATCCTCGGCCATGCGGTGGATGCGCGGACGGCACCGGCCATTCTGGCGACGACGCAGTTTTGCGATGCTGCGGCATCGGCGATGCGCGAAGTCACCGCGCTGTATCTGCGCGAGGCGGCGGTGCGGGTGGGCAGCAATGTCGCGTATGGCGACGACCAGCTTGGCTTTCAGCCGGGCCAGGTGGTGTCGTTCCGCTATCTCGAGGACCTGCAGCGGCAGAGCGATTCATTCGCGACCGCGGCCGCGACCAATCGCGGCGTTCTGCACCGGCTGGGGCGGCGGATGCGATCCGGGACGCGGGGGGCAAGGCTAGCTGCGGCTGCCGAGCATGCCGAGACGCTGGCGACCGATGTCCAGCGCTTCGGCCAACGCCTGCAACTCGCCGACCCCGACTCGCCCGACTATCGCAGCCGACCGCGCGGGGAGATGGCGGCGCGGACGTTGGACGGACTGATCGCGCGCTTCGATCGCGGCGGACTGGTGCGGCCGCGCGAAGTCGGAGCTTAACCCGTCGCCAGCGCGTCGATCGCGCCTTGCAGGATGTAGCTGGCCGCGAGTTTGTCGACCCGTTCGGCACGTTTGGCGCGCGAGAGGTCTTCGGCGATCATCTGGCGCTCGACCGCTGCGGTGGACCAGCGTTCGTCCCACAGGAAGATGGGGAGGTCGAGGTCGGCCAGATTGCGGGCAAAGGCGCGGGTCGATTGGGTGCGCGGGCTGTCGGTGCCGTCGAGGTTGAGGGGCAGGCCGATCACCAGCCCCTTGACCTGTTGCTGACCGATCAGCGTCGCCAGTTCGGCCTTGTCGGCGGTGAATTTGGTGCGCTTGATCAGATGCGCGGGGCTGGCGAAGGACCAGCCGGCGTCGCACAACGCCGTCCCGATCGTCTTGGTCCCGACATCGAGGCCGAGCAGCCGCCCGCCGTCGGGCAGGGCATCGCGGAACGCTGCCGCGTCGGTGGTGATCATCCCACCGCCCGGCGTGAAAAGAAGTCGATCCAGCTGCTGCGCCGCGTGCGATAGGCGGTCAGCCGCCGTTCGGCGTCGGCGCGGACATCGCTCCAGAACAGCGTGTAATCGAACACATGATAGTTGTTGCCGGGCAGGACATAGCGCCCGCCAACCCCCTGCGGCACTGTCCCGAGCAGCAGGAAGCCGCGACCATCGCAGCGTAGCGTCGTCTGGCTCTTCGCCAGCGTGGCCGAGGACAGGTCGGACGCCGGAAGCAGGTTGCCGACTTCGAACATCGCCGCGTCCTTTGCGGCCGGAGCGCCGGTGACGGGGTTGGTGCAGACCATCGTCGTGCCCTTGCGCGGCGCACCGGTGAAGCCGGGCGAGGCGTCGAAGGTGTCGAGGATCAGCGACGGATCGGCTGGATCGGCGAAGCTCTGCCACGACAGAATGCAGCCGATCTGGTCGGCGGCGGTGCATTCGGGAAGGCCCAGTGCGGGCAGGTCGGAACTCTGCGACACCGGCCAGCCCACGACGTACGCCGCGACGATGCGCTTTGCGAGCGGCTTGCTCGCGATGCGATCGCGCAGCAGGCGGGTGAGGTGCAGGGCGCCCTGGCTGTGTCCGGCGAGGATGATCGGGCGGTCGCCTGCCTCTTTGAGGAACTGGTCAAACGCGGCGGTGACATCCCGATATGCGAGGTCGAGCGCCTGTTGCGCATCCGCCTTCGTCGTGAGGAACGCGCCGAACGTCGCCTGACGATAGCGCGGCGCCCAGATCGCCCCCGCGCCGTTGAACGCGCTCGCCTGGCCGCGCAGGAATAGGTTGGCGCGGTCGTTCGCCTCCTTGTCATCCAGCGGCGCATTCCACTTTGCGCGGTTGAGGTAGGAGGTCGGATGAAGGAAGAACACCGCCGCTTCGGGCTTGTCGGCAGGCTGGATCCCCTTTGGCGTCCATAGCGCGGGGTTGCCCGGCTTGTCGGGGCGAGCCAGCCACATGTCGGCGCGGGTGTAGCTGTCGACGGGAAGCGCCGCCTGTGATTCGAAGCGACCGCCGGGGACCATGGCCTGCCGCAGCAGTTCCACACCCCAGATCCGGTACGCAAAGGTCGCTGCAAGCGCGAGCACGATCAACACCGCCACGATATAGAGGAACTTGCGTGCCACTCGGGCCTCTCCATTGTGCAATGCAGCATGAAGAGCTGCCGGGCAATCGCTTTCCGTTGCGCGATGGTTGCGAAGGATGCAAGCTTGGCAAACGATCACGAGGGGGCAGGGGATGAGCGCAGCGGTCGAACAACGGGACGAGCGCTGGCCGCTATTGCCCCCGATCCTCGCCGGGCTGGGCTTGGCCGCAGGGCTGATCGTGCACTGGATCGTCGGAACCGGCTATCAGCCCGAGATCAGCGCGATCCGGCTCACGCTGCTGAGCTTTGTCAGCGTGTCGGCGATCCTGTTCGGGTTCGTGGTGATCCGGACCGACCTGATCCGCGCGGCGGCGTTTGCGCTGGGTTGCGGCGCGGTGGCGGCACTGATCCTCTATTTTAACGGGGCGACATCGGGGTGGAGCGCGACCGAGGGCTGGCGGCTGGTCTGCCTCGCGCTGGCCATCGGGATTGCGGCGCCGCTGTTTCAGGCGGGGCGTGAGGGCGGGTTTCGGCCCATCTCCTATCCGCTGGCGCACGATCATGCCTGGACTAATGCAGTGCTGTGGTGCCTCAGCTGGGCGTTCGTTGGCGTCGTGATGCTGTTGTCCTTTCTGCTGGCGGCGCTGTTCGACCTGATCGGTATCAAGCTGCTGCGCGACCTGCTCGATAAGGAGTGGTTCTGGCGCGGATTGGTCGGGCTGGCATTCGGGCTGGGCCTCGCACTGCTGCGTGAACAGCGGCGGATCGTCGGGTTGCTTCAGAATGTCGCGATGCTGGTGCTGGGGGTGCTCGCGCCGGTGCTGGCGGTCGGACTGGGGCTGTTTCTGATCGCGCTGCCGTTCACCGGGCTTCAGCCGCTGTGGGAGGCGACCAAGTCGACGACGCCGATCCTGCTTGCCTGCGCGGTCGGGGCGCTCCTGCTGGTCAATGCGGTGATCGGCAATGGTGGCGACGATGCGCCGCGCAACCGCGTGCTGCGCTGGGCGGCGCTGGTGCTGGCGGTGGCGATACTGCCGCTGGTGGGGATTGCGGCGATCGCGACCGGGCTGCGCATCGGGCAATATGGCTTCACGCCGGAGCGGCTGTGGGGCCTGACCTTTGTCGTGATCGCGAGCGTGGTGGCGGTCGCGTACCTCTCCAGCGTGATCCGCGGACGCGGTGGCTGGGCGGAGCGGGTGCGGCCCGCGAACCTGCATCTCGCGATGATCGTCTGCGGCGTCGCGCTGCTGCTGGCGACGCCGCTGGCGAGCTTCAACGCGATCTCGACCCGCAATCAGCTCGCGCGGCTCGAGTCCGGTAAGGTGTCGCCGGAGAAATTCGACTGGCGCGCGCTTGCGTTCGATTTCGGCGAGCCGGGGCGAAAGGCGCTGGAGCGGTTCAAGACGTCGAAGAACGACGCCATCCGAAAGGGGGCGACCCAAGCCGCGACAGCCGAGTATCGCTGGGACGCGCCGGACGGCACGCAGGCGGTACGCGAAGAGGCGCTCGACAAGACGCTTCGTATCCTGCCCGCCGGAACGCCGCTGCCGCCAGAGTTGCGCGAAGCGATAGCCG
The DNA here is from genome assembly GCF_001557215.1 of Sphingomonas sp. CCH9-E2. Classification (GTDB taxonomy): domain Bacteria; phylum Pseudomonadota; class Alphaproteobacteria; order Sphingomonadales; family Sphingomonadaceae; genus Sphingomonas. Next base: position 7,241 of record NZ_LSJM01000437.1, on the reverse strand, counting down.
AGAACTGGGAATGTCGCGGTGAACCCTGCACGCTGGTGTTCCTGTCGGAAGGCAAGGAGGCAGTACTGCTCGCGCATTCGGAATTCAAACCCGAAGCTACCCCTGTCACCGAGCCGGCCACCCCGAGTCGGGTGGTAAGAAGTGCGCGCTATGGGGGCAGTGACGCCGTCAAGCGGTACATGCCGGTTGATGGGAAATGGGTCGATGCGGACCAGGCGACCAAGTCTTCCACCGACGCCGTATCGGATCCGCGGGCGATTGCCGGGCTGGACGCAGGCCAGGTCGAAGTCCGCCCCGTCCAGCGCCGTCAGGTGTTCGTCGGCGGCGTGCCCGTGGGCGATCCGTTCGAATAACCCCGCTTGCTGAAACGGGGGCGTCGCTGCTAGGCGCTCCCCCATGTCCGTAGAACCCGCCACCGTGAAGAAGGTCGCGAGCCTTGCGCGTATCGCGATCAGCGATGCCGACGCCGAGCGGCTCGCGCCTGAGCTCAACAACATCCTCGGCTGGATCGAGCAGCTGGGCGAGGTCGATACCTCGTCCGTCGAGCCGATGACCGCCGTGATCCCCAACACGCTGCGCCTGCGTGATGACGTCGTGAACGACGGCGACATGCGCGACGCGGTGCTGGCCAATGCGCCGCTGGCCGAGCATGGCTTTTTCACCGTGCCCAAGGTGATCGAATAATGACTGACGTCACCAATCTCGGCGTCGCCGCACTGCGCGACGGTATCCGCACGGGCGAATTTTCGGCGCGCGAAGTCGCCGACGCCTTCATCGTCAAGGTGAGCGCGGCCAAGGCGCTCAACGCCTTCATCGTCGAAACGCCCGAGCACGCCCTCGCCGCCGCCCGCGAAGCCGACGCCGCGCGTGCCGCCGGCGAGACACTCAAGCCGCTCGCCGGCGTGCCGATCGGCATGAAGGACCTGTTCTGCACCAAGGGCGTGCAGACCACCGCGGCCAGCCACATGCTGGAGGGCTTCAAGCCGGTCTATGAATCGACCGTCTCGCAGAAATTGTGGGATGCGGGCGCGGGGATGCTGGGCAAGCTGAACCTCGACCAGTTCGCGATGGGATCGTCGAACGAGACCAGCTATTTCGGCAATGTGATCAGCCCGTGGCGGCGAAAGGATGGCGGTAACGCCCCGCTCGCGCCGGGCGGTTCGTCGGGCGGCAGCTCGGCCGCAATCAGCGCACGGCTCGTGCCGGCGGCGACCGGCACCGATACCGGCGGTTCGATCCGTCAGCCTGCGGCCTTCACCGGCATTTCGGGCATCAAGCCGACCTATGGCCGCTGCTCGCGCTGGGGCGTGGTGGCGTTTGCGTCGTCGCTCGATCAGGCCGGGCCGATGGCGCGCGACGTGCGCGACTGTGCGATCATGCTGGAGGCAATGGCGGGCTTCGACGCGAAGGACGCGACCTCGCTCAAGCTTGATGTGCCGAAGTGGGAGCAGGGGCTGAACCCCGACCTGCGCGGCAAGAAGGTCGGCATTCCCAAGGAATACCGTGTCGACGGCATGCCGAGCGAGATCGAAGCGCTGTGGCAGCAGGGCATCGACTGGCTGAAGGATGCGGGCGCGGAGATCGTTGAAGTCTCACTGCCGCATACGAAGTACGCGCTGCCTGCGTACTACATTATCGCCCCTGCGGAGGCGTCGTCCAACCTCGCCCGCTATGACGGCGTGCGCTACGGCCAGCGCGACCTGCCCGATGGGGCGGGGTTGCAGGACATGTACGCCGCCACCCGCGCCGCCGGGTTCGGCCCGGAGGTGCAGCGCCGCATCCTGATCGGCACCTATGTGCTCTCGGCGGGCTTCTACGACGCCTATTACACCCAGGCGCAAAAGGTCCGCACGCTGATCGCGCGCGATTTCGAGCGGGCGTGGTTGCAGTGCGACCTGCTGCTCACCCCGACTGCGCCGAGCGCCGCATTCGCGCTGGGCGAGAAGTCGGCCGACCCGCTGGCGATGTATCTCAACGACGTCTTCACCGTGCCGTCGAGCCTCGCGGGCATTCCGGCGATGTCGGTGCCGGGCGGTCTGGACAAGGACGGGCTGCCGCTCGGCCTGCAAATCATCGGCAAGCCGCTGGATGAGCAGGGCGTGCTCAACGCGAGCCTCGCGATCGAACAGCGGGCGGGATTCACGGCGCGGCCGGAGCAGTGGTGGTAAGATGAGCGAGTATCGGATCAAAGGCGAAACCGGTGAGTGGGAGGTCGTGATCGGCCTGGAGGTCCACGCCCAGGTCACGTCCAACGCCAAGCTGTTCTCGGGCGCCGCGACCGCGTTCGGGGCGGAGCCGAATACGCAGGTCAGCCTTGTCGACGCGGCAATGCCGGGGATGCTGCCGGTGCCGAATGTCGAGTGCATCCGTCAGGCGGTGCGCACCGGCATGGCGATCGACGCGAAGATCAACAAATGGTCGCGCTTCGACCGCAAGAACTACTTCTACGCCGATCTGCCGCAGGGCTATCAGATCAGCCAGCTCTATCACCCGCTGGTGGGTGAGGGCGCGATCGAGATCGACCTCGATGGCGTGACCAAGACGATCGGCGTCGAGCGCATCCATGTCGAACAGGACGCCGGCAAGCTGATGCACGACCAGCATCCGCGTCTCTCCTATGTCGACCTCAACCGCAGCGGCGTCGCGCTGATGGAAATCGTGTCGAAGCCCGACATGCGCTCGCCGGCCGAGGCTGGCGCGTACCTCGCCAAGCTACGCTCGATCCTGCGCTATGTCGGCTCGTGCGACGGCAATATGGATCAGGGTTCGATGCGCGCGGACGTGAACGTGTCGGTCCGCAAGCCCGGTGCGGAGTTCGGCACGCGCACTGAGACCAAGAACGTCAACTCGGTCCGCTTCGTCATGCAGACGGTCGAGATCGAGGCGAAGCGTCAGATCGAGGTGCTGGAGAGTGGCGGCACGATCGTGCAGGAAACGCGCCTGTTCGACCCCGATCGCGGCGAAACCCGGTCGATGCGGTCGAAGGAAGATGCGCACGACTATCGCTATTTCCCCGATCCCGACCTGCTCCCGCTCGAGCTGGACGATGCGTTTCTGGACGCATGCCGCGCCTCGCTCCCCGAACTGCCCGATGCCAAGCGCGCGCGCTACATCGCGGCGGGCGTGACGCCGTATAATGCCGGCGTGCTGACCGCCGAGGTCGAAACCGCGCGCTATTTCGACGCGCTGCTGGACGCGGGCGCGAAGGGTGCGGCGGCATCGAACTGGGTCACGTCGGAACTGTTCGGCGCGCTCAACAAGCTGGGCAAGAGCATCGATGAGTCGCCGGTCAGCGCCGCGCAGGCCGCCGAGCTGCTCGGCCTGGTCGCCGATGGCACCATCTCGGGCAGCCTCGCCAAGCAGGTGTTCGAAATCATGCTCGAAACCGGCGACAGCGCGGCCAAGATCGTCGAGGAACGCGGGCTCAAGCAGACGTCCGACACCGGCGCAATCGAGGCGGTGATCGCCGAGGTGCTGGCGAAGAACCCCGGGCAGCTGGAACAGTATCGCGGCGGCAAGGAAGCCCTGTTCGGCTTCTTCGTCGGTCAGACGATGAAGGCGATGGGCGGCAAGGCCAATCCCGGCGTGGTCAACGACCTGCTGAAGAAAGCGCTGGCGGGGTAGGCCGAGCGTGCGCTATTGCGCGGTGTCGTCCTGATTTTTGACGACCCCGCCAGTGCCGCCAACCGCGCCGTCGACGCCCTCTGGCGGGGCGTCGTTTTGCACATTTTCCATGTCGCGATTGGTGTCATCGATCGCACGTTCCAGGTCGCTGTGCCGATCGTGGTCGGCTTCGGGAAGGCTGTCCGGATGCGGGTCGGGCGTGCGATCGGTCATGGCTTCAATCCTCTCACCCGGAACAACGCGCCGCGTGGCGAGATGCTCCGCGTCATCATAATGTGGATGCAGCAAAGCAAACGTTCTATGGGGCCCCTACAGCTGGGTAATCGAAGACGGTCACTGGCAGCCTCGGACCTAACTGTCCTATCCAACACGCCGTGATCAGCTCTATGCCCTGTCGCAACATATGCTTACTTCAGGCCGAGCGCGTTCCTCACGCCCGTTGTTTTTCGTTAGAATTCAGATATCCTCCCATAATTCAGGGGGATATCATGATTCGGAATTTTTCGGCCATTGCTGCGGCGTTAGTTCTTTGCGCGCCTCACGTCGCTTATGCTCAGGACAAATATGTAGTTCATCCTGTTCGGCTGGGAGACGAGGCGATTCGCTTTTATAAGGGAACGCCAACCATCGACATTGATGGGAAGAATGGGGCAGTTCAGATCAGCACCCTGCCTATGGACCATGGCAGCTTTTCGTTTTCCGTTGCTGTTCTGAACAAATCCGCGACCGGCTCAGATTTTGACGTGGGTAATGTCACTGCGGAAGTTGAAGGTAAGGAATATGCCGCCTTCACCAAGGACGAACTTGAACGCAAAGCTAAGAATCGCGCAATGTGGGCGGCTATCGCCATCGGTGTAGCTGGCGGCTTCGCAGCCGCGGCTGCCGCAAGTCAGAGAGACGAATACCGCGCTACTATGATCACTCCGAGGGGTACTTATCGGGCGTACTATAGCGCACCCAGCGCGGTAGGGCAGGTTCAAGCTGCTGCGATATCGGCGGGTACCGTATACTCACTTGCCCGTGTACAGGACAATCTGGACCAGACGCGTGCCGCGCTTGGCGACGCCATTGTTCAGCGGACTACAATCGATCCCGACGAAAGCTATGCGGGGCAGGTCATTCTGCAGAAGATCAAGCTGAAGACGTTGCCGCAGAAGTTGACAATCCGCGTCCGCTGGAACGGAGAGGATTACCGGTTCGGGTTCTTGGTGGGCAAAAGGGGAATGAAAGCTCCCGAAATCGCGCCGCTAGCCCCTCGGGTTACGCCCACTTCCCCGCAGCCAGTTCCAGACGAACCGCAACCGTCTCAGCCCTAATTGGGTCAACCACATGTCGGTTCGATATCTTGCGGTCGTCAAGTGGCTTGTCTTTGCCTTCTGTTTGACGTGCGCACAAGTCGCTTGGGCATGCGATGCTGCGGCCCGTGGCGTCGGAATTCTCTCGCCCCGAACCAACTTGAGCCATGACCAGAAGATTGGAAAGAAGAAGAGCGGCTTAATGTGCCTGCCGGCTGGATCGTGGTATTGGAAAGATGTAGGGTTCGACGCCGAAGCCGAAGCTAATGGCATTATCGAAACCCTACGGTTGCAACGTATCAGCGTGCAGCAGGGTGCCGAATTCGGCGCAGATGCTTCCAGTTCAGAACTTCGTCTGCGAGCTTCTATTCTGAATTTTTCCATGGATGGCTGTGTCCCGTGGGCGCTCACTCGAGGCTTAGGGGGCGGGAAGCCCTTTCGAGGGGCTGGATCAATCGAAGTTCGGTGGGAACTTTATTCCGCGTCACTTGAACGCGTGGTGTGGGAATTTACTCAGCGCACTCAATTAGAGGCATCGCCCACCGCAAAAGGCCCACGAGACTTTTTTCGCAGTGGGTTGCTCACCGCCACTGAAACAATGGCCGGCGAGTTGAACCGCTTCTGTCATCAGTAAATGTCATATGCTCAAGCCACCGGCTGAACCGGGGTTGAGGGCGGCTCTCCACCCGGCTGGGGCGCGGGAATGTCGATATCCGGCGCCGGGGGCTCGATCTCCGGCGTCGCTGGCGCAGGCTGGCCGGGCTGGGGCATGGGTGGCGCTTCGGGCGGCGGGATCGATGGCTGTGCGGGGATGGGCGGCTCGACGGGCATGGCGTGTCTCCTATGCGGGTGGAACGCCTGCCTGTGGCTTTGGTTCAGCGAGCGCCGGTCACTCAATCCGGCCGCCGTCTCCCTGATTTCGATCAAGGGCGGAACACCGCATCGCGCTTAGCAGTTTTCAGGGAATGGTGGACGCACTAGGGCTCGAACCTAGGACCCGCTGATTAAGAGTCAGCTGCTCTACCAACTGAGCTATGCGTCCATTCCGGGCGGAGGAAAGGGGCTGAAGCGCCGCTTGCCGCGTTCGGGAGTGGCGCGGATAGCGGGGGCTTTTGCGGAATGCAACAGGCTTTTTGCGAAAAATGCGGTCACCAGCGCGCGGCCCTGGCGCTGTGGCGACTCTGACGGTCGATTGCGAAGAGAATGCCGATCGCGAGCATCACGGTCATCATCGACGACCCGCCATGACTGACCAGCGGCAGCGGAATTCCGGTAACCGGCGCCATGCCCATCACCATCAGCAGATTGATCGCGACATAGAAGAAAATGGTGGCCGAGATCGCGGCGGCGGTCAGTCGTTCGAACTTGCTGCCAGCGCGGGTGGCGACGCCGACCGCCCACAGGCACAGGGCGACGAACGCACCGATCAGCGCGACGCCGCCGACCAGCCCGAGCTCTTCTGCGATCAGCGCAAACACGAAGTCGGTATGTCCCTCGGGCAGATAATTGAGGTGCACCTGCGTCCCGTTGAGGAAGCCCTTGCCGAACAGGCCGCCCGAACCGATCGCGATCTTCGACTGGGTGATGTGATAGCCGGCGCCTAGCGGATCCTGTTCGGGGTTGAGGAAGATCAGCACGCGCTTCTGCTGATACTCCTGCATGCCGTAATTGATCATCAGCGGGATCGCGACGGCGGCGGCCATTCCTCCGGCAATGAACAGGCGCAGCGGAACCCCGGCGAGGAACATCATCGCGCCGCCACCGGCAATGATCATCATCGCGGTGCCAAGGTCGGGCTGGATCAGCACGAGTCCGGCCGGGATCAGGGTGAACATGGCGGCGGGCCAGATCGCGCCGAACTTGCGCGTCTCACCGGCGGGAAGCATCTCGTAGAAGCGCGCCAGCGCGAGGACGAGCGCCACCTTGGTCAGCTCCGATGGCTGAAGCCGCATGAAGCCCAGGTCGAGCCAGCTCTGCGCGCCGCCAGCGACATGGCCGATCATCTCGGTCAGGATGATCAGCACGATGCAGATGCCGTAAATCGGGAAGGCCAGCTGACGGTACCAGTCGACCGGCACGCGCGACATGGCGAGCGCGATCGCGAGGAACACGCAGAACCGGATCCCATGGCTGAGCGCCCAGGGCGTCAGGCTGCCGCCGGCCGCCGAGTACAGCATCGCGGTTCCGAACATGCCGATTGCCGTCACCAGCAGCAGCGCGCCCCAGGGCAGGCGCAGCACAGGGGCGGGAACGAAGCCGGGTCCGATCGTGGTCATTGCGGTGCCTCGGCTGCTGGGGTCGCGCTTGCAGCCGGCGCGGGGG
>NZ_LSJM01000436.1:25000-26456 GCF_001557215.1 Sphingomonas sp. CCH9-E2 | reverse complement strand
AGCAGGTGGCGATGCTGGCCAAAGACGCGGTGCCGGTGCGCATCGTTTATGAATCGCAGATCAGCTTTGGCGATGCGGCCGATCCGCAAATCGTGCTGCGCGCGCTGAACAAGGAGAGCGACGGTCTGGGTCTGCCGCTCCCCGCCGGGCCGGTCGCGCTGTTCGAGCGGCAGGGTGAGCGCTCATTGCTGATCGACGAATCGAGCACCGACGACAAGGCGGTGGGCGAGGAGGTCGAGGTCAAATTCCCGGCGACCGCCAATGTCACGGTCGAGCTGAAGCAGCGGGAACCCAAGCCGCGGCGCTACGCATTCGAGCTGGTGGTGCGCAATGCCAACCCCTTCCCGGTGCAGTTCGAGGGCAAGTTCGATATCGACCCGCCGCTCATGCGCCGGTCGAGCGTGAAGCTGGGCAAGAAGGACGGTCAGAATCTGTGGGCGGTGACTGTGCCGGCGAACGCGTCGCGGACGCTGACCTATCAGGTGCAGCTGCCCCCGCCGCAGCGGCGTTAGTCGCGCTTCCGCTCCGTCGCGTCGCGCGAACGTTCGTCATGGCCGGTGCCTGAACTGAGGAATACCAGCCCCATCAGCGCGCCGCCGAGCAGGATCGACAGGCCGACCCCGATCGCCATCGCGATCGAGGCATGCAGCTGAAACTCGCCCACTGCTATATAGAGTGCGACCACCGCGACGATCGCGGAGGCCAGCGCCAGCAATCCGACAAAGCCGAAGATGCGGCGGTAGCGGCGCCAGGCGAGGCGCGCATAATCGGGATTGTCGAGGTTCGGTTCCATGCCCTTTCATTTGGGGACGAATCGTGGGACTCTCAACCGCCTCAACAGGACAAAGGAGACTGGCGATGTCGATCGCAGCAATCCTGGGCGGGAAGGGGAGTGATGTCGTGAGCATCGGCGGCGACGCCAGTGTGCGCGATGCCGTCGCCCTGCTCGCCGACCGGCGCATCGGCGCGGTGCCGGTGGTCGAAGGCGGCAGCGTCGCCGGCATCTTTTCCGAACGCGACGTGATCCACTGCCTCAAGCGCGACGGACCGGCGGCGCTCGACCGATCGGTGCGCAGCGTGATGACCGCACCGGCAATCACCGTGACCCGCGACGAATCGGTGCTCGGCGCATTGTCGCTGATGACGCAGCGGCGGATCCGGCATCTTCCGGTGGTGGAGGGCGGCGCGCTGCTCGGCTTTGTGTCGATCGGCGATCTGGTCAAATACCGGATCGAGAAGATCGAGGCCGAGGCGGAGCAGATGCGGGCGTATATCCAAACGGCGTGATGCCGTTTGGTGCCCCCTAGCGAAACGGGCAACTACCGCCGAATCATCGCGATCGCGTCTTCCACCGTCGCGCGCGCGAAGAGCCAGAGCCACGCGCCATAGACCGCCGCGCCTGCTGCGGTCAGCAGCAACAGATGCGACAGGGGGCTGAGCGGCGGGAGCAGCCGGT
>NZ_LSJM01000436.1:0-20000 GCF_001557215.1 Sphingomonas sp. CCH9-E2 | reverse complement strand
CTACAGCTAAGGTCCCCAAGTCATCACTAAGTGGGAAAGCATGTGGGAATCCCAAAACAGCCAGGAGGTTGGCTTAGAAGCAGCCATCCTTTAAAGAAAGCGTAACAGCTCACTGGTCTAAACAAGGGTTCCTGCGGCGAAAATGTAACGGGGCTAAAGTGATGCACCGAAGCTTAGGGTGTGGATTTATCCACGCGGTAGCGGAGCGTTCCGTAAGTCTGTGAAGCCGAAGGGTAACCGACGGTGGAGATATCGGAAGTGCGAATGCAGACATGAGTAGCGATAAAGAGGGTGAGATGCCCTCTCGCCGAAAGACCAAGGGTTCCTGCTTAAAGCTAATCTGAGCAGGGTGAGCCGGCCCCTAAGACGAGCCCGAAGGGGGTAGTCGATGGGAACCACGTTAATATTCGTGGGCCTGGTGGTAGTGACGGATTTCTTGTGTTGTACGTCCTTATCGGATTGGACGTGCTTCGACGAAGTCCCAGGAAATAGCTCCACCGTATAGACCGTACCCGAAACCGACACAGGTGGTCAGGTAGAGTATACCAAGGCGCTTGAGAGAAGTGTCCTGAAGGAACTCGGCAAATTGCCTCCGTACCTTCGGAAGAAGGAGGCCCTACTTTTGCGCAAGCAGATGTAGGGGGCACAGGCCAGGGGGTAGCGACTGTTTAGCAAAAACACAGGGCTCTGCTAAGTCGGCTTCAAGACGACGTATAGGGCCTGACGCCTGCCCGGTGCCTGAAGGTTAAGTGGAGGGGTGCAAGCTCCGAAACGAAGCCCAGGTAAACGGCGGCCGTAACTATAACGGTCCTAAGGTAGCGAAATTCCTTGTCGGGTAAGTTCCGACCTGCACGAATGGCGTAACGACTTCCCCACTGTCTCCAGGACATGCTCAGCGAAATTGAATTCTCCGTGAAGATGCGGAGTACCCGCGGTTAGACGGAAAGACCCCGTGCACCTTTACTGCAGCTTCAGAGTGGCATTAGGAATTAATTGTGTAGCATAGGTGGGAGGCTTTGAAGCACTGGCGCCAGCTGGTGTGGAGCCTACGGTGAAATACCACCCTGTTGATTTCTGATGTCTAACCTCGAACCGTTATCCGGTTCAGGGACCCTCTGTGGCGGGTAGTTTGACTGGGGCGGTCGCCTCCTAAAGAGTAACGGAGGCGTGCGAAGGTTGGCTCAGGTCGGTTGGAAACCGACCGTTAGAGTGCAATGGCATAAGCCAGCCTGACTGCGAGACTGACGAGTCGAGCAGAGACGAAAGTCGGTCATAGTGATCCGGTGGTCCCTCGTGGAAGGGCCATCGCTCAACGGATAAAAGGTACGCCGGGGATAACAGGCTGATGATTCCCAAGAGCTCATATCGACGGAATCGTTTGGCACCTCGATGTCGGCTCATCACATCCTGGGGCTGGAGCAGGTCCCAAGGGTTTGGCTGTTCGCCAATTAAAGTGGTACGTGAGCTGGGTTCAGAACGTCGCGAGACAGTTTGGTCCCTATCTGCCGTGGGCGTCGAAATTTGAGAGGAGTTGACCCTAGTACGAGAGGACCGGGTTGAACATACCTCTGGTGTACCAGTCGTTCTGCCAAGAGCGCAGCTGGGTAGCTATGTATGGACGGGATAACCGCTGAAAGCATCTAAGCGGGAAGCCTCCCTCAAGATAAGATTTCTTAGGACGGTGGTAGACCACCACCTTGATAGACTGGATGTGGAAGCGCGGTAACGTGTGGAGCTAACCAGTACTAATTGTCCTATTCGCGCTTGATGAGTCCCACCATCAATGACAGCTTTGGCTGCATTGAGGTTGTGAACCTCGAGCCTTGGTGCACGCATCGATTTGAAATTACCCGATTACACCTGCTTCATTGCTTGGTGACCATAGCGTCAGTGACCCACCCGATCCCATCCCGAACTCGGCCGTGAAACCTGTCTGCGCCGATGGTACTATTGCTCAAGCACTGGAAGAGTAGGTCGTCGCCAGGCATTGAAGCCGGTGTAATCGGAAAACCCATTCACAATGTCAGATACGCAGCACGCGTCGCGCTAACCGGCGCGGCGCGTTTTTGCTTTTGGGGCGTTTGTGCCCCGATGATGGCGCGGGGTGGAGCAGCCCGGTAGCTCGTCAGGCTCATAACCTGAAGGTCGTTGGTTCAAATCCAACCCCCGCAACCATCGAAATCCTGTGTTCAAGCCGCCCTCGGGCGGCTTTTTTGCGTTCAGCCTCGGAGAGCGCGGTTGTCCTTGCGTCAGCAGACGGGCAGGTTCGCGCGATGACGTTGCACCTCTCTCGCCGGATTGTGTTGCTTGGTGCCGCTGGCGTCGCGACCGCCCCACGCCGGAGCCATGCCAAAGACGTCCCCTATGTTCCCACCCCGCCCGAAGTGGTGGAAGGCATGCTCGACATGGCGGGGCTCAAGCCCGACGAGCGCCTGATCGACCTGGGATCGGGGGATGGCCGCATTCCGCGCGCTGCTGCGCGGCGTGGTGCCGTGGCACTCGGTGTCGAGATCGACAGCGATCTGGTTGCGCGGGCGCGGTCGCTGACCCGGCTGGAGGGGTTGGAAGAGCGCGCGCGGTTCGTCCGCGACGATCTGTTCACCGTGTCGCTGCGCGAAGCCGATGTCGTTACGCTATACCTGCTGCCCGCGCTGAATGTTCGGCTGAAGCCGAAACTTCTCAATGAGATGAAGGCGGGCGCACGGGTCGTGAGCCATGCGTTCGACATGGGCGATTGGCCGCATGAAGACTTTCGCGAGATCGCCGACAAGCGCGTCTATCGCTGGACGATTCCGGCGATCGCCGGCGGCGCATGGCGGCTGATCCGCGCAGACGGCAGCGTGGCCGAGCTCTTGATCCAGCAGCGCTATAGCCGTGTCACCGGGACGCTGGACGGCCGCACGCTATCCGCGCCCTTGTTGAACGGCGCCGCACTCGGCTTCGTCAGCGAGGGTCGGACGTATCGCGGAACGGTCGGCGATCGTGCGATCATCGGCGATGGCTGGCGGGCGGAGCGCATCGACTAAGCGCACGGCCCGCTTTAAGCCAGCGCCATGATCTACAGCACCAACATCACCGCCGACCGTCCGACCTTTGTCACCCATCTCGAATGCGGGATGACCGGGGAGCGCTATGACGCCGACACGCTGCAGGGACTGTCGCGGGTCGGGCGGCCGCTGCTGGTCCGCTACGATCTGGACAGGGTGCGGGCTGCGGTGACGCCGGCTGATCTGGCGCAGCGTCCGGCGGATCTGTGGCGCTATCGCGAGCTGCTGCCGGTGCGCCGCACCGAGAATATCGTGAGCTTGGGCGAGATCACGACGCCGATCGTGCCGCTGCGTAAGATCGGTGCGGGGGCGGGCGCCGCCAATCTGCTGGTCAAGGACGAGGGGCGACTGCCGACGGGTTCGTTCAAGGCGCGCGGGCTGGTCATGGCGATCAGCATGGCCAAGGAGCTGGGCGTTACCACCATCGCGATGCCGACCAACGGCAATGCCGGCGCGGCGGCGGCGGCCTATGCCGCGCAGGCGGGGATCGAGGCGGTGATCTTCTGCCCCGACGATACCCCTGAGATCAATGTGCGCGAGATCGCGGCGCAGGGCGCTCGCGTCTATCGCGTCAACGGCCTGATCGACGATTGCGGCAAGCTGGTCGCGGCGGGGAAGGAAGCCAATGGCTGGTTCGACCTGTCGACGCTGAAGGAGCCGTACCGGATCGAGGGCAAGAAGACGATGGGGCTGGAGCTGGCCGAGCAGCTTGGCTGGGAATTGCCGATGTGATCTTTTACCCCACCGGCGGTGGAACCGGCCTAATCGGGATGTGGAAGGCGTTTGCCGAGCTGGAGGCGCTGGGCTGGATCGGATCGAAGCGCCCGCGCATGGTGGCGGTGCAGGCCGAGGGCTGCGCGCCGATGGTGCGGGCCTGGGAAGCGGGCGCGCGCCATGCGACGCGCTGGGAGGACGCGCATACCGTCGCGGCGGGGATCCGCGTGCCGCAGGCGGTGGGCGATTTCCTGATCCTCGACGCGGTGCGCGAATCAAACGGCTTTGCGATGGCCGTCAGCGACGCCGCGATCCTGGAGGCGGTCGAGGATGCGGCGCGGCTCGACGGCCTGCTGCTGTGCCCCGAGGGTGGGGCGACGCTGGCGGCGTGGCGCGCGGCGGTCGCCGATGGGCGCGTGTCGCCCGACGAGACGGCGTTGCTGTTCAATTGCGCGACGGGGTTGAAGTACCCGATGGAAGATCGCTCGCGCACGCTCGACCGGCACGGAAGCATCGACTTTTCGGCCCTTTAGTCCCCCTCCCGCTTGCGGGAGGGGCTAGGGGAGGGCCTGTCCCCGTATAGCGCGGCCTGGATGGAAAGGCCCTCCCCCGACCCCTTCCGCAAGCGGGAGGGGAGATCGGGTCAGCCTTCCTTCACCCGCGTCATCGCGAGTGCGGCGAGGCAGAGGGTTCCGGCGGCGAAGGCCATCGTCCAGATCGGCTGGTCGGGGAAGAACGCCTTCATGATCGACCCCATCACCGTTGCGACCAGTAGCTGGGGAACCACAACGAACACGTTGAAAAGCCCCATGAAGATTCCGAGCTTGGCCTGGGGCAGGTTCGACGCGAGGATCGCATAGGGCATGGCGAGGATCGACGCCCAGGCGATGCCGATGCCGATTTCGCTGACGATCAGCCAGTTGTGATCGGTGATGAAGAAGAAGCTGGCATATCCCGCCGCGCCGCAGAGCAGGCCGACGATGTGTGTGCGCACCTTGCCGAAGTGCGCGGCGAGCAGCGGGAGCAGCGTCAGCGCGGCGACGGCAGCGACGCCGTTATAGACGGTGAACAGCACGCCGACCCAGTTTGCGCCCTCTTGATAGCGCGGGTCGGCGGCGTCGGCCGCGCCGAAAAACACCTGCGCCACGACCGGCGTCGTGTTGATCCACATGATGAACAGCGCGGACCAGCTGAAGAACTGCACCACCGCCAGCCGTTTCATGATCGGCGGCATGCCGGCGAAATCGCCGACGATGCTGGTGAGCATTGAGGGGATATCCTGTCTGGCGAGCCAGGTCGCGATCAGGCTGGCGATGCCATAGGCCGCCAGCAGCCCGCCGAGCAGATACACCTCCTTTTCGAGACCGAACCAGCCCACTGCCGCTGCAACCAGTGCGCCGGCGCCCATCCAGACCAGGCTAGCGAGCGGACCGCGCGCTGCGAGCACACGCACGCTTTCATCGGCGGCTTCGGCGCGCGCGCCTTCGAATGCGGCGAGCTGTTCGGGGCTGTATTCGCGGGTGGTCAGGATCGTCCACAGCACGGCGAGGAACAGGGCCGCACCGCCGAACCAGAAGGCGTAACGAACGGTGTCCGGGATGCTGCCCAGCGGCGCTTCGTTGGAGACGCCGAGGTGCTCCAGTCCCCAGGGGAAGATCGATCCCACGACCGCACCCGCGCCGATGAACGCGGTCTGCACCGCATAACCCGCGCTATGCTGATCCTTGCGCAGCATGTCGCCGACAAAGGCGCGGAACGGCTCCATCGAGATGTTGAGCGAAGCGTCGAGCACCCACAGCATCACCGCCGCGACCAGCAATACCGGGGCGAGCGGCATCACGAACAGCGACAATGCGGCGAGGATCGCACCGGCAAGGAAGTAGGGGCGGCGGCGACCCAGCCGGCCGAGCCAGGTCCGGTCGCTCATATGCCCGATGATCGGCTGCACAAGCAGGCCGGTCAGCGGCGCTGCAACCCACAAAGCGGGCAGATCGTCGATGCTGGTACCGAGCGACTGGAAGATGCGGCTCATATTCGCATTTTGCAGCGCAAAGCCGATCTGGATGCCGAAGAAGCCGAACGAGATGTTCCACAGGCCCCAAAAGCCCTGGCGCGGTTTTTCCATCTTTGGTCCTAGGTCAGGCCGGTGCGCCGCACGAGCGGCGGACGACGAGTTTGGCGGGGAGCAGCACATCATGGACGCGCTCCTCGCGGATGCGGCCGAGCAATGTTTCGACCAGCATGCGTCCCGCGGCGCGGGTGTCCTGCATCACGGTGGTGAGCGGCGGGTTGGTGAAGCTTGCCGCCGCGATATCGTCGAAGCCGACCACGGCGACATCCTCCGGCACCCGCAGGCCCTGTGCTGCGAGCGCGCGCATCGCGCCGATCGCGATCAGGTCGCTGGCGGCGAGGATCGCGTCGAACCGCCCGCCGCGCGCAATCAGCGCCTCGGCGGCGGCGGCACCGGCTTCCTCCGAGGTCAGGGCGTCGACCTGCAGCGCCGGATCGGCGGTAAGCCCGGCGTCCTTCAGCGCCGCGACATGGCCGCGATAGCGATCGTGGAATTCGGGATAATGGCTCGACGCATGGCCGAGAAAGGCGATGCGTCGGCGGCCTAGCGCGATCAGATGCCGCGTCGCGGCGCGCCCGCCACCCTGATTGTCGCAGCCGACGGTCAGGCCCGCGCCCTCGGCCTCGACGGATCCCCAGCGCACGAAATGGGTGTTTTGTGCGATCAGTTCGCTGATCTTGGCGCGATAGAGTTCATAATCGCCATAGCCGAGCAGGATAAGCCCGTCGGCGCGGCGCGAATCCTCATAATCCTGGTGCCAGTCGCTGCCCAATTGCTGGAACGACACCAGCATGTCCTGCCCGTGATCGGCACAGGCGCGCATGATCGAGCCGAGCATCGAGAGGAAGAACGGGTTGATCGCGCTGTCGTCGGCACTTTCGTCCTGAAAGATCAGCACCGCGAGCGTTTCGGCATGGCGGCTGCGCAGGTTCGATGCGGCCTTGTCGACGCGATAGTTCAGGCGGCGGGCAATCGCCTCGATCCGCATGCGCGTCGCTTCGTTGACGCCGCGTCCGCCGCGCAGCGCGCGCGACACCGTCGGCTGCGATACGCCGGCAAGGTGCGCGATGTCGAACGATGTCGGCTTGCGTTGCATGGCCAATGGCACCCAATCCCCTAAGCGTCCGCGGATGTGCCCTCCGCTTGACCCGGTGACGTTGAGCGCCTTTCCGGGCGACGTCAATGTTGCGCGGCGGACACGCAGCATCGGCTTGCCCGTGAATACGTATGCCGTTCGCTGGCGCTCCGCACGACTTACCCTGAATATTATGCACAACGCGCCGCAAGGGTGCGCCCCGGCCAGATTAGGGGGCCGGCATAGGGGAGGATATCATGCGTCACATGCTTGGCGGCCGCACGGCTGCACGACTTTCCACCGGAGCCAGCGGATCGGCGATTGCCGCGGCGATGCTGATCGCGGGGCTGGCGATGCCGGCTTATGCGCAAGAGCAGACCGAACCCGCGGCGGAGGGCGAGGAGATCGTCGTTACCGGGTTCCGCGCCGCACTCGAAAGCGCGGTTTCGACCAAGAAAGATTCCGATCAGATCGTCGAGTCGGTGTCCGCCGAAGATATCGGCAAGCTGCCCGACGCCTCGATCGCGGAATCGATCGCGCGTCTGCCCGGCCTGACGTCGCAGCGCATTTCGGGCCGCAGCTCGTTCATCTCGATCCGCGGTTTCGGCCCGGATTTCTCGGCGACGCTGCTCAACGGCCGCCCGCAGACCTCGACCAACGACAATCGCGGCATCGAATTCGACCAATATCCGTCGGAAATCGTCAACGGCGTGAACGTCTACAAGACGCCGAATGCAGCGCTGCCGACGCAGGGCCTGGTCGGCACGATCGACATCCGCACGATCCGCCCGCTCGAATATGGCAAGGAAGTGATCGCCGTCGGTGCGCGCGGCATCTACACCGACATGGGCAAGCTTAACAGCGGGTCGAAGGACTGGGGCTATCGCCTCAACGGCACCTATGTCGGCAAGTTCATGGACGATCGCCTGGGTATTGCGCTGGCCGCGTCCTATGTCGATGAGCCGTATCAGATCGAGGAGTTCGAAGCCTGGGGCTATGCCACCGTTGCGCCGAACACCAACCTCGTCGGCGGCGTGAAGCCGTTCGTCACCACCTCGCAGCTCAAGCGGCTGGGCATTTCGGGCACGATCCAGGCCGATTTCGGCAGCAACTGGATGCTGACCCTCGACGGCTTCTACTCGAACTTCGACGATACGCAGATCAAGCGCGGCATCGAACTGCCGCTGGCATGGAGCGGCGCGACGCTGTCGCCGACCGGTCGCGAAACGCGCGATGGCCTGATCACCGCCGGGACCTTCACCGGGGTCGAGGGCGTGGTCAACAACCACAATTATCTGCGTCAGGCGGACCTGTATTCGGGCGGCATCAACCTCAAGCATGAGGGCGATGACGGCTGGAACGTCAATTTCGACTTTGGCTGGTCGCGCACCGATCGCCGCGAGCTGATCCTCGAATCGAACGCCGGCACCGGGCCGGGCGGTGGCGTCGGCGCACAGGACACGCTGTCGTTCCGCACGACCGAGACGGGCACCTTCTTCACCTCGCACGTGCTCAACTATAGCGACCCGACGCTGATCGTGCTGACCGATCCGCTCGGCTGGGGCGGCGGCGCGCCGGGCGGCCGCCAGCATGGCTATTACAATGATCGCATCGTGGACGACGAGCTGTTCAGCTATCTGGCTGAGGTCGAGAAGGAGTTCGACGGCAACTTCATCAAGAGCGTGAAGCTGGGTGCCAACTATGTCGACCGCGAAAAGTCGCTGGTGCCGGACGAGTATTTCCTCCAGCTCGCCGGCGGCGCGCTGCAGGCGCAGGTGCCGGCGCAATATCGCCTGACGCCGACCAACCTCAGCTATCTCGGCCTCGGCCCGATGCTGAGCTACAACCCGCTCGATCTGCTCAATGGCGGGGTCTACACCCGCGTCGCCAACACGGCGCAGGACGTGTTGTTCAAGAGCTTCAACGTCGAGGAAGAGGTGCTGAGCAGCTATGCGATGCTCAACATCGATTCGGATCTGGGTGGCGCACGCCTGACCGGCAATGTCGGCGTGCTGGCACAGGCGACCAACCAGAACTCGACCGGCTATATCCAGACCCCGACCGGGCCGCAGCTGCGCACGCTGGGCGCCGATTACTGGGACGTGCTGCCGAGCATGAGCCTGTCGCTGCGCTTCGACAGCGATTTCGTGGTCCGCTTCGGCGCGGCACGCGAGATTCAGCGTCCGCGTCTGGATGATATGCGCGTCAACATCGCCTATGGCGCGAACATCGCCGAGCGGATCGTGACCGGCAGCGGCGGCAACCCTTCGCTGCGTCCGTATCGCGCCACCGCGTTCGACCTGACGTTCGAGAAATATTGGGGTCGGAGCGGCTATGTCGCGCTGCAGCTGTTCTACAAGACGCTGCACAACTACATCTACACCGCCGAGCGCCCGTTCGATTATTCGAGCTACCCGCTGATCCAGCCGACCCCGCCGGTGAGCACGCAGGGCCGCATCAGCCAGCCGTTCAACGGCGATGGCGGCAAGATCTATGGCGCCGAATTTGCGGGGACGATCCCGTTCGAAACCTTCACCTCGGCGCTGTCCGGCTTTGGCGTGACGGGTGGTGTGTCCTACACCAAGTCCGAAATCCGGCCGGAGCCGGGTCAGCCGACCCAGAACATCCCGGGCTATTCGGACTGGGTCGCCAACGGCACGGCCTATTTCGAGAAGTGGGGCTTCAACGTTCGCGGCAGCGTCCGTTACCGCTCGACCTTCCTGGGTGAGTTCTCGGGGCTGGGTGCGGTGCGCACCCGCCGCCGTGCGCTGGACGAAACGATCGTCGACGCGCAGATCGGCTACGACTTCCAGCCGGGCAGTGCGCTCGAAGGGCTGTCGCTGTTCCTGCAGGGGTCGAACCTGACCGACGAACCGTTCGTGGCGACCAACCCGGGCCGTCCGCTCGAAGTAATGAACTATCAGCGCTTTGGTCGCCGGTTCCAGGCGGGCTTCACCTTCAAGTTCTGATCCGTGTATCCCCCGGCGGTGCAAGCCGCCGGGGGGAAAGGCGATACGATGTCTGAAATGTTGCGCAGCATCGTCATCGCCGGCGGCGGAACCGCCGGCTGGATGACCGCAGCGGCGCTGGCGCGCTTCTGCGGCAAGGGCTGGCGGATCACTTTGGTCGAATCCGAAGAGATCGGCGCCGTCGGGGTGGGCGAAGCCACCATTCCGATGATCCGCAACTTCAATCAGGCGCTGGGAATCGACGAGGCGCAGTTCCTGCGCGAGACCCAGGGGACCTACAAGCTCGGCATCGAATTTGCCGGATGGGGCGGGTTCGACGATCGCTATATGCACGCATTTGGGCTGGTCGGGCGCGGGCTGGGGTTGTTGCCCTTTCACCATTATTGGCTGCGCGGGCGCGCGGCGGGCACGGCCGGGCCGCTGGGCGACTATGTGCTCAACGCCGTCGCTGCCTATGGCAACCGCTTCGCGCATGTGCATCGGGCGCCTGACAGTGCCTTGCCGCCGATGCCCTATGCCTATCATTTCGATGCGGGGCTCTATGCTGCATTTTTGCGCCGCTATGCCGAGGCCCGCGGCGTGGTGCGGGTCGAGGGCAAGATCGGCAGCACCGAGCGCGACGGCGAGAGCGGCGACGTCGCTGCGCTGACCTTGACCGGTGGCGAGCGGATCGACGGCGAATTGTTCGTGGACTGTACGGGCTTTCGCGGGCTGTTGATCGAGGGCGCGCTGGCGACGGGGTACGAGGATTGGAGCCACTGGCTGCCATGCGACCGCGCGGTCGCGGTGCCGTGCGCCGGGGTGCGTCCGCTCACCCCCTATACCCGCTCGACCGCGCGCACCGCCGGATGGCAGTGGCGCATCCCGCTGCAGCATCGCACCGGCAACGGCCATGTCTTCTGCTCGCGCCACATCAGCGAGGATGAGGCGAGCGCGACGCTGATGGCCAATCTGGACGGCGAGCCGCTGGCCGAACCGCGCATGCTGCGCTTCACCACCGGCAAGCGGAAGCGCTTCTGGAACCGCAATGTCGTGGCGATCGGGCTGTCGTCCGGGTTTATCGAGCCGCTGGAATCGACCTCGATCCACCTCATTCAGACCGGGATCAACCGGCTGCTCGACTTTCTGCCGAGCGGCCCGGTGGCGAGCGCCGATCGCGATGCGTTCAACCGGCTGGCGGATGTCGAGATCGAGCGGATTCGCGATTTCGTGATCCTGCACTACACCGCCAATGGCCGGACCGGCGAGCCGTTTTGGGATGCGCTGCGCACAATGGAACTGCCCGAGCCGCTCGCCAACCGCATCGCGATGTTCCGCACCGACGGCCGGATCGTGCGCGAGCATGAGGAATTGTTCGACGTCCCCGGCTGGCTGCAGGTGATGGTGGGGCAGGGGATCGTCCCCGAGCGCTGGCACCCGCTGGCCGATCAGCTCGACGACGCGCAGCTCGACCAGTTCCTGTCGACCGTCGCCACCGCCTTTGCCCGCGATGCCGCGCGCATGCCCGACCATGATGACTTCGTCGCGCGCTTCGTCGCGACCCCGCAAACCCAGCCCCAGGAAGTGACCCGCGTATGAAGCTGTTGCCGCTGATCCTCGCCACCGCGCTTGCCAGCCCCGTGCTGGCCCAGACCCCGACGCCGCAGCCGTCGCTGCGCGAGCGGACGGCGGAGCAGGAGGTGCTGTATTTCATGCTGCCCGACCGCTTCGAGAATGGCGATCCGACGAACGACACGGGCGGGCTGAAGGGCGACCGGCTGACGCATGGCTTCGATCCGACGCACAAGGGGTTCTTTCATGGCGGCGACCTGAAAGGGCTGATCGCGCGGCTCGATTACATCCAGGGGCTGGGCGCGACCGCGATCTGGCTGGGGCCGATCTACAAGAACAAGCCCGTTCAGGGCGGGCCGGGGCAGGAAAGCGCCGGCTATCACGGATACTGGATCACCGATTTCACCCAGGTCGACCCGCATTTCGGGACGAATGCGGAGATGAAGGCGTTCGTCGACGCCGCCCATGCCCGCGGGATCAAGGTCTATCTCGACATCATCACCAATCACACGGCGGACGTGATCCAGTATCGCGAATGTCCGGTCAGCGCGTGCGACTATCGCAGCCGCGCCGACTATCCGTACCAGCGCAAAGGGGGCGTCACCGGCAAGGCCATCAATCCGGGCTTTGCCGGTGACGGCATCGGCACCGCGGAGAATTTCGCGAAGCTGACCGATCCCAATTACGCCTATACGCCGTTCCTGCCCGAAGCCGAGAGGGCGGTGAAGGTGCCTGCCTGGCTCAACGACCCGATTTTCTACCATAATCGCGGCAACACGACCTTCCGCAACGAAAGCTCGACCATGGGCGATTTCGTCGGGCTGGACGATCTGATGACCGAGAATCCGCGCGTGGTTCAGGGGTTCATCGACATTTATGGCGGTTGGATCGACCAGTTCGGCATCGACGGATTCCGCATCGATACCGCGCGCCACGTGAATCCCGAATTCTGGCAGGTGTTCGCCAAGGCGATGCAGCAACGCGCGGCGGCGAAGGGCATCCCGAACTTCCACATCTTCGGCGAAGTCGCGAATGAGGGCGATGCCGGCGACCTGGCGCTGCACACCCGCGTGCACCAGCTGCCCAGCGTGCTCGATTTCGGCTTTCGCGCGGCGGTGCAGGCGACGGTGGCTGGAGCGAAGGGCACCGATACGCTCGCCGCCTTGTTCGATCGCGACGCGTTGTACGAAGGCGGGGCGAAGACCGCGCTGCAGCTGCCGACCTTCATCTCCAACCACGATCACGGCCGTTTTTCGACCGATGTGCGCAGGGCGTTTCCCAAGGCGGGCGATGCCGAGCTGCTGGCGCGGGTGACGCTCGGTCATGCGATGCTGCTGCTGTTGCGCGGGGTGCCGACGGTCTATTCGGGTGACGAGCAGGGGTTCCTCGGCGACGGCAATGATCAGGACGCGCGCGAGGACATGTTCCCGAGCAAGGTCGCGGTGTACAATGACAACAAGCTGATCGGCACGACCAGGACCACCGCGGACTCCAATTTCGACATGACCCATCCGCTCTATGCCGAAATCGCCAAGCTGTCGGCGGCGCGCAAGGCGACCCCGGCGCTGAGCCGCGGGCGGCAGGTGACGCGCAATTATGACGAGACGCCGGGCCTGTTCGCGGTGTCACGGTTCGACCCGACCACGGGTGCCGAGGTGGTCGTTGCGTTCAACACCAGCGCCAAGCCGATCACGCGGCAGGTCGAGATCGGTGTCGGCTCGACGCAGTTCACGTCGATCGTCGGCAACTGCTCGGCCAGCGCCGCCGCGCCCGGCAGCCTGACCGTGACATTGCCCGCATTCGGCTATGTCGCCTGCGCTGCGACCGGAGGCGCCAAGTGAGCCAGGCTGCCCCTGTGATCGCAGCGGAGCCGCAGCAGGACTGGTGGCGCGGTGCGGTCATCTACCAGATCTATCCGCGCAGCTTTGCCGACTCCAATGGCGACGGGATCGGCGACCTGCCCGGCATTACTGCGCGGCTCGATCATGTCGCGAGCCTCGGGGTCGACGCGATCTGGCTGTCGCCCTTCTTCACCTCGCCGATGCGCGACTTCGGCTATGACATCGCTGACTATTGCGACGTCGACCCCATTTTCGGGACGCTGGCCGATTTCGACGCGCTGATCGCGCGCGCGCACGCGCTGGGGCTGAAGGTCATTATCGATCAGGTCTATTCGCACACCTCCGACCAGCACGCCTGGTTCAAGGAAAGCCGGGCGAGCCGCGATAACCCGCGCGCCGACTGGTATGTCTGGGCGGACGCCAAGGCGGACGGATCGCCGCCGACCAACTGGCAATCGGTGTTCGGCGGCCCGGCCTGGACCTGGGACGCGCGGCGCGGGCAATATTATCTGCACAATTTCCTGAGTGAGCAGCCCGACCTCAATCTCCACAACCCGGAGGTGCAGGATGCCGCGCTGGCAGCGGCGCAATTCTGGCTGGAGCGCGGGGTCGATGGCTTCCGCGTCGATGCGATCAATTTCGCGATGCACGATCCGCAATTGCGCGATAATCCGCCTGCGCCGGACGATGGGCGCCCGCGCACCCGCCCGTTCGATTTCCAGAGCCATGTCTATAACCAGAGCCACCCGGATATCGTCCGCTTCCTCGAACGGCACCGCGCGCTGACTGATGCACATGGCGGCGCGTTCACCGTAGCCGAGGTGGGCGGCCCGACGCCCGAGGCGGAGATGCACGCTTTCACCCGCGGCACGACGCGGCTCAACAGCGCCTATGGCTTCGACTTTCTCTATGCGCCGCAGCTGACTCCGGCGCTGGTGAAGAAGGCGGTCGAGACTTGGCCGGACGAACCCGGCACCGGCTGGCCGAGCTGGGCGTTCGAGAATCACGATGCGCCGCGCGCCGTGTCGCGCTGGGTCGAGCCCGAGCATCGCAGCGCGTTCGCGGCGATGAAGATGCTGCTGCTGCTGTGCCTGCGCGGCAATGCGATCCTGTTCCAGGGCGAGGAGCTGGGGCTGACCCAGGTCGAGATCCCGTTCGAGAAGCTGCAGGACCCGGAGGCGATCGCCAACTGGCCGCTGACGCTGAGTCGCGATGGTGTGCGCACCCCGATGCCGTGGCAGGCGGAGGCGGAGAATCTGGGTTTCGGTGCGGGCGAGCCGTGGTTGCCGGTGGGCGCGGACCATGCCGCGCTGGCGGTCGATCGTCAGACCGCCGAGAACGGGTCGCTGCTCAACCTGACGCGCGGGCTGATCGCGACGCGCGCCGCCAATCCGGCGCTGCGTGAGGGTGCGATGGCGGTGGTCGAAGCGGACGATGCGCTGCTGGTGTTTACCCGTGAAGCGTCGGGGCAGCGGCTAACCTGTGCGTTCAATCTGGGCAAGGCCGCGCTGACGTGGCATCCCGAACGCGCTGACCGGCTTCGCGTGATCGCCGCCGTCAACGGCGCGACCCCGGGCGAGCTGCCCGCTTATTCGGGACTGGTCCTCGAACATACAGACTGACGCGATCCGGCGTCACCGACAGGAGAGTACGATGCGTGGAACCTTGGCCCTGACAGCGTTGACGCTGCCGTTGCTGGCGCTGGCCAGTCCGGCGCTGGCACAGGATGTCGCGCAGGCGACGGTCGCCAAGGCGGGCGGCGCGACCGCCGCCTCGCCCGATGGCAGCATCCGCGTCACCGTCACCACCGATGGCGACGGGCGTCCCTATTACAGCGTGACGCGCAACGGAAAGCCGCTGATCCAGCCGTCGCGCATGGGCTTCATGCTCGGCGACGCGCCCAAGCTGGAGCGTGGCTTCGCGATTGAGAGCCAGAGCGTGACCAGCGCGGATTCGACTTGGGAACAGCCCTGGGGCGAATGGCAGAGCGTGCGCGACCGCCACACCCAGCTGCGCGTGCGGCTGAAGGAAACGACCGCGCTCGGTCGGGTGATGGATGTGGTGTTCCGCATGTTCGATGACGGCTTCGGCTTTCGCTACGAACTGCCCGCCCCGGCCAATGGCAAGCCGACGCGGATCATCGAGGAACTGACCGAGTTTGCGCTGGCGAGCGACGGCACCGCCTGGTGGACCCCGGCGGGCGAGTGGAACCGCTACGAATATCCGTACAACAAGACGCCGGTCAGCAGCATGACCCAGGCGCATACCCCGGTGACGATGAAGCTTGCCGACGGCACCCATGTCGCGTTCCATGAGGCGGCACTGGTCGATTATGCCGCAATGTGGCTGCGCCGGGTCGAGGGCACGCGCTTCCGCGCGGCGCTGTCGCCGTCGTCGCAGGGGGCGGCAGTGGTGCGCGAAGGCGCGTTCACCACGCCGTGGCGGACGCTGCGCGTCGCCGACAGCGCGGCAAAGCTGTACATGTCGCAGCTCGAGCTGAACCTCAACGAACCCAACAAGTTGGGCGATGTCAGCTGGTTCAAGCCCAGCAAATATGTCGGCGTGTGGTGGGAAATGCACCTCGACACCGCAACCTGGGGCACCGGTGCGCGGCTGGGGGCGAAGACGGAGAATGTAAAGCGGTACATCGACTTCGCCGCAAAGAACGGGTTCCGTGGCGTGCTGGTCGAGGGCTGGAATGTCGGCTGGGACGGCAACTGGTTCGACAATGGCGATGGCTGGGACTTCGACAAGCCGGTGGCGCAGTTCGATATGGCGGCGCTGTCGGCCTATGCGAAGAAAAAGGGCGTACACATTGTTGGCCATCACGAGACCGGCGGCGGCGCGGGGCAGTATGAGGCGCAGTCCGACGACGCCTATCGCTATGCCGCCGACAACGGGATCGAGGTGGTGAAGACCGGCTATGTCACCGATGCCGGGCAGATCGACCGCATCTGGGCCGATGGCCGGATGACGCAGGAATGGCATGACGGGCAATATATGTCGCGCCACCACCTCAACATCGTCAAGACGGCGGCCAAGTACAAGGTCGCGGTCAACCCGCACGAGCCGATCAAGGACACCGGCCTGCGCCGCACCTATCCCAATTGGGTGAGCCGTGAGGGTGCGCGCGGGCAGGAGTATAATGCCTGGGGCGAGCCCAAGAATCCGCCCGAGCATGAGGCCAACCTGTTCTTCACGCGGATGTTGGCCGGGCCGTTCGACTTCACGCCGGGCGTGCTGAGCCTGGAGGGCAAGGGTGGCACGCCGTTCATGTCGACGCTGGCCAAGCAGCTGGCGCAGTACATCGTGCTCTATTCGCCGATTCAGATGGCCGCCGACCTGCCCGAAAACTACGCGAAAAATCCGGGCGCGTTCCAGTTCATCAAGGATGTCGCGGTCGACTGGACCGACACGCGCGTGCTGAATGGTGAGGTCGGTGAATATGTCACTGTTGCGCGCAAGGCGAAGGGGACCGGCGAGTGGTTCGTGGGTGCAGTCACCGACGGCACGGCGCGGACGACGCAAGTGAAGCTCGACTTCCTAGACCCCGGCAAGACCTATGAGGCGCAGATATATCGCGATGGCGAGGGGGCGGATTATCGCACTGACAAGCGCCATGCGATCGTCATCGAGAAGAAGCGCGTAAAGGCTGGCGATGATCTGTCGCTGTGGATGGGTCCAGGCGGCGGTGCGGCGGTCCGCTTCGTCGCCAAGTAACCGTGTGCGAGTGAAATAATTTCACTTCGCGAACGGCCGGTGGTGGCTTAGCGTGCGTGTCAGACAGGAGGCGCACGCATGGCCACCACCTTCCAATTGAATGGCAAACCTCAAAGCTTCGATGGCGATCCCGAAACGCCGTTGCTGTGGGTGTTGCGCGACCATCTGGGCCTCACCGGCACCAAATATGGCTGCGGCGTCGCGCAATGCGGCGCGTGCACCGTGCATCTCGACGGGAAGAACCGGCGCTCGTGCGTCACCCCGGTCGGCATGGTCGCGGGCAAGAGCGTGACGACGATCGAGGGGGCGAGCGGCAAGGTCGCCGATGCGGTCAAGGCCGCCTGGGTCCAGATCGACGTGCCGCAATGCGGTTTCTGCCAGTCGGGGCAGGTGATGTCGGCGATCGGCCTGCTCACCGCCAAGCCCAAGCCGACCGATGCCGATATCGACGCGGCGATGGCGGGCAACATCTGCCGCTGTGCCACCTATGTCCGCATCCGCCAGGCGATCAAGGATGCGGCTGGCGTGAAGGGAGCAAAGGCATGAACGCCGTAGCGAACCGCCGCGCCTTCCTAACCGGAAGTGCCGCGCTCACCATCGGGGTAACGCTGCCGGGCAAGGCGGCAAAGGCACAGGCGGCGGCCGCGACGCTCGCCCCCAATGCGTTCGTGCGCATCGGCAGCGACAGCCGCGTGACGATCATCGCCAAGCATGTCGAGTTCGGCCAGGGGCCGGCGACCGGCGTCGCAACGATCATCGCCGATGAGCTTGACGCCGCCTGGGATCAGGTCAGCGTCGTCTTTGCCCCGGCCAATGACCCGCTCTACAAGAACCTCATGTTCGGCACGATGGGCGTCGGCGGATCGACCGCGATGCGCGAAAGCTGGGACCAGATGCGCATGGCGGGCGCGGCGGCGCGCGCGATGCTGGTCGAGGCCGCGGCAAAGCGGTGGGGCGTCGCGCCGGGCGCGATCTCCATCGCGCAGGGCGTGGTCAGCGCCGGGAGCCGCAAGGCGCACTTCGGTGAACTGGTCGAGGATGCGGCAAAGCTGCCAGTGCCGCAAAAGCCGGTGCCGAAGACCCCGGACCGCTATGTCTATATCGGCAAGCATGTGTCGAAGGTCGACAGCAAGGCCAAGAGCGACGGGTCGGCGGTGTTTACCCAGGACGTGCGCCTGCCCGGCATGGTGCACGCCGCCGTGCGCCGCCCGCCCGCGTTCGGCGCGACCGTCAAGAAGGTCGAGGATGGTGCGGCGCGCGCGATCCCCGGCGTGCTCGACGTCAAGCCGATCCCGACGGGAGTGGCGGTCTATGCCCGCGACACCTGGACCGCGCAGCGCGGCGCTGCGGCGCTGGAGGTCGACTGGGATATGACGAAGGCGGAGACGCGATCGTCGGATCAGATGTTCGCCGAATATAGCGCCGCCGCCCGCACGCCGGGCAAGCAGGTCGAGGCAGCGGGCGATGCCGCTGCCGCGCTCGCGCGTGCGGCCAAGACGATCGATGCCACCTATTACTTCCCGTTCCTCGCCCATGCGCCGATGGAAACGATGGATTATGTCATCGAGAAGAAGGGCGCAGGGATATCGGTCCATGCCGGCAGCCAGTTCCAGGTCGGCGAGATGGGTGCGATGTGCGGTGTCGCGGGCGTGCCGTTCGACCAGAGCGAACTGGTCCAGCACTTCGCCGGGGGCAGCTTCGGTCGCCGCGCGACGCCGGTGATGTTCGATGCGACCGAGGCGGCGGCATGCGCGCGTGCCTATGGCTTTGCCGCGCCGGTCAAGGTGGTGGCGAGCCGCGAGAACGACCTGACCGGCGGCTTCTACCGCCCGATGACGGTGCACCGCGTGCGCGCTGGTGTCGATGCGACTGGCGCGATCAGCGGCTGGGATCAGGTGTGCGCCGCCAAGTCGATCATGAAGGATACCCCGTTCGAGGCGATGGGCATCCGCGACGGCATCGACGGCAACATGGTCGAGGGTGCAAGCGACACCAACCAGTACAAGATCGGCGATTTCCGGCTGGGTCAGCATCTGATGAAGGGCGGCGTGCCCGTGCTGTGGTGGCGGTCGGTCGGCCACACCCACACTGCGTTCGTCAAGGAAACGATGATCGACGAGCTGCTCGAACTGGGCGGCAAGGATCTGGTCGCGGGGCGAATGGACCTGCTCAAGCACGAGCGCGCCAAGGCGGTGCTGGCCAAGGTTGCGGAGATGGCGGCGTTCGGCAAGCCCGCGAAGAAGGGCCGGGCCAAGGGCATTGCGGTGCACGAAAGCTTCGACAGTTTCGTGGCGCAGGTTGCCGAAGTGTCGAAGGGGCCGGACGGCCTGCCCAAGGTGCACAAAGTGTGGTGCGCGGTCGATTGCGGCATCGCGATCAACCCCGACATCATCCGCGCGCAGATGGAGGGCGGCATCGGCTATGGCCTGGGCCATGCGCTCTATGCCGAACTGACCCTGGGTGAGGGCGGCGTGGTCCAGCAGACCAATTTCGACAGCTATCGCTCGCTGCGGATCGGCGAGATGCCGGATGTCGAGGTGGCGATTATCCCCTCGACCGAAAAGCCGAGCGGGGTAGGTGAGCCGGGACTGCCGCCGATTGCCCCGGCGGTCGCCAATGCCTGGCGCAAGCTGACCGGCAAGGCGGTGCGCCGCCTGCCCTTCGCGCATGGAGACAATGCATGAGCGTGCAACGTTACGGCCTGATCGCGCTCGGCCTGGCCGCTGTCGCGCTGCCCGCTGCGGTGGTGGCGTCGAGCCAGTCGGCGGCGCCGGTCGGGCTGAAGCCGGTCGCGGCGTTTGCGAGTATTTCCGATCCCGCAGTGCGATCGGCGGCGATCTTTACCGAGATGGGCAAGGTGCTGACGCATCCACGCTGCATCAACTGTCACCCGCGCACCGACAGTCCGTTGCAGGGGGACGACATGCGCTTCCACATGCCCCCGGTCGAGCGCGGGCCGGGCGGGATGGGCGTGGCGGGCATGGAATGTTCGACCTGTCACGGCCTGCGCAA
>NZ_LSJM01000435.1 GCF_001557215.1 Sphingomonas sp. CCH9-E2 | reverse complement strand
CGTTCAACATCTGGCACGACGCGGGCAACTGGCCGCTGCGGCTCAAGCTGATCGTCGATGCGCTGCGGGCTGCCGATGCCGACGTCATCGGCCTTCAGGAAGTGCTGCAGGATGCGAAGAAGAACCTGCCCAATCAGGCCGAGACGATCGCCGCCGCGCTGGGTGGCTATCGCGTCGAGTTCATGTCGACCTCTCCCGTCGGCGCGGCCAATCGCTATGGCAATGCGATCCTGACCCGCCTGCCGGTGGTCGAGACTGCGACGATCAAGCTGGAGCCGTTCAACGACTATCGCACCGCGCTGCGCGTGCGGGTGCGCAGCGACGGGCGGCTGGTCGACATCGTCAACACGCACCTGGCCCACCAGCCTGACGCCGGACCGGTGCGTGCGCAGCAGGTCAACGGCCTGCTCGGCTGGCTGCCGACCGACGATGTGCCTTTGGTACTGATGGGCGACTTCAACGCCCCGCTCGACGAGGCCGCGCTCGCGCCGATTGCGATCCGGGGGCTTGAGCCGGCGCTGACGCCGGGGACGGTAGACACGACGCTGGTGGTTGCGCGCGGGCACAAGGCGCGGGTGATCGACCATATCTTCGCCGATCCGCGCGCGTTCGAAGTCAGCGACGCCCGCCGCTTTGCCGATGCGGTGAGCGGGGAATTCCCGTCAGACCATTATGGCGTCGCAGCAACGCTCACGCCGCGCTGAGCCAGCTCAGGCGGCGTCTGCCTCCGGCGCATCGAGCCCATAGGCGGTGTGGAGCACGCGGACGGCGAGTTCGGTCTCGTCCTCGTGGATCAGCACCGACACCTTGATCTCGCTCGTCGTGATGGCGAGGATGTTGATGCGGCGCGCGCCCAGCGTATCGAACATCGTCGCCGCAACGCCGGCATGGCTGCGCATGCCCACGCCGACGACGCTGACCTTGGCGATCTTGGTATCGTGGATCAGCTCGTCATAGCCGATCGGCCCCTTCGCCTTTTGCAGCAGGTCAAGCGCGCGGGCGAGTTCGGCGCGCGGCACGGTGAAGGTGACGTCGGTCGACCCAGTCGCATGCGCGATATTCTGGACGATCATGTCGACATTGATTCCGCCTTCGGCCAGCGGGCCGAAGATGTGCGCCACCGCGCCGGGGCGGTCGGGGACGTTGGTGAGCGTCACCTTGGCTTCGTTCTTGTCGGCGGCGATGCCGGTGATGAGCTGCCGTTCCACGTCGTTGATCTCCTCTTCGCCGACGATCAGCGTGCCGCGATGGCCTTCGTCGTCATGCGTGTCTTCGAACGAGGAAAGGACGCGCACCCGCACCCCCTCCTTCATCGCCAGCCCGACTGAGCGGGTCTGGAGCACCTTCGCCCCGACGCTCGCCAGCTCCAGCATCTCTTCATAAGTGACCTTGGTCAGCTTGCGCGCGCGCGGGACGATGCGCGGGTCGGTGGTGTAGACGCCGTCGACATCGGTATAGATGTCGCACCGGTCCGCCTTCATCGCCGCCGCGACCGCGACCGCGCTGGTATCCGATCCACCGCGACCCAGCGTGGTCACGCGATTGTCTTCGGCCAGACCCTGGAACCCCGGGATCACCGCGACATGGCCGTCCGCCAGGCTGGCGTTGAGCGCATCGGTATCGATCGTGTTGATCCGCGCGCTGGCATGCGCGCTGCTGGTATGGATCGGCAGCTGCCAGCCGAGCCAGCTGCGCGCCGGCACCCCCATCGCCTGCAGCGTGATCGCCAGCAGGCCGCTGGTCACCTGCTCGCCCGACGCGACGACGACATCATATTCGCGCAGGTCATAGAGCGGCGAGGCTTCCTTGCAGAAGCCGACCAGCCGGTCGGTCTCGCCCGCCATCGCGGAGACGACGACCGCGACCTGATTGCCCGCCTCCCACTCGCGCTTCACGCGCGCGGCGACGTTGCGAATCCGCTCGATCCCGGCCATCGACGTGCCGCCGAACTTCATCACGATACGCGCCATCTGAACCTGTCCCCCAAAGTCCCGGTTGGGAAGCTGTGGGCGCGCTGATAAGAGGGGGGGATGGCGATGACAAGCAAAGCAACGATTGACCCGCGTGAAGCTGAACATTTCGGTCGGCTGGCGGCGGACTGGTGGAATCCGAAGGGCGAGTCGGCGATGCTCCACCGGCTAAACCCGGTGCGGCTGCGCTACATCCGTGAGGCGATCGACGCGCATTGGGGCAGCGACCCGCGCGATTTCGCGCCGCTCAAGGGCCGGACGGCGCTCGATGTCGGCTGCGGCGCGGGGCTGTTGTGCGAGCCGCTGGCGCGGATGGGCGCGCAGGTGACGGGCGTGGACGCGGCGCCCGAGAATATCGGCGCAGCGCGCGCGCATGCCGAAGCGGCGGGCCTGGCGATCGACTATCGCGCGGGCGAGTTCGAGACGCAGGTCGCGGGTCGCCGGTTCGACCTCGTCACATCGATGGAGGTGATCGAGCATGTCGCCGATCCGGCGGCGTTCGTGCGCGGCCTGGTCGCGGCGCTGGCGCCGGGCGGGCTGATGATCCTGTCGACCCCCAACCGCACCCCGCTATCGCGGCTGGCGATGATCACGGTGGGTGAGGGGCTGGGCATGATCCCGCGCGGCACGCACGATCACGCCAAGTTCCTGACGCCGGAGGAGCTGACCGCCCTGCTCGAGGATGCCGGGATGGCCGTATCCGACCTGCGCGGGCTCAGCTTCTCGCCCGGCGCGGGGTTTCATCTGAGCGACGATACGGCGCTCAACTATCTGCTGACCGCGCGGCGATCCGCGTAACGGTCGGGGATTCGTGGCGACCGGTGGATCCGGTCGAAGATCGTCGTTGAGGGTTTTTCGCTTGGCGAAGCTTGCGGCTGCGGGCGGTCGTCGGTCATGTGCCTCTCCTGATCTGGCGGCACCATGTCGTCCTGCTGGCCGGTGAGCGTCATGAGCAAAGCATGAGATCGCAGTGAACGGCTAGAGCAGCCGCCTTTACGGCGTATCCGACGCTGAAACCATCTTGCCTTGCGCGATCCGGCCCAGCAGACTTGTGATCCAACCAGGGGGGATTCTATGTTGCTCGCACTTCTGCGCGCGCTCATTGGCGCGACGCTGGCTATCGCCATGATCATCGCCGCGCCGGCGCAAGCGGCCAAATATTATATCGAAAGCAAGCTGGGCGAACTGACCGCCGAGCAGCGCGCCAAGGTCGAAAAGCCGCGCCCGGTCCAGCTCATCTTCCAGTTCACCACCGACCAGAAAGCCAATCCCAAGGCGACCAAGTATGTGAAGGAGCAGGTGTTCAAGCTGGTCCGCGAATCCGGCGCCTTTTCGGAAGTGCTGGAAACGCCGGTCGAGGGCGGCGCGATGCTCGCAATCACGATGGACAATATCGTGCAGAAGGATGCGGCGGGGAAGGGGTTCGTCACCGGCCTGACCTTCGGCCTGGCCAAGACGGTGGTCCGGGACGGTTATTTGATCGTCGCCGAATATAATGCCGCCGCCGGCGCGACGCCGATCCGGCGTGAGGTAACACATGGCCTTTGGCTGACGATGGGCACCAAAGAGGTGCCTGGTCCGGAGCTGCTCCAGGTCAAGAACGCGGTAATCGGGATCGAGACCATCGTCCGTCAGGGCATCGGGCACGCGGTGAATCAGCTCGCGCTGGACCCGGCCTTCGCTGGCACCGTGCCGACCGATCCGGCCGCCGCCGCACCGGCCCAGCCCGGCGCATGAACCGCCGCATCCTGCTGCTAACGGGGCTGAGCGCAGCGCTGGCGGGGTGCAGCGCCACCGCTGCCCCGCCGTCCGCGTCGCCGCGGGCCGTGCGCGCGGCCAGCGCGCCGCAGATTCCGCCGCTCGCCATCGGCGCGTTCCGGATCGGCCCCGGCCTGTCGCCGGCGTCGGATCGCGCCGTCGGCCTGCGCGCCGCGCGCCTGTTGCCGCCCAACAAGACCTCGTTCGCTGCCTATCTCGGCGAGACGCTGGCCGAGCAACTGCGGCTGGCGGGCAAGCTCGATCCGAATGCACGCTTCACCATTTCGGCGGAGCTGGTCGAAAACTCGGCGAACCCGAAGATCGGTCAGGCAACCGGCGCACTCGCCGCCCGGTTCCGCGTCACCGAAAATGGCGCGGTGCGGATGGACAAGACGCTGCGGGTCGAGGCGAGCTGGAACTCGTCGTTCATCGGTGCGGTCGCGATCGACGCCGCGGAGCGCGAATATGTCGCGCTCTATTCGCAGCTGGTCGAAAAGCTGCTCGAAGATCCCGATTTCCGGCAGGCGGTCGCGCGTTAGAATAGCCGTCCGCCATTCGGCACCGGCACGCTCGGGTGGAACAGCATCACCTTCCCCTCCGCATCGGGGAAGCCGAGCGTCAGCACTTCCGACATCATCGGGCCGATCTGGCGCGGGGGGAAGTTGACCACTGCGGCGACCTGTCGCCCGGGCAGGTCGTCCAGCGTGTAATGCTCGGTGATCTGCGCCGAGGAGCGCTTGACCCCGATCGCGGGGCCGAAGTCGATGGTCAGCTTGAACGCTGGTTTGCGCGCTTCCGGGAAGGGTTCGGCGGCGAGGATCGTGCCGATACGGATATCGACCGCGAGGAACTGGGCGAAGTCGATCTGCGGCGCGGCGGGGGCGTCGGCGGCGTGGGTCATGTGCATCACGCTCGATTGACACAGCTGGTTGGATTCGCCCAGTCCCGGTGCATGACCGTAAAGCTGCACCCAAGCTGGCTCGCCCCGCTTCAGCGCGAGTTCGACAGCCCCTATATGGCCGATCTGCGCGCGTTCCTGCTGGCCGAGAAGGCGGCGGGGAAGCGGATCTTCCCCAAGGGCAGCGACTGGTTCCGCGCGCTCGACCTGACCCCGCCCGAAAGCGTCCGCGTCGTGATCCTCGGGCAGGACCCCTATCATGGCGAGGGGCAGGCGCATGGCCTGTGCTTCTCGGTCCAGCCCGGGGTGAAGGTGCCGCCGAGCTTGGTGAACATCTACAAGGAGCTGAAAAGCGATCTTGGCATCGATCCGCCGAAGCACGGCTTTCTGGAGCATTGGGCGAAGCAGGGCGTGCTGTTGCTCAACAATTGCCTGACGGTCGAGATGGGGCTGGCGGCGTCGCACAAGGGGCGCGGGTGGGAGCGGTTCACCGACGCGGTGGTGGCACAGGTCAACGCGCTGGCCGATCCGGTGGTGTTCATGCTGTGGGGCAGCCATGCGCAGAAGAAGGCCGCATCGGTCGATCCGCGCCATCTGGTGCTGAAATCGGTCCACCCCTCGCCGCTGTCGGCGCATGGCGGGTTCTTCGGCTCGCGCCCGTTCTCACAGGCCAATGCGTTTCTTAAGGCAAATGGGCGCGGCGCGATCGACTGGGCGCTGCCGGAGATATAGCCCGTCGCCCCGGCGCAGGCCGGGGCCGCCAAGTGGCGAAGAAATCCGCTCAAACCTGGCGGCCCCGGCCTGCGCCGGGGCGGCACATTTGATCAGAAGCTCAGCCGCGCCGACACGCGGATGTCGCGGCCGGGGAGCGGCACGAAATCCTTGGTGAAGCTGGCGTGGCGGCGCGCGTCGACGTCGAAGATGTTGTTTGCCGACAGGATGATCGCGGTCTCGCGCTGTTCACCCAGCGGGTGCCAGGTGAGCGACGCGTTGACGAGCGTGAAGGCGGGGGTTTCGGTCTCGAACGCGGCGACGCGGGTCTGGCGGATCGCATGCTCGACCTCGACTCGGCCCCCGAACGCACCCTTGCTGGCGTCGATGCCGGCGAGCACGCGGAAGGGCGGGATGCGCGGGACCGCGCTGCCATCGCCCAGCTCGGCATTCACATAGTCCGCGACCACATTGCCGCCGAGCGAGAAGCCACCTTCGCCGCCATCGATGAACGTCGCGGAGACTTCGCCTTCGACGCCCAGATACCGGGCATCGGTCTGGAAGAACTGGAACACCGGCAGTTCGTCGATCTCGTCGCCGGTTGCGACCTCATAGATGTAATCGTCGAACCAGTTGGCATAGCCCGTGATCTGGAACCGCACCGGCCCCGCGACGCCGCGCGCATAGACTTCGCCGCCCCAGCTCTTTTCGGTGCGGAAATTGGGGTTGCCGACTTCATAGGCCTGGGTCGCGACGTGCGGGCCGTTGGAGAAGAGTTCCTCGGCCGAGGGTGCGCGGACGGCGCGCGACACGTTGAATCCGACCTTCACCTCCGGTGCGACCGAATAGGACAGGCCGAGCGCGCCCGAAAAGGCGTCGAAGCGCCGGTCGAACGGACCGGTCGGGCCATCCTCGACCAGGTCGAGCTTGACGGTGTTCGAGCGCACGCGCGTGTGCTCGTAGCGCAGCGCGCCCTCCAGCCCGATCGCGCCGAGATCGACTTCCTGAAGCGTGAACAGGCCATATTGGTCGGTGACGTTCTTGGGCACGAACGCTTCGGCACCGACGGCGTTGAAGTTGCGGGTAAAGGCCTGGAATCCGGTCACCCCGCGCCAGCCGTTGCGATTCGCCTGAACCAGTTCGAGCCGGCCTTCAAAGCCTTCATTGTAAAAGACGGTGCCGACCTCGTCGCCTTCGAACTCGGTATGTTCATAGTCCGAATAGCCGACCCGGACGCGCAGCGCGTCGACCAGTCCGCCGCCGATCTTGACCTCGCCGCGCATATCGGCGCGGAACTGCTGCAGGCCGATCGTGACATCGCCCTCTTCCTCGTGCGGTGCCGGGGCACCGCCGCCAGCGCCATGGTCATGATGCGCACCGGGCCGCGTCGGGACGCCGTAGCGCGTGTCGTAATAGCCGGCGGAGAAGCCGAGGCTGCCGCCATCGTTGATCAGCGCGACACCGCCGCCCACCGAATAGGTGCGCGTGCCGCTATTGGGCAGGCGCCCGCGGCGGTTGGCATTTTCCAGCGCCTCGGCTGCTTCGTCGAGATGGCCTTCAGCGGTTTCCTCTTCGGCGATCTCGAGCTGTTCGGCGCGCAGTGGAGCGCTCAGCACATAGCCGCCAACGCGCAGATCCTCGCTCTTGCGATAGCTGCCATCGATATGCGCGACGATCTGCGGCGTGATCGCGAAGTCCACCGCCGCGCCGCCGCCGCGCTCGTCCGCGGCCGAGCCATAGGCGCCGATCGCGTCGACATGGAAACCGTTTGCCGGCACCGCGCGCGGGATGCGGCGGTCGAGCACGTTGACCGCGCCGCCGATCGCCTGGCTGCCGAACAGCAGCACGGCAGGGCCGCGCAGCACTTCGATCCGCTCGGCGGTCAACGGCTCGATCGACACGGCGTGGTCGGTCGAGGTGTTCGATGCATCGAGCGTGCCGAGGCCGTCGGTCAGCACGCGCACGCGCTCACCCTGGAAGCCGCGCAGCACGGGACGCGACGCGCCCGGGCTGAACGAGGTCGCCGACACGCCCGGAACCTGGGTCAGCGAATCGCCGATCTGGCCGCGAATGTCGCGCACCAGCTCGTCGCCGGTGACCACCGACGTGCCCGCCAGCAGGTCGAGGCGTTCGACGCCGGGCGCGCTGATCACCACTTCCTCGGTCGCCTCGCCATGCACCGGATTGCGGCTCGAACGGTCACGCTCGGCATGGTCGCTGGTCTGGGCAAGGGCGGGGGCGGCGAGGATGCTCGTGGCGAGCAGGATCGTGCTGAATTTCATGGCGACGCAATTTCCCTGAACTGATTTGCACGCTCTCTTAGGTGCTATGATACAACGTCACAAGGGAGAATTTGCTGCATTGCGACGAATGCGCGTCCGGCTGCGATCAGTCGGCGGGCGCTGCGACGCGATCCTGGACTACGGGTTCGTACCGGCTCCCGTTCCATAGCGATGCGGTGAACCGCCGCGCATCATCGGCATCGACTTCCCAGCGCCAGATCAGCGTGCCGTCGGGCGAGGCACCGCCGCCGCTGCGCTCGCCGCGCGCATGGGCAGGCGGGACGGGCTTGCCGCCGCATGCCGCGCGGCGGACTTTTGGCGGCTCGGGCAGTGCGCGCGGCGTGGCCAGCGCGTCGCCCGCGTCATAGCTCCACTTCCAACCGCCATCGCCCTGACGGTGCCAGACGGTGGTGAAATAGCCCGATCCGCCGGGCCGGACCCAGGGGCCGGTGTTGACCGCCGTCGAGCCATCGCACGCGACATAGCTTTCCGCCGGCCACCATTGCACCGCGATGACGGGTTCCTTGCGGTCCTTCAGGAACGCCTGCGCATTCGACGGCTGGGGCAGGAACATCACCGCGTCGTCGGTGGCAAAGGCGCGGAACGCGGTCCATTGCCCCTGCGTCTGCGCCATCCGGTTGAACGCGCGCTCGGCGTCGACCGCGCTCGGGCCCTGCATCGCGAGAAGCAGGGCCAGCGCGATCACAGCACGCTCGCGTCGAAGTCGATATCGGCGTTGCGATACGCTGCGACCAACGTGTTGCGCAGCAGGCAGGCGATGGTCATCGGCCCGACGCCGCCCGGCACCGGAGTGATCGCGCCCGCGACCGATGCGGCGCTGTCGAATTCGACATCGCCGACCAGTGCGCCCTCGACCCGGTTGATGCCGACATCGATGACGGTCGCGCCGGGCTTGAGCCACTCGCCCTTGACGAAGCCTGCCCGACCCACTGCCGCGACGACGATATCGGCGCGGCTGACATGGTGCGCCAGGTCGCGGGTGCGCGAATGGGCGAGGGTGACGGTGCAATTGGCGGCGGTCAGCAGTGCCGCCATCGGCTTGCCGACCAGGATCGAGCGTCCGATCACGATCGCGTCGAGTCCGGACAAGTCGCCGATCTGATCCTGCAGCAGCATCAGGCTGCCGAGCGGAGTGCATGGCACCAGCCCGTCGATGCCGAGCGCCAGGCGGCCTGCGCTGACCGGGGTCAGCCCGTCGACATCCTTGTTCGGATCGATCGCCGCGACCACCGCCTGCTCGTCGAGATGGCGGGGCAGGGGCAGCTGGACGAGGATGCCATCGACTGCCGCATCGGCGTTCAACTGGCGCACCAGGGCGATCAGCGTATCCTGGGTCGTGTCGGCGGGCAGGCGATGTTCGAAGCTGGCCATATTGGCGGCGACTGTCGCCTTGCCCTTGCTGCGGACATAGACGGCCGAGGCAGGGTCGTCGCCGACCAGTACCACCGCGAGGCCAGCCTTGCGGCCCGCCTGCGCCTCGAATGCCGCCGCAGCCTCGCCCACCCGGGCGCGCAGGTTTGCGGCGAATGCCTTACCGTCGATAATCTCAGCGCTCATGCCCGGCCCCATAGAGCGCTGCGGCGATTCCCGCCAGTCTCTCGGGATCGCCCGCGATCGACAGGCGCTTCACCCGCGCCGTGTCCCCGGCGATCAGCGTCACGTCGCGCCTTGCCACCCCGAACGTCTTGGCGACCAGTTCGATGAGTGCCGCATTGGCCGCGCCCTCGACCGGCGGCGCGGCGATGCGCGCGGCGAAATGCTCTGGCGTCCCGGCGAGCAACACGCTTTTCGACGCGCGCGGGGTCGCGCGCACCGCGATGATCAGGCCCGGCGGCGCTTCGCGCCAGGGCAGGCTCACGCCGCCGAGCTGGCGAGCGCCATGGCGAGGTTGGGGATCACCGCATAGTTGATGATCGCGATCAGGATCAGCACCACGAACGGCGCGAAATCCATCGGGCCGGTATCGGGCAGGATGCGGCGGATCGGGCGATAGATCGGCTCGGTCAGCGTGTTCAGACCACGCCACAGTGCGCTGACGAAATCATTATAGGTGTTGATCACGTTGAACGAGATCAGGATCGACAGCACCGCCTGGATGACGATGACCCACCACAGCGCGTTGAGCAGGATCTGCACGATCCCGAAGAGCATGTTCAGAAACGGGTCCAATCGGGCCTCCGGTGTTGTGCCATATTTCTAGAGGAAAATGGCGGCTATCGGCAACTGTGGTAGCTATATAATACGGCTCAGCGGTGGACCAAGGTACCCGCGCCCTGCGTCGTGAAGATTTCGAGCAGCATGGCATGCGGGATCCGCCCGTCGAGGATGACGGCGGCGTCCACCCCGGCATCGACCGCGGCGACGCAGGTCTCGACCTTGGGGATCATCCCCCCGCTGATCGTGCCATCGGCCTTCAGCGCCAGGATGCGCCCGGGGTCGAGGTCGGTCAGCAGCTGCTTGTCCTTGTCGAGCACGCCCGGAACATCGGTCAGCAGGAAGAAGCGCGCGGCCCCCAGCGCTCCCGCGATCGCCCCCGCCATGGTGTCGGCGTTGATGTTATAGGTATGGCCGTCCGCGCCCAGCGCGATCGGCGCGATCACCGGGATGAAGCCCTGTTCGCTCAGCGTGGTCAGCACCGATGCGTCGACCGCCACCGGCTCACCGACGAATCCCAGATCGACATGGCGCTCGATCCCCTGCAGCGGATCGGCGGCATCGCGCTGCACCTTGCGCGCGGTGACCAGCCCTGAATCCTTGCCCGAAATGCCCAGCGCCTTGCCACCCGCCGCGCTGATCCAGCTGACGATTTCCTTGTTGATCGATCCGGCCAGCACCATTTCCGCGATGCGCGCGGTTTCGGCATCGGTGACGCGCAAGCCGCCGACGAACTGCGATTCGACGCCGAGCCGCTTGAGCATCGACCCGATCTGCGGCCCGCCGCCATGCACCACCACCGGATTGATACCGACGGCTTTCAGCAGCACCACATCCTCGGCAAAATCGCGCGCCAGTTCGGGATCGCCCATCGCGTGGCCGCCATATTTCACGACGAACGTCTTGCCCTTGTAGCGCTGCATATAGGGCAGCGCGTCGGTCAGCGTCTCGGCCTTGGCCAGCATCGCGGGATCGGGTGCGTGATCGGTCATGCCGCGCCCTTAGCCGCACTTGCGCCGCTGGCAAAGCGGTGCGTCGCTTGACTCAATTCGATAATTAGCTAAATAACGAATCATGAGCATGGTCTTCAAGGCATTGTCCGATCCCACTCGCCGCCGCGTGCTGCAATTGCTGCGCAAGGGGCCGATGAGCGCGGGTGACCTGAGCGATCAGTTCGACGTGTCGAAACCGACCATGTCGGCGCATTTCGCGGTGCTCAAGGATGCCGACCTCGTCCACGCCGAAAAGGCGGGGAAGTCGGTAATCTACCATTTGAAGCTCTCGGTGCTGGAAGAAGCGCTGCTGGGCTTTGTCGATTCATTCGGGGGTAGTGGATCGTCCGCGCCCGACAAGGAGCGTGCATGATGAACAGCGAAACCAAGGTCAGCCTCGCCTGGGGCGTCGGCATCGTCGTGCTGGCATTGGGCCTGAGTTCGGCGCGCAGTGCCGGAGTTGTCGATCAGGATACGGTCACCCGCATCGTGCTGGGCGCGACCGGCCTGATGGTCGCGTGGTTCGGCAACATGATGCCCAAGCGCTTCGTCTCCAGCGAACTCGCGCGCAAGGTGCACCGCGTCGGCGGCTGGTCGCTGGTGATCAGCGGGCTGATCTATGCCGGGGCGTTCGCGGTGCTGCCGATCCAGACGGCGGTGTTCGTCGGTGGCGGTGCGATCATCGTCGGCCTCGCGATCACCATCGGCTATTGCCAGTCGCTGCGGACCAAGGCGCGGGCGTGACGGAAATTCCTCCCCTGGAAGGGGAGGGGGACCGCGCCGAAGGCGTGGTGGAGGGGTGTCCCGCTCACGATAGCGCGACACCCCTCCGTCAGCACTGCATGCTGCCACCTTCCCTTACAGGGGAGGAATAGCGAGGGCTCACGCCCGGTCCAGCCGACGCCCGAGTGCGACAAAGGCATAGATCAACACCGGCACCAGCAGCGCCGACAGCGTGATCTTCGAAATCAGCTGGCCGACCAGCAGCGGGCCGATCGGGAACTCGCCGTAAAAGGCGAGGGTGATGAAGATCAGCGTATCGACGATCTGGCTGAGAATGCCCGCAACCCCGGCGCGCAACCACAGCATCTTGGACCCTTCACCCCCGCGCATCGCGCTGAAGATGGTGACGTTCAGCGTCTGCGACACGCCATAGGCGACGATCCCCGCGCCCCAGATGCGCCATGTGGTCCCCAGTATCAGCTGGATCGCGTCGCGATATTCCGGCCCCATCTTGGGCGAAGCGGGCAGCGCCCAGACCAGCCAGGACAGCAGCATCGACGCGAGCAGCGGGATAAAGCCGAACCGCACCAGCTGGTTCGCGGTCGCGCGGCCGTGGAGTTCGGCGATCGCGCTCGACACCGCGACGAGCAGCAGGAAGGCGAAGATCCCCGCCTCCACCGCCAGCGGCCCCAGTGCCACCTGCTTGTTACCCAGCACGCCCGCAATGCAGACCATGCCGCCGTAAAAGATGGAAAGGACGAAGAGCGAGCGCGTCAGCGGAGCCGGTGAAGTCATTGCGCTGCGTAACGCGGTTTCACGCGATACGGAAGCACCTAGCGGCGACCGAAACGCACGCTATGGTGCGGTCCCGAACGCTGCGCGCAAGACGCGGCACGAAGGGGTCTTTTAGTTGAACAATCTTCCGATCGGCATTCTCGGCATCGTCGCGATTCTCGCGATCGCCTTCCTGCTCTCCTCGAACAAGCGCGCGATTCGGCTGCGGGTCGTCGGCCCGGCCTTTGCACTGCAGGCCGGGATCGCCTTCCTCGTCCTATACGTCCCCGCCGGTCGCCACGCGATCGAGACGATGGCAAAGGGCGTTTCGGCGCTGCTCGGCTATGCCCAGGCGGGCACCGACTTCATCTTCGGCCCGCTCGCCCGGCCCGAGGTCGGCGGCCAGAGCTTCGCGATCGCCGCGCTGCCGGTCATCATCTTCTTCGCCGCGCTGGTCTCGGTGCTCTATCATCTCAAGATCATGCAGTTCCTGGTCCGCTGGATCGGCGGCGCGATCGAGAAGGTGACCGGGGTCAGCAAGGTCGAATCGCTGTGTTCGGCCGCGAACATCTTCGTCGGCCAG
Organism: Sphingomonas sp. CCH9-E2; assembly: GCF_001557215.1. Lineage (GTDB taxonomy): Bacteria > Pseudomonadota > Alphaproteobacteria > Sphingomonadales > Sphingomonadaceae > Sphingomonas. Next base: position 870 of record NZ_LSJM01000435.1, on the reverse strand, counting down.
AGCGAATCGCCGCTGGTGATCCGCCCCTATCTCGCCAGCCTCACCCCGTCGCAGCTGTTCGCGATCATGTCGGTCGGCATGGCGGGCGTCGCGGGGACGATCCTCGCCGCCTATGCCGCGATGGGGATCAACATCCAGTATCTGCTCGCCGCCAGCTTCATGGCTGCGCCGGGCGGCTTGCTGATGGCCAAGATCATGATGCCCGACGAACCCGTCGCGAAGCAGGATGAACTGCCGCTCGAGGACACGCTGGTCGATGGCGAGGAAGCGGTGATCCGCGCGGTCGAGAATGAGGTGGACGAGGAGCGCGCCGCCAACATCATCATGGCCGCGGCAATGGGTGCGCAGACCGGCGTCAAGATCGCGGTCGCGGTCGGCGCGATGGTGCTGGCGTTCGTCGCGCTGGTCGCGCTCGCCAACGGCCTGCTCGGCGCGGTCGGCGGCCTGTTCGGCTATCCCGAGCTGACCTTCCAGGGGATCATCGGCACCGCGTTCGCACCGGTCATGTTCCTGGTCGGCATTCCGTGGAACGAGACGGCGGCGGCCGGCGGGCTGTTCGGCACCAAGATGGTGCTCAACGAATTCGTCGCCTTCCTCAACCTCGGCGACACCCAGGGGCTGAGCCCGCGCAGCACCGCGATCATCACCTTCGCGCTGTGCGGCTTCGCCAATTTCAGCTCGATCGCGATCCAGATGGCCGCGACCGGCAGCCTTGCGCCGAATCAGCGCCCGATGATCGCCAAGCTCGGGGTCAAGGCGCTGCTCGCGGGCAGCCTCGCGAACCTGCTGAGTGCGGCGCTGGCGGGGCTGATGCTGCCGTGATCTGGCTGGCGGCGGCAGTCTTTTGTCTTCCGCCGCCCGGCATTGAGC
>NZ_LSJM01000434.1 GCF_001557215.1 Sphingomonas sp. CCH9-E2 | reverse complement strand
TCCTCCCCCGCCAGGGGGAGGTGGCACGCGCAGCGTGACGGAGGGGGAGGAAGCACGACGGCAAGAGGCGACAGCGCACCGCCGTCCGCCCCCTCCGCCGCCTTCGGCGACACCTCCCTCTGGCGGGGGAGGATTATAGCGGCCTCCTACTCCCCCGGCTTGCCGCCCGGGGTCCAGTCGGGGCGGTAGTCGCCATCGGCGAGCCAGCGCACCGGGCCGATCAGCGACTGGACTGCGCGGGTCATGAACGGGACGTCGAGATTGGCGATGGTGTCCTGCGGCGAGTGATAGGTTGGCGTCACTGCCCAGCCGGAAATGGTGTGCGCGACCACCCCGCGCAGCGCGAGCTGGTAGTTGTCGGATCGCGCGAAGAAGTTCTGCTCGGGGTAGGGGTCCTTCGCCACCAGTGCGCCGCGCTTGACCAGCGCGGGGCCGAGCGTCGAGCGTTCGAACCCGGTCATCATCATCGTGCCCGCGGGCAGTTTGGGATCCTGCGCGCCGATCATCTCGAACGCGAGGTTGGCGACGATGTCGCCCAGCGGCACCGGCGGCGCAGCGGCGAAGGCGCGCGATCCGAAGCCGCCCATCTCCTCCGCCCCGAACGCCGCGAACAGGATGCCGCGCTTGTGCCGCTTGCCGCTGCTCAGTGCATGGGCGAGTTCGAGCACCGCGGCGACGCCCGAGGCATCGTCGTTCGCGCCATACATCACCGTCCCGTCGGGCTGGACGCCGAGATGGTCGACATGCGCCGCGAGCAGGATCACCCCCGCCTTGGGATCGGTGCCGGGCAAATAGCCGATGGCGTTGGTCGTCTCGACCGCGTCGCGGATCAGGTTGACCTGCATCGCGACCGGCTTGCCCGCCGCCTTCGCAGCCATGTCGAACGCCTTGGCGGGGAGGACGATCACCGACAGCCCGTCCTTTGGCGGCTGGCCGTGGAGGTAGGCGGTCAGGCGCGGCTGCTTGCCGATCTGTTCCCACAATTTCGCCGTCGCCTCGCTCGCGCGCAGGACGAGCAGTTTCGCGCCCTTGCTGCGCGCGGCCCGGATCGCTGCGGAAGGCGAGATTTTCGCGCTCGCCACGAACACGATCTCGCCCGCGGGTAGCGCGGCAGCGTCGTCTCCGGCATAGGGGGTCGCACTGCCCGTCACGCTGTCGGCACCGCCCAGGATCAGCGTCGCGCCCTTCACCGCTTTCCCAGCGACGGTCAGTGTCGGCGCGCCGTCCAGCCGGGGGCGGATCACCTTGATCTTCTGCACATAGGAATCACTGCCCGGCGCAGGCTGCAGCCCATAGCCCTGAAAGCGCGCCGCCACGTACGCCGCGGCAATCGCCTCGTCGCGCGTCGCGCTGCCGCGCCCCTGCAGCTCCGGTCCGGCGAGGAAGCGGAGATGCGCCGAAATCCATTCGGGCTTCACCGTCCAGTCGGTCGCCGGCGCGGCGCTGGTGACCGGCGCGGGCGCGGCGGTCTGGGCAAAGGCCGGCGCGGCGAGCGCGGTGCAAAGCAATGCGGCGGCGAAGATACGCTTCATGGAAACCCCTCTAGCTGATCGCGCGACCCTAACGACGGGGACGCCGAGGGCAAGGCGTCAGGCTTCGGGCCGAGTCCAGAGCCAACCGCCGATCACGACCGCCGCGCCGATCGGGATCAGCGGCCAGGGCATGGCGGTCAGCGCGAAGGTCAGCGCGATGCTGACCGCAAAGGCAATGCTCGCGGCAATCTTGCCGCTGCGGCTGACCGCGCCGTTTGCGCGCCACCGCGCGAGGTGCGGGCCGAAGCGCGGATGTTCGAGCAAGCGGCGTTCGAGCGCGGGCGAGCTGCGCGCAAAACAATAGGCGGCCATGATCACGAACACCGTCGTGGGCATCACCGGCAGCACCGCCCCGATCACCGCGAGGCCAAGGCACAGGAACCCGGCGATCAGATAGAGATGACGACGCACCCCGCTTGCGTAGCACGCCAGTCGCGACTGTCTCGCAAAAAGCGCATCACCCCAATCGCCGCATCAGCCCCTTTTTCAGCCGGTCGTGCGCGCTTTTCTTGATCTGGCAGACGCGGGCGGCGCCGACGCCGATCACCTGGCCGATTTCCTCGAGGTTGAGTTCCTCGACATAATAGAGCTGAATCACCAGCTGCTCCTTTTCGGGCAGCTCTGCGATCGCTTCGATCAGCGCCTCGCGCTGGTCGGCGTCGGCGACCTGATCGAAGGCGTCCGGCGCGTCGGACATGAACCACGGGCCTTCGTCCGAATAGACATCGTCGATCGAATCGAACCGCACCGCCTCCGCGCTGGCATAGTCGCTGCGCAGCTTCTCGACGGTCACGCCGAGCTTCGACGCGACCGCCGCCTCGTCGGGCCGCGCGCCATCGGCGGCGAGCGCGGTCACGGCATCCTGATAGGCACGCCGCCGCTTCATCGCGCCGCGCGTCAGCGTCGCCTGCCGCCGCAACTCGTCGATCATCGCGCCGCGCACGCGGGTGTGAAGATACTGGTCGAAGCTGACCAGCCCGCGATCCTCGAAACTCGCCGCCGCCTCGACCAGCGCGACCAGCCCGATCTGCACCAGATCCTCGACATCGATCAGCGTGCTCATCGACCCATGGACATGCCAAGCGAGCCGGCGGACCAGCGGCATATGCTTGCGCACCAGCGCGTCCATGTCGCGCCGCGTATCGCCACGGCGATCATAGGTGATGGCGAACTCATTGGGGCTTGGCTGATAAGTCATGCGGCAAGTGCCTCCGGTGCGCCGATCACGGCGACGACCTCGACCGACTTGTCCTCCGGCACTTCAAAGAAGCTCATCACCGGGGTGTCGGGCAGGACGGTGCGGACGAGTTTGCGGATTGCGATGCGGATCGTCGGCTGGACCACCAGCGCGAACGGCTTGGCCTCGGCGACGAGCGGCTGGGCGGCGCGCTGCAGCGCATCGACGATACGGCGGCCAAGGTCGGGTTCGATCGTGTGGCGCTTCGACGGGTCGGAGCGGATCGCCTGACCCAGCAGCGCCTCGAGCTGGCCCTCCAGCGTCATCACCCGCAGCGGTTCGCGCACGCCGCACAGCCGCTGGATGATCAGCGGGCCGAGCTCTGGGCGGATCAGCTCGATAATCTCGTCGGCGTCGGCGGTCTTTTGCGCGGCAAGCGCGATTGCGGCGGCGATGCGGCGGAATTCCTTGAGTGGGATGTTTTCCGCCAGCAGCCCGCGCAGCACCTGAGTCAGCGTCGTGATCGGCAGCGGGTTGGGCGAGAGCGAGGCGACCAGCTGCGCCGCGCGTTCGCGCAGGCCGTCGAGCAGCGCCTGCACCTCGTCCGGGCCGAGCAGATCGGAGGCATTCTGGATCAGCGCCTGGTTGAGATGCGTCGCCATCACCGTGCCCGGATCGACCACCAGCCAGCCTTGCCCGGTCGCGGCATCGGCGTCGGCCGGCGAGATCCAGATCGCGTCGAGCCCGAAGGTCGGGTCCTTGGCGGGCTTTCCCGGCAGCTTGCCGACCGCTTGCCCAGTGTCGAGCGCCAGCATCTCGTCGGGTGAGACGCTGTCCTCGCCGATCACCACGCCGCCAACGACGATGCGATAGGCATAGGGGGCCATGTTGATGTCGTCGCGCACGCGCACCTGCGGCACGACGAAGCCGAGCTCCTTCGACAGCTGACGCCGCACGCCGGTGATGCGGCCCATCAGCGCGCCGCCGCGGCGTTCGTCGACCAGCGGCACCAGGCCATAGCCGATGTCGATCATCACCTGCATATTGTCGGTGACCTCGTCCCAGCCGATGCGCGCGGGATCGACCGGCTCGGCCGCCTCGACCGCAGCGGGGGGCGGCGGCAGCTTGCTCGCCTGCCACATTTTCCACGCCATGAAGCCCGATCCGGCGGCGGCGGGCAGGATGATGAAGGCGGGCATGCCGGGCAGCAGGCCGAGCAGCGCGGTGATGACCGCGACCGGGGTCCAGGTCCGATGGCTGCCGAACTGGCTGCTGATCTGGCCGGTCAGGTCCTGGTCCTTGTCCGCGCTGACCCGGGTGACGATCGCGGCTGCGGCGATCGACAGGAGCAGCGCCGGGATCTGCGCGACCAGCGCATCGCCGATGGCGAGCAGGACATAGGTCTGCGCCGCCTCGCCGAGCGTCAGGCCATGGCTGATCGGGCCGAGGATCATGCCGCCGATGATGTTGATGAACAGGATCAGCAGGCCGGCGACCGCGTCGCCCTTCACGAACTTGGACGAACCGTCCATTGCGCCGTAGAAATCGGCCTCGGTCGACACCTCGATCCGGCGCGCCTTGGCTTCGTCCGGCGTGATCAGGCCGGCGTTGAGATCGGCGTCGATCGCCATCTGCTTGCCCGGCAAGGCATCGAGGGTGAAGCGCGCCGACACTTCGGACACGCGCCCTGCACCCTTGGTCACCACGATCATGTTGATGATGATCAGGATCGCGAACACGAACAGGCCGACGATGTAATCGCCGCCGATCATGAACGTCCCGAACGCCTCGATCACGTGGCCGGCCGCCGCCTCGCCCTCATGGCCGTGACCCAGCACGACGCGGGTCGAGGCGACGTTGAGACCGAGGCGGAACAGCGTCGCGAACAGCAGCACGGTCGGGAAGGCGGAGAAATCGAGCGGCTTTTGCGCATTGAGCGCCACCATCAGCACGGCAAGGCTGATGATGATGTTCATGATGAAGAAGGCGTCGAGCAGGAAGGTCGGCACCGGCACGACCATCATCGCGACGAGCACGAGGATCGCGATCGGCAGCGCGAAGCTGCGCAAGCCCGGAAGGATGCCGCCCTTGAGCGAAGCTGCGTTCATTGCGGGTCAGGCCCCCATCTGCGCGAGCATGAGATAGGCAAGCCGCGCCGTTTCCGGCGTCGGGCGCAGCGGATTGACGGTCGGCAGCGCCGATGCCTTGAGGCGCCCGGCGCTTTCGAGCCGGTCGAGCGTGGTCAGCCAGCCGCGATCCTGCCCGACCGCTTCGTTGCCCAGCACCACCTCGACGTCCTCGCCGAGCGACGCGACGAGCGTCTGGAAGCGGGCGTCGAGGCTGCCCGATGCGGCACCGGTCGCGCCGACTGCAGCAGCCCCGCGATCGAGCTTTCCGGCAAAGCGCTCATAAATCTGCCCCAGCGAACGCTGCGATCCGTCGGCGGCATAGAAGATGTTGCGGTTGGCGCGCGCGGCGGCGGGAAACAGGCTCGCCGCGCCGCGCGTCGGATCGGCATCCATCGCGCGCAGGAATTTGCGCGCGCCGCCAAGCCCCAGGAAATGCGCCATGTAGAGGTCGGTGCCGGTCGCCTCGCGCCCCAAAGATGCTTCCAGCGCGTCCTTGTTGTCGCTGGCATGTTCGGCCGCCATCAGCGACGCGGCCTGCGGATCGTTGCGCAGCGACAGGATCGCCTGGCGCGTCGCCGGATCGGATACGGTGTAGCGGCCAGTGGCGGTCTGGCGGATGCTGTCCGCCGCCCAGCCCAGACCGTGCTTCTCGCCATGATCCTTGATCACGCCGAGCCAGCTTTGTTCGATGAACTGATAGAGGCCCGTCGCGCTGGACGTCCGTGCACGCGCATCGGCGCGCATGCCGCTTTCGACCTGTGCCTGGCCGAGCAGATAGTTGAAGTCGATGCCGGTCTTCTGGCTCGCCGTCGCGATCGCCGTGGTGACGTGCGTCCTGGCTCCGATCGAAGGTACGGTCATAGGCCTTGCTTCTCATCCCCTTGGGTTCGGGGAGATCAGCAAAAGGCATGCCAGTTCCTGCGAGAAAGCGATTTAGGCGCTAAGATGCGTGCTCAGCCGTAACCACCGGCAATTGCCGACCGGTAGGACGGCAAATCATTGCCGGTCAGTGCCGTCAGCCGCCGCCGCACATTGGCAGCCATCAGGTTGACATAGATGCGGCAGCTTTCGTTCAGCCGGTGCGCTTCCTCGGCCAGCGCCTTGAGCTCGCCCGACAGCGCGGGATCGTCGTCATTGGCGGCCCCCACCGCCTCGATCCCGATCAGCTTGTCGCGCGTCGCGCGTTCAAGTGCGGCGACATCGTTTGCCTTCAGCGCGGCGATTTCGGCGTGCAGCGCCTCGATCACGCGGATCAGGGCGTCATGCCTGGTCATTCGGATTCCATTGCAGCTTGAGCGCGAGCAGCCGGTCGGCGATGGTCGAAGGGACCAGCGGGAAATTGCCGTCGGCAATCGCCTTCTTGATCCGCGCGACCCGCTCGGCATCGACCGGCGCGCTGGCAGCGGCAGTCTTGGTCAGCGACGCAGCAGCGCTGGTCGTCGCCATTTCGGTCGCATCCTCCACGCGCGCTACGGGCGCGGCGGCGGCCACCGGCGTGAGCCGGGGGGCAAAAGATGCAGGCTTGAAGCCGACTGGATCCACCATGTCTGCGACCCTTTTTCTGCGGACAACCGCAAAAACGACGCTTTGACGGGGAGCTTTAGGAAAAAATGCAGCGGCGGCGAATTTTTCTGCCGCCGCGCGATCAATCCCCGAAACCGGGCAACTTGGCGCGACCGGGGGCGAGCGCGATGGCCGCAACCGGCGGGCGCTTGTCGTCGGTCTTGACCAGCACGCGGCCACCGACCGCCGCATCGCCCATCGCCAGCCCCTCGCGCGTGATCGAGAAACCGGCGGCACCGGCCTCCAGCATCACCGGATCGCCGCGGCGAATCGCGAATTCGACCTTGGCCGCGACCGGAGCGGGCGTGGCGGCGGTGGGCGCAGCCTTGGGCAGGGCGTTGATCGGCACGAACACGCGCCATTGCTGCGGCCCCTGGCACCGGATCACCACCGCATCCTCGGCCGGCGAGCGCCAGCTGAGCTGCGGCGCGTCGCACGCGGCGAGCTTGAGCCGTTTGTCGACAGCCGCGCGCGCGCCGCCCTCGGCCCCGATCGGGGCACCGGCGAAGCGTTCGACCAGTTGGTCAAGCGTCTCGGTCGACTGGAATGTCGCGGTCGGACCGGACAGGGCGATCAGGAGTGCGATCATTGCGGATCTCCAGCTTGAAATGCAGGATCGCCGGCAAAGCCGACGGAGAGGGTCACGGCCCGGCGCTGGCCGGGCGCGACGCGGAGGATCAGGCGGTCGGGAGACACGGCGCCCCGTGAGACCAAAGCCGCTGCGACGGCGCGCGCGCGATCGGCGGCGAGGATGGCGGCGCTGCCGCTGGCGGAATCGACATCGCCGGTCGGCGCGGTCGATCCGGTGATGGTGATGACCGTACGTTTGTCGCGTGCGGCATCGCGGGCCCAGGCAATCGTGGCGGCGAGGTCAGCATCGGCACTGCCCGGGGCATAGCCGTCGACCCGCGCGCGGGCGACCGCCATTGGGTCGATCGGCGCCGGTGCTTCGACCCCGAAGCCGCTGCGCAGCCCGGCGAGCAAGCGCGCGCGATCTGCCTCGCGATGCGCCTGCAGCAGGACGAAGAAGCCGATCAGCAGCAGCGCGAGATCGGCGAGGGTGATGAGCCACACCGACCGCGCGGGGGAAATCTCGTCCCAGCCGTCCGGAGTGAGCACGGCGCTCATGCGGCGATATCCCGCTTGCGCGCGCGCTCCAGCGTGGCGAGGCGCGCCAGCGGTGCCGCCAGCCGCAGCCGTTCGGTCGCTTCGACGCGCGCGAGGCGCTTGAGCCGCGCAACGATCGGCATGGCGACGAGGTTGGCGAGCAGCGCGCCATAAAGCGTGGCAAGCAACGCCACCGCCATCGCCGCGCCGATCCGGTCGGGATTATCCATCGCCGCGAACATGCGGACCAGGCCGAGGATCGTGCCGATGAGCCCCATGGCGGGCGCAGCCTCGGCCACCCCGCTCCACAGTTCGATTACAGCGCGGTGGCGTTCGGCGCGCGATGCGGCGCGGTCGCGGACGATCGCCTCGATCTCCGACGGGGTCGCGCCATCGACTGCGGCGGCGACGGCTGCGGCCATGTCGGGATCATCGATCACCGACCGGTCGAGTGCGATCAGCCCGTGGCGCTTGGCAATGCGTTCGAGTGCCTCGGCCTGCGCGATCAGCGGCGCTGGGTCGAATGGGCGGCGCAGCAGCGTTTTGAGCGCAACCAGCCCGCGCCCGACATCGGCCAGCCGATGGCGCAGCACGACGCTGGCCGCCGTTCCGCCGAGCACGATGGCGAGCGCCAGCGGGTCGAGCAGCACGGAGGCGTCGAGCGGGGCCAGCGCGGCAAGGTCGGCGGGTGCGGCACTATTCATGCGCGACCTCTTTGCAAACGCCGGGCCAATTCGCCTGCTGGGAGGGAAACCCCGCCAAGGGCACGCGCGCCCGGCAAAAGCGGCAAATCCGCTGCCGCCGCCCGGCAAATCCTTGCCGCCCGCACCGTCAGAACCGGCAATTGCGGCGATTCCGGCCCGCTCCCCGCAAACTGGCACGCCCATTGCTAGGAAGTGTCCGAACATTGGCATGAGGACCGTTCATATGGGCAGCAACAGTCTCTTCGGGGTGCACGGCGCGGCGCTTCAGGTGCGGTCGCAGCGCATGGGCGTGCTCGCGTCGAACATCGCGAACGCATCGACCCCGGGCTTCAAGGCGAAGGACATCGACTTTCGCGAGGCACTGAATGCGATCGAAACCCCCGGCATGGCGGGTACCGATCCGATCGGCAGCGCGACCAAGTATCGCGTTCCGCTGCAGCCCAGCCTCGACGGCAATACCGTCGAGCTCGCCACCGAACAGACTGCGTTTGCCGAGAATGCCGTCGCCTATCAGACGACGCTCGCATTCCTCAACGGCCGCATCGACACGCTCAAGCGCGCGCTGAAGGGAGAATAAGCCATGTCCGACCAGCCGCTTTCCATCTTCCAGGTCGCGGGTCGCGCCATGTCGGCGCAGCTCGTGCGGATGAACACCACCGCCTCCAACCTCGCCAATGTCGGGCAGGTCGCGTCCAATCCGGGCGAAGCCTATCGCACGATGAAGCCCGTCTTCCGCACCCATTTCGATGCGGCGAGCGGCATGGCGACGGTCGACGTCGAAAGCGTCGTCGCGGCGGGCGAGGCACCGACCAAGCGCTACGACCCGGGCAACCCGATGGCCGACAAGGACGGCAATGTCTGGGAAAGCGCGGTCGATGAAACGCGCGAGCTGGTCGACATGATGGAGACCGCCCGCACCTATCAGAACAATGTCGAAGTGATGCAGACGGCCAAGACGCTGATCACCCAGACGCTCAACCTGGGACGCAGCTGATGACCGCTTTCGATACGACGCTGAGCAATCTCGGCATCGGCCGCACCGGCACGACCAATCAGACGAACACCAGCGGGCTGGGGTCGTCGGCGATGGATCAGGCCGACTTCCTGACGCTGATGACCGCGCAGATGAAGAACCAGGACCCGTTCGATCCGGTCGACAATACCCAGATGGTTGCGCAGATGGCGCAATTCTCGTCGCTGGCCGGGATCAGCGAGATGAACACGACGCTGCAGGCGATCGCCGCCAAGCTCGGCGCGACCAGCACCACCGACATGGTGAGCTGGGTCGGCCGCACCGTGCTGACCGAGGGCAATGTCGCCTATCCCCGCACCGACGGCTCGCTCGCCGGGATGATCGAACTGGGTGCCGACGCCGCCGAGGTCAATGTCGTGATCGAGGGGCCGAACGGCGAGATCCTCAAGAGCGTGTCGCTGGGCGCCGCGCCGGCGGGTCGCACCGAATTCGAATGGGACGGCACCACCGACACCGGCGAACCGGTCGGCGATGGCCCCTTCACCATCCGCGTCGCCGCGCGCGATGCCGATGGAGCCGCCGTCACCGCCAAGCCGCTCGTCTGGGCCCCCGTGACCTCGGTCGCGATGGGCCGCGACGGCAATCCCGTCCTTACCCTGCCTGGCATCGGCCAGGTGTCCACCACCGCGATCCGCCAGATCGGCTGAGTCCAAACAGGAGCCTAATCGATGTCCTTCTACACCTCGCTCTCGGGTCTTCAGGCGGCGCAGACCGACATGTCGACCATCAGCCATAATCTGGCAAACGTTTCGACCAACGGGTTCAAGAAGAGCCGCACCGAATTTGCCGACGTGATCGCGTCGAGCGTGTCGCTCAACCCGAACCAGATGATCGGGTCGGGCACCGTGGTGAAGGCGATCCGCCAGCAATTCGGGCAGGGCGGCATGCAGCAATCGGCCTCGAGCCTGGACATCGCGGTGGCCGGCGACGGCTTCTTCGCGGTCAAGCCGAGCCTCGATGCGGCGGGCGTCAACTTCACCCGCAACGGCAGCTTTCTGGTCGACAGCAACCGCTACGTCACCGACTCGCAGGGCGGCTATCTTCAGGTCTATCCCGTCGACGGATCGGGCGCGGTGGTCGCGACCGGCCTCGGCTCGACCGTGAACCTGCGCCTGCCGCAGACCAGTGGCGTGCCGGAGGCGACCGAGAATGTCGCGCTGTCGCTCAACCTCTCGGCCTATTCGTCGGTCCCGTCGCAGGCATCGCGCTTCGGCCCGGAAACGCCCTATGCGTTCGATCGCTTCGATCCGGGCACCTACAACAATTCGACCCAGACCACGATCTATGACGCCAGCGGCAACCCGCTGACCATGACCAGCTATTTCGTGCGCGAGACGACCGACGCGCCGTCGACCTGGTCGGTCTATACCTTTGTCGGCGACAAGCAGCTCGGCACCGATGCGGCCAACCCGCAGCCGGTGACGCTGACCTTCGACGCCAGCGGCGCACTGACCAATCCAACCGCGCCGACCCAGTTCGCCCCGTTCACCGTGGGGTCGAGCACGACCGAACAGACGATCGCGCTCGATTTCGGCACTGCGACCACGCAGCTCGGCGCACCGTTCAGCGTCAATGGCCGCAGCCAGGACGGCAAGGCGGTGGGCCAGCTCGACGGCGTGACGGTGGGCGAGGACGGCATCGTCCGCGCCAGCTTCTCCAATGGCGACAGCCTGGCACTGGGCAAGGTGGCGCTCGCCAACTTCTCCAACCCCTCGGGCCTGCGCCAGCTCGGCAACTCGACGTGGGCCGCCACCGGCCTGTCGGGCGAGCCGCGCCTCGGCGAGCCGGGCGTCAACGGCTTTGGCGGCCTGATGGCGGGCGCGATCGAGCGCTCGAACGTCGACATCACCGAGGAACTGGTCGGCCTGATCGCGGCACAGCGCAACTTCCAGGCGAATGCCAAGGCGCTCGATACCGCGAGCCAAATCTCCCAGACCATCTTCAACATCCGCAGCTGATTTCAGTAGGTTAGGAGGCATTCGCGATGGATAGACTCGTCTACACCGCCCTGTCCGGCCTGAAAGGTCAGATGCAGGCACAGGCGACGATCGCGAACAACATCGCGAATGCCTCGACCATCGGCTACCGCGCCGATCGCATCAATTTCGAACGCCTGATGGTGCAGGGCGACGGCCATGACAGCCGCCAGCCCAGCGCCGAAACGGTCGTCGACATGGACCGGCGCGCGGGTGCGATCACGCAGACCGGCCGCGGGCTGGACATCGCGATCACCGGCGAAGGCTGGCTCGCGGTGCAGGCGACCGATGGCAGCGAAGCATACACACGGCGCGGCGACCTGCGCGTCGCGCCGAGTGGCGTCTTGGAAACCGGCGACGGTTTCCCGGTGATGGGGTCGGGGGGCCCCATCACCGTGCCGCCGCACGACAAGATCATGATCGCGAGCGACGGCACGCTGTCGATCGTCCCGCCCGGCGCCGATCCGACGCAGCCGCCGCAGATCATCGATCAGATCAAGCTGGTCAGCGATGCGGGCAGCACCACCGTCAAGGGACTGGACAATCTGCTCCACGTCCGCGGCGGCGGGGCGCTGCCGCAGGATCTGGACGCGACCGTGATGTCCGGCGCGCTCGAAGGATCGAACGTCAACCTGACGCAAGCGCTGGTCGACATGATCGAGAATCAGCGCAGCTACGAGGTGCAGGCGAACCTGCTCCGCGACGCCAAGGCGATGGACGAGAGCTCCGCCTCGCTCATGCGCGTCAGCTAAGAATTTCAGAGAAGGACTAGACCCATGGGTTCAGCAGCAATGCACATCGCGCGCACCGGGCTTGACGCTCAGGACATGCGCATGCGGGTGATCTCGAACAACCTCGCGAACGTGAACACCACCGGCTACAAGCGCGACCGGGCGAGCTTCGAGGCTTTGGCCTATCAGGTCGTCACCGCCCCGGGCGCCGCGAGCACGGCAGAGACCAAATACGCCACCGGCACCAATCTCGGCACCGGTGTGCGCATTCAGGGCACCGCGCGGATCGACACCCAGGGTGCGATGCAAACCACCGGCAATGCGCTCGACATGGCGCTCGACGGCAATGGCTATTTCCAGGTGCAGATGCCCGGCGGCCAGCTCGGCTATACCCGCGCCGGCAATTTCGCGCGCTCGCCCGAAGGCATGCTGGTGACGAGCGAGGGCTATCAGGTGATGCCCGGCATCACGATTCCCGAGGGCGCGACCTCGATCACCGTCGGCAGCGACGGCACGGTCAGCGCGACCGTCTCGGGCCAGACCGAGGCGAGCCAGGTCGGCCAGATCCAGATCGCGGCCTTTCCCAATAGCGCGGGGCTGCAGGCGATCGGCGACAATTACCTGGTCGAAACGGCAGCGAGCGGCGCGGTCAATCTAGGGATCGCCGGGCAGGACGGGCGCGGCAACATCCGTCAGGGCATGCTCGAAGGATCGAACGTCAATGTTGTCGAGGAACTGGTCGACATGATCGAGACCCAGCGCGCGTACGAGGTCAATTCCAAGATGATCTCGGCGAGCGACGAGATGCTCCAGTACATCAACCAGAATGTCTGAGGCCCGCCCGATGCGCTCGCTCTCCCTCATCGCCGCCACCGCCGCCTGCGCCTTCGCCGCGCAGCCGGTCGATGCGAAGCTGTTCGGGAAGAAGCAGCCGGCGGAGGACTTCACCGTCACCCTCCCCGCGCCGGTCGCGCCGCCGCCCGCCGCCAACGGATCGATCTTTCAGGTGAGCGAAGGCTATGCCGCGCTGCACGAAGGGACGCGCGCGCGCCGCGTCGGCGATCCGGTGACGATCGTGCTGGTCGAGCGGACCAGCGCGTCCAAGTCGGCAAGCACCGATCTCGACAGCGGCGGCGGCTTTTCGTTGACCCCGCCGACCACCGGCGCGCTCAGCCTGTTCAGCCAGAGCGACGCGAGCATCAGCGGCAAGCGCGGGTTCAAGGGCACCGGCGCCGCCGACCAGTCCAACGCGCTGTCGGGTGAGATCAGCGTGACCGTCGCCGCGGTCCTGCCCAACGGGACGATGCTGGTGCAGGGTCAGAAGCGCGTGACGCTCAACCGCGGCGACGAGTTCGTGCAGATCAAGGGGATCATCCGCCCCACCGATATCGACGCGAACAACCGCATCGCATCGACGCGCGTCGCCGATGCCCGCATCGCCTATACTGGCAAGGGCGATGTCGCCCGCGCCGCGCGCCAGGGGTGGCTCAGCCGCTTCTTCCAGTCGATCAGCCCGTTCTGAGGATGCGTCCCATGATCCGCTTTCTCCTCGCCCTGCTCGCCACCCTGATCCTCGCCCAGCCCGTCGCGGCCGAGCGGATCAAGGATCTCGGCAATTTCCAGGGCATCCGCACCAACCAGCTGACCGGATACGGCATCGTCGTCGGCCTGCCGGGCACGGGCGACGACAATCTGGAATATACCGTCCAGTCGATGAAGGGCGTCACCGCGCGCTTCGGCCTGGCGCTCCCGCCCGGGGTCAATCCGGCGCTCAAGAACGCCGCCGTGGTGCTCGTCACCGCCGAGCTGCCCGCCTTTGCCAAGCCGGGGCAGAAGCTCGACATCACCGTATCGTCGATGGGCAAGGCCAAATCCTTGCGCGGCGGGACGCTGGTGCTGACCCCGATGCTGGGTGCCGATGGCCAGATCTACGCGATGGCGCAGGGCAACCTCGCCGTCGGCGGACTGGGCGCAGAGGGTGCAGACGGGTCGAAGATCGTCGTGAACATCCCCTCGTCCGGCCGCATTCCCGAGGGTGCGACGGTCGAGCGTGCCGTCGAAACCGGCTTCGCCACCGCGCCGACGCTGACCTATAATCTCGCCCGCGCCGATTTCACCACGGCGCAGCGCGTCGCCGATGCGATCAACGGTCGTTTCGGCTTCGGCACGGCGCGCGCGATCGACGCCGTGTCGGTCGCGGTCACCGCGCCGCAGGGCGCCGATGTCCGCGCCCAGATCATGAGCGAGATCGAGAATCTCAACGTCGACGCGGCCGAGGCTGCGGCCAAGGTAATCGTTAACGCGCGCACCGGCACAGTGGTGATCAACTCGGCCGTGCGGGTCAGCCCCGCCGCGGTAACCCATGGTAAACTTACCGTTCGTATTGATGAATCCCAGCGGGTCGTGCAGCCGCTGCCGTTCAGCCAGGGCGAGACCCGGGTCGAACAGCAGAGCGGCGTCGGCGTCGAAGAGGAGAAGCGACCGATGTTCCTGATGGATCCGGGTCCCAAGCTGGCCGATGTGGTCAAGGCAGTGAACGCGATCGGCGCGTCGCCCGCCGACCTGGTCGCGATCCTCGAAGCGCTGAAGCAGGCGGGCGCGCTCAAGGCGGAGCTGATCGTCCTGTGACCCAGCTCCCCGCCCCCGTATCGCTCAAGCTGACCGGCAGCGTATCCACGGATACCGCGCGCCTTGGCACGCGCGACAATCTGGACGCGGCGGGCGAGAAGTTCGAGGCGATCTTCACCAAGATGATGCTGTCGTCGATGCGCAAGGCGAAGCTGGCCGACAGCCTGTTCGAAAGCCAGGCGCTCGACCAGTTCCGCGACATGCAGGACCAGAAGCTCGCAGAGAATATGGCCGCGCACACGCCGATGGGGATCGGCAAGGCGATGACCGAATTTCTCGCGAAAGCGGGCAGCGTCGAGGGGACCCCGGTCGCCGACGTCGACAAGGGTAATACGCCATGACCGACATGCTCTCGATCGGCGCCAGCGGGGTTCGCGCCTACCAGACCGCGCTGACCACGACGTCGGAGAATATCGCGAATGCCGGGACCGCCGGCTATTCGCGCCGCGTCGCATCGACGCGTGAGGTCGCGGCGCCGGGCGATGCCTCGGGCCGCACGCTCAACGGCCTCGGCGTCACCGTCAGTGGCGTGACCCGCACCGGCAGCGACCTGCGCAACGCCGAAGTGCGCGCCGCCGGGTCCGACCTGGCGCGCAGCGAGGCGGGGATCGTCTGGCTCGACCGGATCGAAAGCGCGCTCACCGGCAACAAGCTCGACGAGCGGATGACCGCCTTCTTCAACGCCGCGACCGCGCTCGCCGCCGATCCGTCGGCCAGTGCACCGCGCGCGACCTTCCTGCAGGCGGCAGCCACGCTCGCCCACAGCTTTACCGCGACCGCCAGCGCGATCGACGGCGCGACCGCCGATCTCGACGGCACCGCCGAGGCGGCGGTCGCCGATCTCAACACGCTCAGCGCGAGCCTCGCCAAGGTCAACGCCTCGCTCGGCCGCACCGCACAGGGCGGCAGCGCGCAGGCCGCGTTGCTCGACGAGCGCGACCGGCTGCTCGATTCGATGGCGGCGCTGACCGATGTCTCGGCCAGCTTCGATACCGCTGGCCGCGCCACGGTGCGCGCAGGCGGCGGCGGTCCGTTGCTGGTGCAGGCCGACCAGGCGGCCACCGCCACCTACGCCCGCAGCGAGGGTGCGGTGTCGTTCGCCGTCTATGGCATCGAGGGCTCGCAGGCGCTGACGCCCGGCGGCGGCGCGCTGGCGGGAGTCGCCGAGGGTGCGGCCCGCCTCGCCGATGCCAAGGCTGCGCTCGACACGCTCGCCACCGATTTCGCCGACGGCGTCAACGCGGTGCAGGCGGGCGGCGAGGATCTCAATGGAGCCCCCGGCGGCGCGATGTTCGCGGCAACCGGCGCGCGTGATTTCCAGCTCGTCCTGACCGACCCGCGCGGAATCGCTGCGGCGGCACCGGGCGGCGGCGCGCGCGACAACGGCAACCTGACCGCGCTTGCTACGCTGCGCCGCGACGAAGGCTTCGAAAGCCAGGTGACGACGCTGACCACCGGCAATGCCAGCGCGCTCGCCGGCCGCCGCGCCATTGCCGAAGTCCAGTCGACGATCCGCGGCAACGCGGTCGCCGCGCGCGACTCCGTGACCGGCGTCAACGTGGACGAGGAAGCGGTCGACCTGATCCGGTTCCAGCAGGCCTATCAGGCGTCGAGCCGGGTGATCCAGGTCGCCCGCGAAACGCTCCAGACCCTCTTCGACATCCGGTGATCCCCATGCGCGTGACGACCAGCCAGAGCTTCGATCGCCCCTCGCTGCTGATGACGAACCTGACCAGCCAGGCCGACCGGCTGCAGGCTCAGGTCGCGACCGGCAAGAAGATCCTCGCCCCGTCGGACAGCGCGTCGGGGTGGCAGCAGCTGTCGGGGCTCAAGCGTGCCGGGGCGGACGATTCCGCTTATGGTGCCAATATCAGGACGGCGCAGGCACTGCTCGCCGCGACCGATACCGCGCTCGATCAGGTCGAAACCCAGCTCCAGCGTGCCCGCTCGCTCGCCGTGCAAGCGAACAGCGACACGGTGAATGCCGAGGGTCGCGCGGCGATCAAGGTCGAGATCGAGGCGATCCTCACCGACCTGATCGGCGTCGCCAACAGCACCGACACGCGCGGCCAGCCCCTGTTCGGGGGCACGTCGGGCACTGCGGCCTTCACGGTACAAGGCGACGGCAGCGTCATGTGGACCGGCGGTGGCGAACCGGCGGCGATCCCGATCGGCGACGGTGAGTCGATCGCTGCGACGACCAGCGGTGCCCGCGCGTTCGGTGGCATCGCCGCGTCGGGCGGCACCACCGACATGTTCCAGATCCTCTCCGCCTTCGCCGCGGCGCTCGAGCCGGACGGAACGGCGGGCGGCGTCGGGACCGCGATGGGCGACCTCGACGCCGCCCTCGACCAGCTCGGCGCAACCCGCGCCTCGGTCGGCGCGCGCGCCTTCCGCCTCGACCTGGAGGCCGAACGGCTGGACGAAGCGGAGATCACGCGCGAAGCGGCACGCACCGGCATCGAGGATGCCGACACAGCCGAGTCGATCGCGCAGCTGCAGAAGACGCTGACCATTCTTCAGGCAACGCAGGCGAGCTTCACCAAGCTCACCAGCCTGTCCCTGTTCGATTATCTGCGCTGAACGCCTCAAGTTCACGGTGAATCGGTCGTTAGACAGTTTTGAATAGGCCGCCCGTTCGGGTGGCTCCGGTGACTTCGGGGGAAGATCGCACTCATGTTTCCAGCAATCGGCTTCGTCGTCCTGATCGCGATGGTGTTCGGCGGTTTCGCCCTGACCGGCGGCGCGCTCGAGCCCGTGCTCCACGCCCTCCCGCATGAAATGCTGATCATCGGCGGTGCCGCAGTCGGCGCGCTGATCATCGGCAATTCGGGGCGCGAGCTGAAGGCACTGGGCGGCGGCTTCGTGAAGGTGCTCAAGGGCCCGAAGTACAAGAAGCAGGATTATCTCGACGCGATCTTCCTGGTCAGCAAGCTGATGAAGCTGCTGCGCATCGACGGCCCGATCGCGCTCGAGCCGCATGTCGAGGACCCGAAATCCTCCGCGATCTTCGCCGAATATCCCCGGCTGCTCGCCGATCCCGCGCTGACCAGCCTGATCGCCGACACGCTGCGGCTGGTCGTGGTCTCGTCGGGCACGCTCGACGTGCATGCGGTCGAGGAGGTGATGGATAATGCGATCAAGACCCATCACCACGAAGTCGCCGAACCGCAACACGCGCTCCAGAATCTCGCCGACGCGCTGCCCGCTTTGGGCATCGTCGCGGCGGTGCTGGGCGTGGTCAAGACGATGGGGTCGATCGACAAGCCGCCGAACATCCTGGGCGGGATGATCGGATCGGCGCTGGTCGGCACCTTCCTCGGCGTGTTGCTCGCCTATGGCCTGGTCGGCCCGCTCGCCGGGCGGCTGAAGCAGATCATCGATGCGGATGCCGCGATCTATCACACGGTGAAGCAGATCATCATTGCCTCGCTCCACGGGCACCCGCAGCCGCTGGTGATCGAAGCCGCGCGCTCAGGGATCGCACACCATAACCAGCCCGGCTTCGCCGAAGTGTTCGACGGTCTGCGCGGCAGGTAATCCGTGACGGCCAGGGCTCCTCACGCGGCCAAGCAGCCGCCCAAGATCATCGTCAAGAAGATCATCGTCGAGGGCGGCGGGGGTCATCATGGCGGTGCGTGGAAGGTCGCCTATGCCGATTTCGTGACGGCGATGATGGCGTTCTTCCTGCTGATGTGGCTGCTCGGTGCGACCAATGAGAAGCAGCGCAAGGCGCTGGCCGACTATTTCGCGCCGACGCTGATCGAGTTCAAGCAGAACAGCGCCGGTTCCAACGGTATGTTCGGCGGCGACGCGATCCAGGGCAAGGACAATTATCCGACCAACGCCAAGCAGACGGGCACCCGGTCGATGACCATCCCCGCCGGTGCGACCGGTGGCGACCGGGTCGGCACGGGCGAAAAGGGCAGCCTCAAGAACAAGGAGGCGATGGACGCCGCCGACCGCAAGGCCTTTGCCAGGATGAAGACCGAGATCGAGCGCAAGATGAAGGCCAACGGCCTGACGCGGCTCGGCAAGCAGGTGCGGTTCGTGCCGACGCGCGAGGGGATGCGCATCGACCTGATGGACGATGCCGATTATTCGATGTTCGCGCTCGGCACGACCAGCTTCGTCCCCGACGCGGCAGCGCTGGTGAAGCTGGTCGCCCAGTCGATCGCGGATTCGGACAATCCGCTGATGATCCGCGGCCATACCGACAGCCTGCGCTATGGCGACCCGACCAACATGAACAACTGGATGCTGTCGAGCGCCCGGTCGGAGGAGACGCGCCGCCGCCTCGTCGCCGCCGGCGTGCCCGAGGCACGGTTCGAGCGGATCGAAGGCGTAGCCGACCGCGAGCCGCTGATCGCCGCCAACCCCGCCGACCCGCGCAACCGGCGCGTCGCGATCACCCTGCTCTACCGCAAGAGCAAGCTGGATAAGTGACCCGGTCAGCTGCGCTGAAGTGCCGCACCGGCCTACTCCCACACCCGGCCACCCAACGTCAGTGTATTCTATGGGTGGCCGGGTGGGGGAGTGGGCCGGTGCCGCACGCGTCGCGTGAGCGACGCTCAAGGCTCAGAAAAACAGTTTCCGCACGCTGATCCGTACCGTCCGCCCGACCGGATCGAGCAAGGTCGGCTGATAGCTGTACGGCGTTCCGCCATTCGCGTCGGTCACCTTGAGGCGGCTGTCGAGCAGATTGTCGACCGACAGCACCACGCGGGTGCCGATCAGCCAGCGATTGTCGCGCACGAATTTGAACTGCGGGCCGAGATTGGCGAACAGGCGCAGATTGACCGAGGTGAAATCGTCGAAGCGCAGCTGGCCCGACCCGGTCGCGCCGCCATCGACCCGCGTCGCGCTTTGCCAGTCGGCATTGAGGCGCAGACCGATCCCGTCGCGCACCACGCCGGCACGCAGCTCGACCTGATGGCGCGGCGATCCGCCGCGGCTGCCGGTGGCCGAACCATCGAGCAGGTCGAGCGCGGGCACGCCGTCGCGAATTTCGATGCGGTCGGTCAGCGCGACGGTGTGGAACACGCCGAGCTGGAGTCGGCCACCACCACCCGGCCCGCCGCCCC
>NZ_LSJM01000043.1 GCF_001557215.1 Sphingomonas sp. CCH9-E2 | reverse complement strand
CCCGCCGCGATCAGCGGTTCGACGGCGGGAATGATGCCGATGCCGACGATCACCATTTGCGCGGGGATCACCTCACCGTCCTGCATGCGCACGCCGCTCACCCTGCCCTCGCCCACGATACAGTCGACCGCAGCGCCCAGCCGGACCTCGACGCCATGCGCGCGATGCTCGGCCTCGTAAAAGCGCGACAGCGGTTCGCCCGCGACGCGCGCCAGCACCCGGTCGAGCGCTTCGAGCAGCACGACCTTCTTTCCGAACTTGGCGAGAACCGCCGCGGCCTCCAGCCCGATATAGCCGCCGCCGATCACCACGGCCTGCTCGACGCCGTCGAGCTCCGCCAGCATCCGATCGGCGTCGGCGCGGGTGCGGACGGTGTGGACGCCGATCAGATCGTTGCCCGCGCAGCCGATCCGGCGCGGGCTGCCGCCGGTCGCCCAGATCAGCTGGCCATAGCCGATCGTCGCGCCATCGGCGGTGGTCACGCTGTGTGCGACCGGATCAACCGCAACTACGCGGCGGTTCAGCAGCATTTCGACCTGGCGCTCGGCCCAGAAGGCGGCGGGGCGGATCAGGATCCGCTCGAACGCCTTTTCGCCCGAAAAATACTCCTTCGACAACGGCGGGCGCTCATAGGGCAGCTCGGGCTCGTCGCCGATGATCGCGATCGTTCCTGCGAACTTGGCCTGGCGCAGCGCGATCGCCGCCTGTGCCCCGCCATGCCCCGCCCCCACGATCACGATATCGAACTGCATGTTTCGCTCCCGTATTTTGGCGTTCGGCTAGCAGTGGTCGCGGCGATGGCCAACACAAAGTGGCTGGGGGACGGCGAAGCCGCGCTTGCAGAACGCCGCCGGGCCGGGCCATGAGCAGTCCACAAACACGCAAGCCGGATGACCGATGGAGCGCAGGAACGACATTGACGGGCTGCGCGCGGTGGCCGTGCTGGGCGTGGTGCTGCACCATGCCGGGCTCGCCGCGCTGCCCGGCGGGTTTGTCGGCGTCGACGTGTTTTTCGTGATCAGCGGCTTCCTGATCTCCCGCATCATCACCGATGGCGTGGCCGACGGCAGCTTCTCGCTCGCGCATTTCTATGAGCGCCGCGCGCGCCGCATCCTGCCGGCGTTGATCCCCGTGGTCGCGCTGTCGCTGATCGCGGGATACTGGCTGCTGCTGCCCGACGATTACGAGAACCTGGGCCAGAGCGCGGTTGCGACGTTGGTCTTCGCGAACAATGTGCTGCTGACGCTGACCAGCGGTTATTGGGACTTGGCTGCGACCTTCAAACCGCTGCTCCACACCTGGAGCCTGGGGGTCGAGGAGCAATTCTACATCGCCTATCCGCTGCTGGCGCTGCTGGTGCTGCGGCGGCGGCCCCGGCTGTTTGCGCCGATGCTTGCGGGTGCGATCACGATCAGCCTGCTGCTGAGCGTCGGGCTGTCCGCGCGCCAGCCGGATGCGTCCTTCTACCTCATTCACACCCGCGCCTGGGAACTGCTCCTCGGCGCGCTGACGGCGTGGCGCCTGCCCCGTACGCCCCGGCCCGAGCGGGTTGCACGCATGCTCGCGCTGGCCGGGTTGGCGATGATCATCGGCGCGATGGTCTTGATCGACGAGCGCGCACCCTATCCCGGTTGGCGCGCGCTGCTGCCCTGCGTCGGGACAGCGCTGATCCTGCGCTACGGCACCGCAAGCGGACTGGCGCAGCGCGTGCTCGGCTGGGGGCCGCTCGTGCTGATCGGCCTGGCCAGCTACAGCATCTATCTATGGCATCAGCCGCTGTTCGCGTTCGCGCGGGCGCTCAGCGTCACCCCGCCGGGCGCAGGCGTAATGGCCGCCCTGACCCTCGCTACGTTGGTCATCGGCACGGCGAGCTGGCGCTGGATCGAACAGCCGTTTCGCGATGCGCGCGTGTGGCCGCTGCGCCCGTTCCTGACGCTCGGCATCGGTGCCGTCGCGTTGGCCGGTGCGGCAGCCCTGACTGTGTCGATCACGTCCGGGGTGCCGCAGCGGGTGCCGGGGATGGGCCTCGGCACAGGCGATTATGCCGCATACAACAACTCGGCCTTCCGCTTTCAAAAGGACCGGTTCGACGATCCCGCGCGGCCAAATCTGCTCGTGGTCGGCAACAGCATGGCGCGCGACATGGTCAACATGCTGGTCGAGAGCCGACGCTTCGACAGATACGAGATCGTCTATCGCACCGACGCCAATCTCTGTGGGCTGTCCCGCGCGCCTGCGACCACAGGGCAGTTGATCGCGGATGCGCGGGCGGTGATCTTCGTCGCATCGATGTCCGCGCCGCTCGGTTGCAAGACCACCGCCGCCGAGCGGGACGCGATCCTCGCGAACAAGGCGTGGCTGCTGATTGGTCCCAAGCATTTCGGCTACAACCTCAACGCCTGGATGCACGTGCCCGCATCGCAGCGCCCCGCCTTCCGCGCCGTGCTGCTGCCGAAGACCGTGTCGGACAACGCCATCTATGCCGCTTTGGTCCCGCCCGACCATTATGTCGACCTGCTCGGGATCATGCAGCGCCGTCATGGCGGGTTGCCCGTGTTCGACGCACAGGGACGCATCCTGTCCGCCGACCGCATCCACCTGACCCGGGCGGGGGCACAATTTTTCGCCGGAAGCGTGCTCGACGATCCCGCGTGGCGCCCCCTTTTGGCACTCGCGCCGCGTTAGGCCATCGCCATCAGGCTGGCATTGCCGCCCGCTGCGGTGGTGTTGATCGAGGTCGAGACCTCTTCCACCAGCCAGTCGAGCCGCGGCGTCCCGGCCTGTGCCAGCACGATCGGGCCGGGCAGGTCGGCGATGTCGGCCAATGCGGCGAGGCGCGCGCCTGCGTCGCCTTCGATCAGCGCCCCGCTATAAGGTCCGGCCGCGCGCCAGTCCGCCACCCAGTCGATCCGCTGCATGACGCGTTCGGGTGCGCCGTTCAGCTCCCCGCGCAGCGCGGCATTGCCGATCACTGCGCGGTTGCCGGTCGCCAGCACGGCGCAGAGCTGGGCGATCAGCCCCGCGCGCGTCTGCGGTAGCAGCAGCACGCGACCGCGCGGGTGAATGGTGTAGACATTGGTCTCCCCCACCGGGCCGGGCAGTTCGAGCTGCGCGCCGAGCAGCGACGCCTCGCCCGCTTCCCGCGCACAATCGCCGCCCTCACCGAGCCACAATGCAAAGTCGCGCAGCGCCGGATCGGACGCGGACGAGGCAAGGTCTGCCGGCACCGTCGGTGCCTTGACCAGCCGCCCGAGATAAAGCGGCCCCCCCGCCTTCGGCCCCGTGCCCGACAGGCCGCGCCCGCCGAACGGCTGTACGCCCACCACCGCGCCGATGATGTTGCGGTTGATGTAGAGATTGCCCGCCTCGACGCGCTGCGTGACATGCTCGACCGTCTCGTCCAGCCGCGTGTGCAGGCCGAAGGTGAGGCCATAGCCAGTGGCGTTGATCGCATCGATCACCCGGTCGAGATCGCGGCGCTGGTAGCGCATCACGTGCAGCACCGGGCCGAACACCTCGCGCTGCAGGTCGGACAGCGCATCGATCTCGATGATCGTCGGCGGCACGAACGTCCCCTGCCCCGTCTCACCCGCCAGCTCGATCTGTTCGACGCGACGGCCCATCCGCCGCATCTTCTCGATATGGCTGTTGATGTTGAGCTGTGCCTCGGTGCTGATCACCGGGCCGATATCGGTCGAGAGCCGGTCGGTGCGCCCGATCGACAGCTCGTGCAGCGCGCCGCGCAGCATCGTGAGGATGCGGTCGGCGACATCCTCCTGCAGGCACAGCACGCGCAGCGCCGAGCAGCGCTGGCCCGCGCTGTCGAACGCCGAGGCGATGACGTCGGCGACGACCTGCTCGGCCAGCGCCGAGCTGTCGACGATCATCGCATTCTGCCCACCGGTTTCCGCGATGAACGGGATCGGCGTGCCGTCACTGGCAAGTCGGGTGGCGAGCTGGCGCTGGATGATCCGCGCAACCTCGGTCGACCCCGTAAACATCACCCCCTGCGTTCCCGCCGCGCCGACCAAAGCCGCGCCGATCTGGCCATCGCCGGGAACCAGCTGAACCACATCGGCCGGCACGCCCGCCGCATGGAGCAGCGCAATGCCCTGCGCGGCGATCAGCGGGGTTTCCTCCGCAGGTTTCGCGAGCACCGGGTTGCCCGCGACCAGCGCGGCCGCGACTTGCCCGATGAAGATCGCCAGCGGGAAATTCCACGGGCTGATGCACGTCACCGGCCCCAGCGGGGCATGCGCGGTACCCAGCGTCGCGCGCGCCTGCTGCGCATAGTAACGCAGGAAATCGACCGCCTCGCGCACCTCGGCGATCGCGTTCGGCGCGGACTTGCCCGCCTCCCGCATGATCAGCCCCATCAGCAGCTGCATCCGCGACTCCATGAGGTCCGCAGCACGGTCGAGGCAGGCGGCGCGCTCGGCGACCGGCACCGCGGCCCAGTCCGCCGCGACCGACTGCGCGGTTTCGACCGCATGGCTTGCGCCCGCCTCGCTCATCTCGACCACGGTTCCGACGATATCGAGCGCATCGGCGGGGTTCGCCACCGGGCGCGACTTGCCCTCGCCAGTTGCCGGCTGGGCGAGCCAGCCGATTTCCGCACTCTCGCGCAGTGCGTCGCCGAGCACGGCCAGCGCGGTCTCGTCCGACAGGTCGATTCCTGCCGAGTTGATCCGCGCCCCGTATAGTTCGCGCGGCAGCGCGATGATCGGGTGCTTTGATCCCGGCGCGTCCATCGCGGTCACGACCTCGACCGGGTCGGTCACCAGCTCGGCAATCGACACTTCGGGATTGGCGATACGGTTGACGAAGCTCGAATTGGCACCGTTTTCGAGTAGACGACGGACGAGATAGGCGAGCAGCGTCTCGTGCGTCCCGACCGGCGCATAGATGCGGCACGGGCGGTTGAGTTTCTCAGCGCCGACCACCTCGTCATAGAGCGGCTCACCCATGCCGTGCAGGCACTGGAACTCATAGTCGCCGATGCTGAAGTCCGGTCCGGCCAGATGGTAGAT
>NZ_LSJM01000433.1 GCF_001557215.1 Sphingomonas sp. CCH9-E2 | reverse complement strand
GGGAGGGGGACCGCTCGCGCAGCGAGTGGTGGAGGGGCGGCCGCGCAGACGGCCGGGACAGTTAGGCGAGACTCCGCCCTCTGCGCCCACGGCTTGCTTCGCAAGCCGGCTCCGCTGCGGCGATATGCCCCCGGCATATCGCTGATCGCAGCTACCCCCCCCTCCGTCAGCGCTTCGCGCTGCCACCTCCCCCTGGCAGAGGAGGATTTGGGGTCACCCCACCACGCGCGATCCCAGTCTTGCCGCGAGATATTCGAGGTTGGCGATGCGGCGCCACACCGCGCTGTCGTTGATCGCGGACGGGTTGAAGAAGCGGCGCATCGCCGGGAAGTCGAGGTCGATGACGCGGCTCATATAATCGGGGGTCAGCGTGCCACCATGCTCGTCGCCCATCGCGCCGAGGCGGCGGCGCAGCGCGTAGGTGTGGCGGCGGAGCCAGACCGGGCGGATGCGGGTGAGCCATTCGGTGCGGCGATGCGCGAGATTGGGTGGTCCGGCAAAGTCATGGCCATAGGCCGAGGGCTGGGCGGCAAGCACCGGGTCGATGGCGTTGAGCAACGCTGCCTCGAACCGCCCGGCATATTTGAGCGGCATGGGCAGCGTCATCGCTTCCGCCACCACGCGATGGTCGAGGAAGGGCATGAGATAGGGGCTGAACCGCGCCTCAAGGCTGATCTCGCGCCCGAACAGCGCGCGGCAGCGGATGCGGGGATAGATCTGCTCGACGCGGTTGCGCGCGAGCTTGCCGGTGGCGTCGGGCGGGGCGAGCGACGCGGCGATCTTGTCCGCGATCGCGTCGATAAAGCCGTGCGGGTCGAAGCCCGTGGTCGCATCCGCCGGGGTAAAGCGGGCGAAGAAGGTCTGCGCGATGTCATGCGCGGTGAAGCGGCGGTCGGGGAGGTAGAAGAAATTGCGGTAAATCTCGCCGCACCCACCCGACACGGCGAGCGCACCATCGGCGTGGCGCGCAAGCTGGGCCGCGCCATTGGTGCCATTGTCGAAGATGTTGCCGAAGGTCGGCAGACCGTCGAACTGGCGGAAATTGCGCTCGACCAGCTCTGGGAACGCGTCAGGCGGGACGACGCCATCTTCCTTGTCGAGCCATTCGATCGGGAAGCCTAGCGCTGCGCCGATGTGCTGGGCGATGACGACATCCTCGTCCCCCGGCACGCCATAGACATAGAGATGCGGGTCGCAGCCCCGCGCGCGCAATGCGGCGAGGACGAGGCGCGAGTCGAGCCCGCCCGACAGCGGCGCGCGGACATTGCCGCCCAGTGCATCGACATGCGCGCCGACGATGGCGAGCAGCCGGTCGCGGTGGCGGACAATGCGTTCGGAGAGCGGCGCGTCGCTCGGCGCGGCGGGCAGCGGCTTGGCGATGCTGTGGCGGACGGTGCCGGTCGCGGTCAGCTCGACGACGCTGTTGGGGGACAGGGTCTTCAATTGCTCGAACACCGTGTCGTCGCCGACGGGCATGACGTTGAAGGCGAGTTCGTACACGCCCTGCGCGTCGAAGCTGAGCCGGGGGAGGGCGCGCGCGGCGGCGAGGAAGGTGGTGGCGAAAACGCGATCCTGCGTGTCGTGGAACAGCTGAAACGCCGAGAAATAGTCGCCGAACAGGAAGCTGCGCCCGCCGCGCCGGACGAGCGCGACAAACTGTCCCCCGAGCCGGTCCCAGTCGAGCGCGAGCGGGTCCATCGCGAGGAGGGCGGCGAGCGCGGGCGCTCCCATTTTGCCGTCCGCGACCAGCGTCCCGGCGACCGCGACCAGATCGTCGCCGCGCTGGAGCAATGACTGTGGCCCGGCGATGATGTGGCCGGCGTGCAGCAGGGTCCAGCCGGGAACCGCGGCCTCGACCGGCTCCGGAAAACCTTGCTCGCCCAGCACCGCACGCGCCTGCGCCAGCGCGGTCTCGGCGAAGCGCGGATCGTCGTTCCGGACAAGAAACAGGCTGGCCATGGCTGCGCTCTACCCGATCAGGCCGCCGCCGGCGCGGGCGATGTCCGCCGCTTGCCCATCGGACGGATGCCTTCCTCCGCCCGTTTGCGCGCGAGATAGGTGTCGAGCCCGATTTGCGCGCCGACCAGCATGTAGACGAACGGGTTGAGCGCGATGCCAACGAACAGCGACCCGAACAGATAGATGATGTGCCCATGCTGAAGCGCGGTGGCGAGCGGGGCGATCCATGCCTTGTCCGGGGGCACGTCGCGGTAGCGGCGGCGCAGCACCTCCATGCGCAAAATGCCGCCGAGATGGATCATCAGCCACAGGATGAAGCCGGGCCAGCCCTGTTCGCCGAGCATTTCGAAAAAGGCCGAGTGATAGGCGCGCGACTTGTCGATTTCGGGCGTGCGCACCACGGTGCGGCTGGCGCCCTCGCCGACAATCTCGATCTTGTCGTATTTGATCTCGTTCTGGCGATAGGCTTCGAACCCGCCACCCATCGGGTGGGTCTTCACATATTCCCAAGTCCATTTCCACACCTCGATCCGGGTCGAGGCGCTGGCGTCGGACTGATAGGTCGAGATCGTGCCCATCCGCTCGGTAAAGCTTGCGGGGAGGAACGGGACCGACGCGACCGCGAGGAAGCCGGCACCGGCGATATAGAGGATGCGCCGCTTGACGTCGCGCAGCATCAGCACGGCGAGCAGGCCGATGCACAGCAGCCCGGTGCGCGCCTGTGTCCCCACCGGCATCAACAGACAGGCGAAGATCAGGGCATAGCCGAAGCCCTTGACCCGCCAATCGGGCGGGAAGATCGTGCCGTACTTCGTGAACCACAGGATCAGCGGGATCAGGCAGATCGACACGGCGGAAATGATGCTGCCTTCGAACAGGCCGGAGTTGTTATCGACGATCAGCTTGAGCTGGCCATAGCCGCCGCCGCCGAGCGCGGTCTTGACCCCGCCCGCGATGATGATCGTCGCGACCGACAGCAGCATGAACAGCAACAGCGCCTCGATCCGCAGCCTTGTGCGCAGGGTGAGGGGCAGGAAGATGGCGAAGGCCAGCGCCTTCCACACCCAGTCCCATTTATACGCCGCATCGATCGGAAAATCGGCGTTGATCGTGGTGTAGTAGCACCAGCCGAGCAGGGCGAGCATCAGCCCCTGGCGCGGGGCGACGCGCACGTCGCGCTTGTCGTCCATGGCCAGCCAGGACAGCACCGCGAACCCCACCGCCATCGCCGAAATCGGGAAGGCGTTGAGCAGGAAATAGCTCATCCGCTGGGGCGAGACGATGTCGATATAGACATAGGCGAGCACGAACAGGAACGGTCGGCGCAGGCCGAGCGCGAAAATGGCTCCCAGAAAGGCGATGAAGGCGAGATCACGCACCGGGGCGCTTCCAGCCGCGCTTGGGCGGCGGCGGCTTGCCGTCGAGGCTGTCGTCATCGACCGCCGGGCTGTTCACCAGACGCCAGGCGACGACGAGCAGCAGCCCGTGGGTGAGAGCAAGAACCAGCGTGTCGATCATCGCTGGAACGGGATAGCGTGATCCGGTTGACGGGCCGTTAAGTGATCGCGTGGCAAGGACTGGCCATGCGGATCCTGCACGTCCTCGACCATTCGCTGCCGCTGCACAGCGGCTACACCTTTCGCACGCGCGCGATCCTGAAGGCGCAGCTGGAGCGCGGCTGGACCGCCGCGGGGGTGACCGGGCCGCGCTATCACACTGGCGATTCACCGTTCGAGACGTTGGACGGGATCGACTTTCACCGCACGAAGCAGATGCGGCGCCTGCCGCCGGTCGTCGGCGAGCTGGCCGAGATTGCGGCGTTCGCACGGCGGATCGGAGAGGTGGTCGAGCGGTTTCGGCCTGACATCCTTCACGCGCATTCGCCAGTGATCGATCCGCTGGCGGCGATGCGCGCGGCGAAGCGCTATGACCTTCCGTTGCTCTACGAAATCCGCGCTTTCTGGGAGGATGCGGCGGTCGGCAATGGCACCGGGACCGAGGGCTCGGCGAAATACCGCGCGATCCGGGGGCTGGAGACCTGGGCTGCGCGGCGCGTCGATGCGGTCGCGGTGATCTGCGAAGGGCTGAAGCGCGACCTGATCGCGCGCGGGATCGATGCGGGGAAGATCATGGTGTCGCCCAATGGCGTCGACCTGCATTTGTTCGGCGATCCGGTGCCGCGCGATGCGGCGCTGGCGGCGCAGCTGGGGCTGGAGGGCGCCGATACGATCGGGTTCATCGGCAGCTTTTACGACTATGAGGGGCTGGACGATCTGATCGCGGCAATGCCGGCCTTGCTGGCGCATCGGCCCGGGGCGCGGCTGGTGATGGTCGGGGGCGGGCCGATGGAGCAGGCATTGCGCGCGCAGGCGGCGGCGTCGAGCGCCGCGCATGCGATCCACTTCGTCGGGCGCGTGCCGCATGAGCAGGTCGAGCGTTACTATTCGCTGATCGACCTGCTGGTGTATCCGCGCAAGCACATGCGGCTGACCGACCTGGTGACGCCGCTCAAGCCGATCGAGGCGATGGCGCAGCACCGGTTGGTCGCCGCGTCCGATGTCGGCGGGCATCGCGAGTTGATCCGCCATGGCGATACGGGGACCTTGTTCCCGCCCGATGACCCGGCGGCGCTGGCGGATGCGGTGGCGGGGGTGTTCGCCGACCGCTCCGGATGGGACGCGCAGAAAATGCGGGCGCGCCACTGGGTCGAGACCGAGCGTAACTGGTCGTCAAACATTTCGCGCTACGAACCCGTTTACCAAAGATTGATCGAAGCCCGATCACGGGAATCCAAATGGTTGCGTACGCCCTCGTTCAACGTCTGACCCCCAATGTGGCGCTCGCGCTCGCCGGCGGGGCGGGTGCGTGCGCGGTGCTGGCGAGCTTGGTGCTGCCCGGCGCGCTGCTCGAGGATGCGGTGCTGGCGAGCGGGATCGCCGCGTTCGTGCCGGCCGCCGAACCCCCGCTGGGCACGACGGCGCGGCTGTGCATCGGGCTGTTCAGCGGCGGGCTGATCGCGCTGATCGCGTGGATGGGGCTGTCGGCACTGATCGCGTGGATCGATTCGCGCGTGTCAGGCGAAGCGGGCGAGGCGCGCCCGACTGTTCGCCGCGCCGACGCGCATCCGGACGCGCGGCCGCGCGTGCCGCTGCGCGCGAGCGATCTCGACATGCCGGCGTTCGATCCGGTCCCTGTGGCCGAGGCTGAGGTCAGCGTGGCCGATATCCTTGACCTGTCCGACGCGGCGCTGCCCGAAGAGCCGGTGATCGCGATGGGGCCGCCGTCCGAGGGGCGTCCGCTCCATGCGCCGCTGCCCGAGGTGCAGGAACTGCCGGTCGACCTCGACCAGCCGCTCGCGGCGTTCGATCCCTATGCCATTCCCGCAGTGCCGGTGGTGCCGCCGCCGCCGGTGCGCCCGCTGCGCCGCCGTGCCGCGCGCGCGCCGATCTTCGACGAGACCGAGCGGTTCGAGACGTTCGAGCTGACGCCGCCGGTGCGCCCGGCGCCGGAGCCGGTGGCTGCTGATCCGGTGTCGGAAACCCCGCCGCCGATCGCCGCGCCGCAGACCGAGGCGAGCGTGCAGGCCCTGCTCGACCGGTTGGAGCGCGGGCTGACCAAGTTCGCACCGCCCCCGCCGGAACCCGCACCCGACCCCAAGCGCAAGCTGGAGAACACGCTGTCCGAACTGCGCCGGATGGCGATGCGGGCTTAGTGGCCCTCTAATCCTCCCCCGCCAGGGGGAGGTGTCAGCGTAGCTGACGGAGGGGGAGGAACCGAGGCGCCCAAGGCGACGGCACACACCGTCCTGCCCCTCCGTCGCCTTCGGCGCCACCTCCCCCTGGCGGGGGAGGATTGAATTACCGCTCTTCCACCGTCAGCACGCCGACCTTGATCTCGACGCGGTCGCCGACGCGGCTGCGCGATTCGACCGTCAGGTCCGCGACCAGATGTCCGCGTAGCGCGAACTCGGCTTCGGGCAGCTCGGCGATCCATGCGTCCAGTGCGGGCGAGGGAGCGGCGGCGAGCAGCAGCTCGTGCCGCGCGCCGGCAAAGGTCGCGCTGGCCCAGCGAGTCCAGCCCGCCGAGACGATCGACAGATCGATGCCGCATCGTGCGGCGTGGCGGGGCAAAGCGCGTTCGAGCAGCACGCCAGCATCGGGACCGCAGCTCATCGACCTGCCTCCTGCGTCGAGGCGGGCCGACGCGCCAGTTGCGCCTCGATCCGAGCGCACAGTTCCGGCCCCGGATCGCGCCCGTTGCGCAGATCGTCGACCAGTCGCGGATCATTGACCGCGAGCCGCCCGAACTTGGTGCGCGGCATCCCGGTTTGCCGCAGATATCGCTCAATTTTTCCCAGAATCGCCATCGCCCTTCCTCACGCTACGGGGCTGCCCCCGACTCATGTGTTCATTAAATGTTCTCATTTCCAACTTGTCTAGGAAAAATCCTGCGACTATGGATGGACCATGGAATCGGACGAGCAGCGGCGCGCCTTGGCGCAGGCGGCGGCGGCGCGGGGGGCGTCGCTGGCGGAACTGTCGCGGCTGATCGGGCGTAACGCGGCCTATCTGCAGCAGTATGTGACGCGCGGCAGCCCGCGCCTGCTGGCCGAGGCGGACCGGCGGCGGCTGGCGCGCTATCTGGGGGTCAGCGATGCGGCGCTGGGCGGGCCGGCGGTCGAGGGGCTGGTGGCGGTGGCGCGGGTCGATGCCGGGGCAGCGGCGGGGCGCGGCCGGGTGGTGGAGAGCGAGCGGGCGAGCCCGTTGCTGCTCGACCCGGCGTTGCTGAGGCGGCTGGGCGTGCGCGCCGACATGGCGTCGACGATCCGTGTCGAGGGCGCGTCGATGGAGCCTACCCTATGCGATGGCGACGAGATCCTGGTCGATGGCGCGCGGCGCATCCCCGGTCCGCGCGGCGCGATCCATGTGTTCCGCCGCGAGGGAATGCTCGCGGTCAAGCGGCTGCGGACGATGGGCAGCGAGGTCGAACTGGCCAGCGACAACCCGGATTACGGGCGTGAAATCGTGCCGATGCGCGCGATCGAGGTTGTCGGGCGCGTGGTGTGGATGCACCGCGCTTTGGTATGAGGGGAGCCGTTCAGCCGGTCTTCCAGCGAAAGCGGTAGAACAGGCGGCTTTTGATCGGTTTGCCGTCCTTGTCCGCGGCGGCGGCAAATTTGCCGCGCGTCTGGAACAGGATGCAGGTCTGGGCATCCAGCGTCGCGACGCCGCTGGCCTGTTCGACGACGCAATCCTTGAGCGCGCCCTGCTCATCGATCAGCAGCGAGACGCCCGTGGTGCCGTCGCGGCCCTCGAAGATCGCCTGGCCGGGATAGTCTTGCGACGACACCAGCCGCGCGGGTGCGACAAGTGGCGCGGACATCTTGCCGATGCGTGCAAGCCCCGCCTCATCCGCGTTCCAATGCGCGCGCAGGTTCTTGTTGCAGGTATCGAGGGCGCGGGCTGCGGAAGCGAATCCCGAGGTTGACAGCACCAGGTCGAGCCTGCGCCCCTTGATCGTGAAGGTCGGCAGCGCGGCAAGACGGTCGAAATCGCCGCGCGACAGGTTGATCCAGAACATCTCGTGTGCAGTCTTGGCTGGCCGAAACCCGAGCGCGGTGGTCTTCACATCGCCGAGCGTGACCGGAAAATGGGCGGCGTTCTGGTATGGCCCCTTGCGCGTGATCATCAGGCGAATGACGTCGCCATTCAGCGACGGTTTGAGGGCAAAGGTGGTCGGCGCCTTTGCGTCGCCATAATGCTGCATGGCGAGGCAATTGGTTTCGCCCCAATTGACCTGCCATTTGCCCAGCGGCGCCGATGGCGCATCGGTCTGAACCGGCGACGTCATCGCCGCTAACATCGTCAAAGCATTGAGCATTTTGCCAGCGTCGCACGTAACGGTTACGCCTGCAAGACTCAGCGGCTGCCGCGCATCCGGTCGATCAGCGCGACGATGATGAGCAACGCGATGCCGACCCCGAGACCGGCGAGGAAACCGATCGACGGCTGGCCCTGGCGCACGCCGACGACGGTGCCGACGATCAGCGACAGGGCGAGGAGCGCGCCTCCGGCGATCGGGGCGGGTTTGGATGAGCGGTTCATGGG
>NZ_LSJM01000432.1 GCF_001557215.1 Sphingomonas sp. CCH9-E2 | reverse complement strand
TGGCGGGCGAGTGAGAGGGACGGGATGGCCGAAGATTTGGCGGCGACGGGCGAGGACGCGCAAACGCGCAGCGGCACCGATTGGTGGGCCGAGGCGCGCGGCATCTTCTGGCTGGTGCTTGCCGTGCTCGGCTTTCACAGCCTGGTCGCCAAGCCATTTTACATTCCGTCGGAATCGATGATGCCGAACCTTCTGGTCGGCGACCGGCTGGTGGTGAGCAAATATCCGTACGGGTACAGCTATGTCACCCCGACCTTCCACATCCTGCCGTTCATGCACGGACGCCTGTTCGGCAGCGTTCCCGAGCGCGGCGACATCGTGATCCTGACCCCGCCGGATATGCGATCGGACTATATCAAGCGCGTGATCGGCCTGCCCGGCGACACGGTCGAGATGTATGGCGGCATCCTGTACCTGAACGGGCGTCAGGTGCAGCGCGAAAAGCTGGGCCTGCGCGCGCTCAAGGTCGATGGCAATCTGACCTGCGACAAGGATCATTATCCCGGCGCGCTGGGCCGCAACGCGGCGGGCGAGCTGGTGTGCAACGTGCAGATCGTGCGCGAGACGCTGCCCAATGGCGTCAGCTACGACACGATCGATATCGGGCCGACGCGCGCCGACAATTTCCCGGCGGTGCGCATTCCGGCCGATCATGTCTGGCTGATGGGCGACAATCGCGACAACAGCGCCGACAGCCGCTTCTCGCTCGCCCAACAGGGGCTGGGCGGGCCGGTGCCGGTCGAGAATATCGGCGGGCGCGCGGAGTTCATCAC
>NZ_LSJM01000431.1 GCF_001557215.1 Sphingomonas sp. CCH9-E2 | reverse complement strand
GGCGACCCGCCACATCGTGATGCAGAATGAGGAAGCGGTGATCAGCCCGCCCTGGTCGATCCATATGGGCGCTGGCACCCGGTCCTATGCCTTCATCTGGGCGATGGCGGGCGAGAATCAGGACTATACCGACATGAACGTGCTGGACATCTGCCAGCTGGCGTAACCCTCCCCTCCCGCTTGCGGGAGGGGCCGGGGGAGGGGCTGTCCTCTCTGCCGCACCGCTCCCGA
>NZ_LSJM01000430.1 GCF_001557215.1 Sphingomonas sp. CCH9-E2 | reverse complement strand
CTCCCCGCCAGTGGCAGAAAGCGTGAGCAGGAAATCAGGCTGTTTGCGAGCACACGCCGCTATGATTGCAAGCGCCTACAGATAGCCCTCATATTGTAACCGCTCGGCGGCCGTGAGCAGATCCGGATTGACTATGGTCGTGCCGATCGCGGTGCGGATTTCGCGCATTGAGCAACGAACGGCATCTAGAAAGGCGCGGCTGGCATTTTCCATCAGATGCCAGCGATCAGCAACTTGGCAGGCGTGAGGAAGCGCCTGTGCGGCGGCCAATGCGTATCCGCCTCCACGATCCCGGGCGACAACCTCAACCTGTTGCTGTCCGACGAGCCAGCCGCGTGCCGTGGCCGGCTCCCGGTCCGGGAGGAGGCGGATCGGCCGTCGCCGTTCGAGATCGCAGATGATTGTGCCGTAACGTTGATTACGCCGCCAAGCCCAATCATCGATTCCGATCACCTTGGGTACAGCATGATCTGGTCGGCCACGGCGCCGGATGGAACGCAGTAGCGTGTCCTTGCTGACGGGCGCCATTAGTCGGTTAGCGAAGCGCGCTCCGGGGCGGCCACCAAGCGCCAGGCCAAGATGAAAGATGAGGAGACCGAGCCTGCTGGTTCGGCGCGCCCAGGGTTCCACAAGATCTTTGTCGAAGCGCTCGGCGAATATACGCTTGGTACAGCTCACCGTCCGGCACCGGAATCGCCGTGCTTTCAGGACAAGACGAACAGGCCGACCACCAAGCGGGAGATCTCCCAGCCGCCGAGAATAATGGCTATGCACTGCCGCTGCTTTGACGCCGCAGGTCGGGCATTGGGAATATGGGCGCGGCGAACGAACCGCGATTTCCGTCACCTCTCCAGCATTACCAACCTGTTCCACAACCAAACCCGCTGGCACTACCGCTCCACTATGCATTCGATGAGACATGCTGCTGATCCTCCTCGGAAAATCAGCCGAACCCTATCCTCCAATTGCATCAAATATGAGTCAGAGCCCCTTTTCCACGCCGATCCACAGATCTGGGCTTCGTCGTAGTGACGAAGGAACGAAGATGAAGCCCAGATCCTCCAATGTAAAATCGCCCGCCAAGGCCCCAGCAGAGCGGGTAGTGAAGG
>NZ_LSJM01000429.1 GCF_001557215.1 Sphingomonas sp. CCH9-E2 | reverse complement strand
CCCGCCGCATGCGATTGTCCGCCAGCGGTGGCGTGCGGATGCGCTCGACGACACGCGCATCGGCGCAGTGGTGATCGGTCCGGGGCTGGGGCGTGACGATCGCGCGCAGGAGAAGCTGGACGCCGCGCTGGCGAGCGACCGGCCGCTGGTGATCGACGGCGATGCAATCCACCTGCTCGACCTCAACACGCTCAGGAATCGCGCCGCCCCGACCGTGCTCACCCCCCATGTGGGCGAGTTCGATGCGCTGTTCGGCGCAGGGAGCGGCAGCAAGATCGAGCGGACTCAGGACGCTGCTGCGCGCTCGGGCGCGGTAGTGGTGTTCAAGGGTGCGGACACGGTGATCGCGCGACCCGATGGCTGGGCGAATGTCGCGCCGATGGGCAATCCGTGGCTCTCCGTCGCCGGGACCGGCGACGTGCTGGCGGGGGCAATCGCCGCGACGCTGGCGCAGGACAGCTGGGACCCACTTCGCGCCGCCAGCAACGGCGTGTGGCTGCACGGGCAGGCGGCGCGCACCCTCGACCGCTGTTTCCTCGCCGACGAACTGGCGGATGCGCTCCCGTACGCCTATGAGCGCGCACGATGAGTGATGACGAGATGATCGTGCGCGTCGCCGCGCGCGGGGATGGGGTGACGGCGGACGGGCGCCATGCGGCGCTGGCCGCGCCGGGCGACCGGCTGCGCGCCGATGGCAGCGTTGCGCATGGCCCGCGCCATGTCGACCCGCCGTGCCGCCACTTCCCCGAATGCGGCGGGTGCCAGCTCCAGCATCTCGACGACACCGCCTATGCCGAATTCCTGACCGGGCGCATCGCGGGCGCGCTGGCGCAACACGGCCTGACCGCAGAGATCCGCGCGCCCCTGCTGTCGCCGCCGCGCACCCGCCGTCGCGCGACGCTGCACGCCGAACGGCGCGGGCGGCAGGTGCATCTGGGCTTTACCGAACAGTCGAGCCACCGGCTGATCGACGTGCAGCAATGCGAGGTGCTCGATCCCTGGCTGTTCGCGTTGCTTCAGCCGCTGCGCGGGTTGCTCGCGGCGCACCTCCCGGCCAGCCGCCGCGTCAACGTCCACCTCGCGCTGACCGATCAGGGGCCGGACGTGCTGGTCGAGGGACTGGTGACCGACAGCCTCAAGGCGGTCGAGGCGGTGACCGCCTTCGCGATGCGCCACGCGCTCGGGCGGCTCAGCGTCGATGACGGAATGGGGCCGGAAGCGCGCTGGGAGCCCGATCCGGTGACCGTCAGCTTCGGCGGCGTCGCCGTGCCGTTCCCGCCCGCCAGCTTCCTGCAGGCCACGCCCGAGGGTGAGGCTGCGCTGGTGGCAGCCGTGCGCGAAGCCGTGGGCGATGCTAAGACGATCGCTGACCTGTTCGCCGGGCTCGGCACCTTCACCTTCGCCATGGACTCCAAGGCCAAGGTGTATGCGGGCGAGGGCGCGCGCGACGCGATCCTGTCACTCAAGGCCGCCGCGGGCCGGGCGCTGCGCCAGATCTTCGCCGAGCATCGCGACCTGTTCCGCCGTCCGCTCACCGCCAAGGAGCTCGACCTGTTTGACGCGGTGATCCTCGATCCCCCGCGCGCCGGGGCGAAAGAGCAAGCAGTCGAGCTGGCGGCGAGCAAGGCGCCGGTGATCGCCTATGTCTCGTGCAACCCCGCAACCTTCGCGCGCGATGCCGAGGCGCTGGTGAAGGGCGGCTATCGCCTGGACTGGGTGCAGCCGGTGGGCCAGTTCCGCTGGTCGACGCACGCGGAGCTTGCGGCGCGGTTCAGTCGTTAGGGTAGTCGGCCTTCACGAAATACAGCCCGTCCGAAGGCGCGTTGAGGCCGAGGCGCGCGCGGTCCTTTGCCTCGAGCGCGGCGCGGAGGTCGTCGGCGGTCCACTGGCCGCGGCCGACCATCGACAGGCACCCGACCATCGACCGCACCTGATGATGCAGGAACGAGCGCGCCGAGGCGTGGATTGCGATCTCGTCGCCCGTCCGCTCCACATCGAGCCGGTCGAGCGACTTC
Source organism: Sphingomonas sp. CCH9-E2 (assembly GCF_001557215.1). Lineage (GTDB taxonomy): Bacteria > Pseudomonadota > Alphaproteobacteria > Sphingomonadales > Sphingomonadaceae > Sphingomonas. The sequence goes on along the minus strand of NZ_LSJM01000429.1, from coordinate 4,227 downwards.
AACGGGCTGGCCGACTGGCAATGGACCGATCGAAAGGTGGTGAAGTCGTGCGTGCCGACCAGGATCTGCGCGGCATCGTGCATCGCATCGGCGTCGAGCGGGTGGGGGACGCGCCATTTCAGCCCCTTGTCGAAGGTCAGCGGCGCGCGGCGACTGACGATGCGATAGACATAATGGCGCGCGATGCAGGAAAAGCGCGCGTGCCAGTCGTCGGGGACGACCTCGCACGCCAGGATCGCGACCGGCACCGCGCGTAGATGCGCGTTGAGCGCCTCCATCAGCCGGAACGGGGCGATGTCCTTCTCGACCTCGGTATGCGCGCGCATGCCGAGCGCATGGACCCCGGCATCGGTGCGCCCGGCGGCATGGACCAGCGCTTCCTCGCCGGTAATGCCGTGCAGCGCATCCTCGATCGCGCCCTGCACGCTGGGGCCGTGATCCTGATATTGCCAGCCCATGAAGGGGCGGCCGTCATATTCGATCGTCAACGCGAAACGGGTCACAGCTGGGTTCCGGGGGGAATCGGGAAGCCGTTGAGCAGCTCGCGGGTGGTGACGACGCCACGCCCGGCGCGCTGGACGAGGGTGGGGCGGATGGCGTCTTCGCGACACTGGATGGTCAGCGCATCATCGATCACCACGCCGTCGCCCCGGCGAAGGCCGGGGCCGCCCGCGGCGGAGGTCGTCGCGTCCCTCTCGCGATCCCGGCCTTCGCCGGGATGACGGACAGCAGCCAGCACGCGGATGCGTTCGCCGTTATGCTCGAACCACGCCCCCGGCGGATTGAAGGCGCGGATCTGGCGCTCGACCGCATCGGCCGGCTGGTCAAAGTTCAGGCGGGTTTCGGCCTTGTCGATCTTCGCGGCATAGGTGACGCCCTCTTCCGGCTGCGCCACCGCCGGATGTCCGTCGAAATCGCTCAGCACCTCCACCATCAGCCGCGCACCCAGCTCCGCCAGCTCTGCGGTCAGTTCGCCCGCAGTCTTGCCGTCGATCGGCGTCCTCCCTTCCAGCCGTACCGGGCCGGTGTCGAGCCCGGCCTCCATCTGCATGATCCCGACGCCAGTCTCCACGTCCCCGGCCAGGATCGCGCGCTGCACCGGCGCCGCGCCACGCCAGCGGGGGAGCAGCGAGCCATGCACGTTGAGGCAGCCAAGGCGCGGGGCCTCCAGCACGCTGACTGGCAGGATCAGGCCATAGGCGGCGACCACCGCGACATCGGCGTTGAGCGCGGCAAAGGCGGCGACCGCCTCGGGGTCTTTCTTGAACGACAAAGGCGTGCGCACCGCGATCCCCAGCTCCTCCGCGCGGGCATGGACGGGGGAGGGGGTCAGCACCTTGCCACGCCGCCCGCCGGGGCGCGGCGGCTGGCTATACGCCGCGACGACGTCATGGCCTGCTTCGACCAGCGCATTGAGCGTCGACACCGCGAATTCGGGGGTGCCCATGAAGATGATCCGCATGGGGTCGCCTGTAGCGCCAATTCGACGCGTTGCGCCAGTCACCCTCACCCTTCCCACTCGCTACGCTCGCGGGCCCCTTCCCTCTCCCAATGGGAGAGGGAGGGAGGCGCGAAGCGCCGGAAGGGTGAGGGTGACTGGCGCTCGTGATCTGTCTCGACTATCTCCCGCGCATGGCATCGCCCGAGATCGAAACCCTCACCCAAGCCTTGTCGCGCCTCCCCGGCCTTGGCCCGCGATCAGCGCGGCGCGCGGTGCTGCATCTGCTCAAGAAGCGCGAGACGGCGCTCGACCCGCTGCTGCGCGCGCTGGAGGCGGTGAGCGAGCGGCTCGCGACGTGCTCGATCTGCGGCAATGTCGACACGTCGGATCCGTGCGCGATCTGCGCCGACCCGCGTCGCGACACGCGGCAGCTGTGCGTGGTCGAGGAAGTGGCGGACCTGTGGGCGCTGGAACGCTCGCGCCTGTTTCCCGGCAAATTTCACGTGCTCGGCGGCAAATTGTCGGCGCTCGACGGGGTACGGCCCGAAGACCTCGCAATCGACAGCCTCGTCACCCGCATCGCTGCGGGCGGGGTGGATGAAGTGGTGCTGGCGATGAACGCGACGCTGGAGGGGCAGACCACCGCGCATTACATCGCAGAACGCCTGGAAAGCTATCCGATCCGCCTGACCCAACTCGCGCACGGCCTGCCGGTTGGCGGCGAGCTCGATTATCTGGATGAAGGCACGCTGGCCCAGGCGTTGCGCGCGCGGCGACCGGTCGCCTGAACCAAATCTTGCGACTTGACCGCCCAATCATTAGATTGGCGCGATGGCTATTCTCCCGATTGTTGAAGTTCCCGATCCGCGTCTCAAGACCGTCTCCACCCCCGTCGAGAAGGTCGACGACGAACTGCGCGCGCTGATCGCCGACATGTTCGACACCATGTACGATGCGCCCGGCATCGGTCTCGCCGCGATTCAGGTCGGCGTGCCCAAGCGTGTGATCGTGATGGACTTGCAGGAGGAGGAAGACGAGGAAGGCAAGCCGATCAAGGCCCCGCGCGTCTTCATCAACCCCGTAATCCTCGACCCCGCGGCGGAGATGAACACCTATACCGAGGGCTGCCTGTCGGTCCCCGACCAGTTCGCCGATGTCGACCGCCCCGCAACCTGCCGTGTCAAGTGGCTGGACGAACAGGGCAACGCGCATGACGAGGTGTTCACCGGGCTGCTCGCGACTTGCATCCAGCATGAGATGGACCATCTCGAGGGGATCGTGTTCCTCGACCACCTCTCGCGGCTCAAGCGTCAGATGCTGATGAAGAAGCTGGAGAAGGCGCGCCGTCTGGCCGCTTGATGCGTCCGCTTATCCGTTAAATCAGTTGTCACCCCGGCCTTGTGCCGGGGTCCACCGGGCGGCAAGCGCGAAGCACGAGGCTCAAGCGCTGGGCTGGTGGATAAGTGGACCCCGGCATACGGCCGGGGTGACGGGTTTCAGGCGCTCCACCCGCCATCCGACAGCCCCGCAATCCGCGCCTTGGCCGCGCGATACTCCGCATCGAGCCGGTCGACGAACGCCGCCACCGGTTGAACCTCGCGCACCGCGCCGATCCCCTGGCCCGAACCCCAGATGTCGCGCCACGCCTTGGCCTTGGAATTTCCGCCGGAGCCGAAATTCATCTTGCTCGGATCGCTTTCGGGCAGATTGTCGGGGTCCAGCCCTGCTGCCTCGATCGACTGGCGCAGGTAATTGCCGTGCACACCGGTGAACAGATTTGTATAGACAATATCGGACGCGCCACCCGCGACGATGCCCGCCTTGTAATCCGCCTCGGCATTGGCCTCCGCCGTCGCGATGAAGGGGGAGCCGATATAGGCGAGGTCCGCACCCATCGCCTGCGCGGCGAGGATGGCATTGCCGTTCGCGATCGATCCCGACAGTGCGATCGGCCCGTCGAACCACGCGCGCGTCTCCTGCACGAAGGCGAAGGGGCTGAGCTGTCCGGCATGGCCGCCCGCGCCGGTGCAGACCAGGATCAGGCCGTCCGCACCCTTCTCGATCGCCTTGTGCGCGAACCGGTCGTTGATGACGTCGTGCAGCGCGATGCCACCCCAGCTGTGCACCGCCTGATTGAGCTGCTCCTGCGCACCCAATGAGGTGATCACGATCGGCACCTGCCACTTGGCGCAGGTGGCCAGGTCGGCCTCAAGCCGATCGTTGGAGCGGTGGACGATCTGGTTGACCGCATAGGGCGCGGCCGGGCGATCCGGATTGTCGCGGTTCCACGCGGCCAGCTCCTCGGTGATCTGGTGCAACCATTCGTCGAGCTGGCTCTGCGGCCGCGCGTTGAGCGCGGGGAACGAGCCGACGATACCCGCCTTGCACTGGGCAATGACCAGTTCGGGACCGGAGACGATGAAGAGCGGGGACCCGATGACGGGCAGCCGCAGGCGATCGAAGAGAGCGGGCAGGGCCATACCCGTTTCATAGACGAACCGAATTGCCTGTCCAGATGCTTTACGTAAACGGCAAGGGTTGGCGTACCGGAAATTCTAACTCTGCACCTTGCTCCTCGTCGCCCCGGTTTGACCCGGGGCTGGGCTGCCTTGCGCACGTCGGAGAATAAGCCCGGTCCCGGGTCAAGCCCGGGACGACGAGGGGGGCTAGTCCACCCGCCGCAGCCCCGCCCGGAACCGCCGCTGCCGCTCGGCATAATTCTGTGCGGAGTAGAGCAACCCCGCGCGAGTCGTCGCATCGACCTCGCGAATCGCGCGGGGTTGCTC
>NZ_LSJM01000428.1 GCF_001557215.1 Sphingomonas sp. CCH9-E2 | reverse complement strand
TGCTTGGGAGGCGGCGCGGGGTTGAGGGGGCGGGTTATTGCCGCGCTCTTCGCCCGAAGCTACCTCGCCTTACTGCGGCAATTAAGTATTGTGTCCCCGGATCTCCGAAGTATTGTGTCCCCGGATCTCCCGGATCTGCGGTGTTCCCGGATCTGCGCCGGATCTCTGCCGAAGGTACAGTTGAGTGCTTAATCTTGAGAATTCTTGCGGGCTGAAAAGAGGTGAATTTTTAAGCGGCTAACAATCGAACTCCCGTTCACGGGACCGCGCGGACTATAGGACCACGTCATAAGGACTACGACGGGAGCTAGCAGCGCCGTAGCGACCAGTGCTTCGGCCCACCAACCGATCTCGGTCAACCTATCGAATATTGCAGTGGTCACCGTCGCGGCTGACGGAAAAATTGGAGTAAAGAGACGGCCTAGCGCATGTGCCAAGGCTATCAGATAAATGGCTCCGGGAACCGCCAGATCAAAAAGCCTTACTTGTACCTTTGTTGTGCGAACCGCTCGAGTAAGAGGGGTAAGTGCATCTGCCATCTGCCGGCGGAGTGCTTGCAGTTCAGGAACAAGGGCGCTGCGGCTGGTGTGAACCGCTGCCTCTACCCGCCGCTGAACGGCGTCTAGCTGGGAACGAAGCTCTGTGGCCTGATCAGAATTTTGGTTCACCAGCCTTCTGATCTCCAGTTCAAGATTGGAAACAAACTGAGCTATCGTCGGCGGGGCGCTGGTGTTTTTGATCGACGGTGGCCAAGTCGTGAACCTCGCGACCCTCTCGTCTAGGAACCTATCCATCGCGGCCCTCATCGTCAGGTAGGCAGGCTTCTGAACAGTGTTGCCGAGTGATGTCCATGCGGCTTCGGCAAGACCATTGACGGTAGCTTCACGCAATTCCTTTCCATAAATTGATGCTAGGGCTTCATCAATCACATGAGTTATTAGATGTTCCGCATTTTGTAGCGTTGGAGATTGCTTGATAGAATCGATAATTCTTTCCTGATCAAGAATAGCAAAACGCTCAGGAGGAGAGGAGATTTGTAATGAACTATACTGATTTTTGATTTCATCCAAAGGTACATGAACCCTCAAGAGCACATTTTCGCATGATTTCGTAACGGAGTCTATTTCTCCAACCATTTCGCCGGCTGGCTGTAGGCTGGCGTCAACATCCTTTACCTCGCCGACCCAAATTATCCACGCGTGAAGGAAGCTAACAGTTGCGGCCACAACTAGGCAGAAAATGATGAACGGAATGTCCGCCTCTGGGATATCTGTCGGCAGGAGGTTGGTTATTACTTTGCCACTGCCGTGTATCGTTGAAAGAAAGAGTGACACCGATAAGAGCAGCGACGTTAGCCGTACCTTATGAAAATGTTCGCTCAGGCGCGATGATTTTCCGTTTCGGTCTTGACCCATGTCTAGCCCCCTAATGGAGCGATTGAAGCGGCAGTCCGACAATAGGTCAATGGTTGGCCGGCAACGGGGCTAGATACACTTCCGCTGATAGGGGGCAAATGCTAGCTCTGATCGGCGCTGCGCGCCGATCTACCCCTCTCCCAACCTTCGCTAGGCGGCGGATCCGCCAAGCTGCGGTATCCCTCTCCCCTATCAAGGGGAGAGGGCGATGGGGGGCGACCGGGCGCCTTCTGCTTCGTCATCCCGGCCTTGTGCCGGAATCCACGGTGCCGAACTTCCCGCGAAAGAGCCTCTTGTCCCGCGCCTGCCGCCCGGTGGATCCCGGCACAGGGCCGGGATGACGATGGTGGGCAAAGGGGGCGGAACGGTCAGCATCGGCTGTGGGACAGAGCCGCGTGGCTGCAGCCGTCCTCCCCCTCCGTCATGCTTCGCATGCCACCTCCCCCTGGCGGGGGAGGATCGAGGATCAGCCCTTTGGCTTGGCCGGCTTCTTGGCCCGTTCCGGCGGTTTGCCGTCGATCTTGACCAGTGATGCGAGGCGGCATTCGCCTTCGCGGGGGACGATGATGCTGGCGAAGCGGTCGATTCCGCCGACGCCGCCTGAAGGACGGAAGCCGATGCGCCAGGCCCAGGGGAGTTCGATGCACGGGGCGAAGAAGGTACCGCGATACCATTGCCGCCCGGCGCGCAGGTAGATGGCGTCGCGACCATCGGCGCGGAAGTCGCGAATCATCGAGGGGAAGGGGATGCGGGCCTCTTTGGCGG
>NZ_LSJM01000427.1 GCF_001557215.1 Sphingomonas sp. CCH9-E2 | reverse complement strand
TCCGGTGGACCCCGGAACAAGTCCGGGGTGACGAAGGGAGGCGCACCCCCTAAATACCCCCACATGACCCAGATCACCGTCGCCGCGCTCCAGCTCGCCTTCACCACCGACACGGCGCAGAACATCGCCAACGTCACCGACCTCGTGCGTGAAGCGGCGGGGAAGGGCGCGCAGGTCGTCCTCCCCCCCGAATTGTTCGAAGGCGAATATTTCTGCCGGGTCGAGGATGAGGCGCTGTTCGCGACCGCAAAGCCGCTCGCCAGCCACCCCGCCGTCACCGCGATGCAAAGCCTCGCGGCGGAGCTTCAGATCCACATCCCCACCAGCTTCTTCGAAGCCGACGGCCCGCATTTCTACAACAGCCTCGCGATGATCGGTCCCGACGGCAAGGTCGCGGGCGTCTATCGCAAGAGCCACATTCCTGATGGCCCCGGCTATGAAGAGAAATATTATTTCCGCCCCGGCAACACCGGGTTCAAGGTGTGGGACGGCCCCGCCGACGACGCGGCGCTCGGCGTGGGCATCTGCTGGGACCAATGGTATCCCGAAACCGCGCGCACGATGATGCTCATGGGCGCGCAGTTGCTGTTCTACCCCACCGCGATCGGGTCGGAGCCTTACGACGCCGACCTCGACACCAGCCGCATGTGGCGCCGCGCGATGATCGGCCATGCCGTGTCCAACGTCGTCCCCGTGATCGCGTCTAACCGTATCGGGACCGAGGGCGACCAGCGCTTCTACGGCCACAGCTTCATCTGCGACGAATGGGGCGACATCCTCGCCGAATTTGGCGCCGAGGAAACTGGCGTCCTCACCGCCACCCTCGACCTCGACCGCGCGCGCAAGCACCGCGCCGGCATGGGCTTCTTCCGCGACCGCCGCCCGGAACTGTACCGGCGCATGGTCGAGGACATCTGACCCAATAATCCTCCCCCGCCAGGGGGAGGTGGCAGGCGCAGCCTGACGGAGGGGGAGGACG
>NZ_LSJM01000426.1 GCF_001557215.1 Sphingomonas sp. CCH9-E2 | reverse complement strand
CCCCAACCCCTCCCCTGAAGGGGAGGGGCTTGCCCTTGCCAATCCGGCACGCGGTGAGGCTTCGGTGCGTGTAGCTGGGACCCTGCTGGTGCTGCGACCCTCGTTCACCGCGCTGGTGGCAGCGGAGCAGGAGTTAGGGCCGTTGTTCGCGCTGGTCGAGCGGGCGGCGGAGGGGCGACTGGGGCTGGGCGAGATGGTCGCCCTGTTCTGGCACTGTCTGAAGGAGCGGCCCGAGGGGCTGACCCGTGAGGCGTTCGGCGAGGGGGTGACGGCGGGCGGACTTGCCGGCGCGACCCCGGCGTTGCGCGTGCTGATCGGGCAGATTTTGGCGGGGCGGTGAGCGGGTCGCCTGGGGAGGGCCCCCTCCACCGTGCTGCGCACGGTCCCCCTCCCCGTGCCGGGGAGGATTTTAGTCGCTCAGCGGCGCGGCTGGCCGGGCAGGCGGGGGTGGCGTTCGGGTGGACGCCGGAGCTGTTCTGGAATGCGACGCCGGCCGAGCTGGCGGTGCTGGTGCGGGCGGTGGCTGGCGAGGCGG
>NZ_LSJM01000042.1 GCF_001557215.1 Sphingomonas sp. CCH9-E2 | reverse complement strand
TACGCATGAACAGCTTCCTTGTGATCAGACGAGCAGGCCGGTTGCCCAGGCGAGGAACAGCTCGGGCCAGACGGCGACGGGTTTGCCGAGCGTCTTGCGCAGGCCAAAGCCATGGCCGCCATGGGCGAAGAGATGGGTTTCGACCGGAATGCCCTTCGCCCGCAGCGCCGCGCGGAGCAGCAGCGCGTTCTCGACCGGCACGACAGTGTCGTCCTCGGCATGGAGCAGGAACACCGGCGGGGCGTTGGCGGGGACGTTGCGGTCAGGCGAATGCGCGGCCTCGCGCGCGGCGTCGGCGTCGGCACCGATCAGCAAGTTGCGCGACCCGGCATGGGCGTGCGGCGCGGTCATGGTGATGACGGGATAGATCGGCGCGGCGGCATCGGGCCGGGCGCTGTTGCGGTCGGCGGCGTCGACGGGGTCATAGACGCGCGCGTCGAAGCGGGTGAGCAGGTCGGCGCAGAGATGCCCACCTGCGGAAAAGCCCATCGTGGCGACACGCTGCGGGTCGATGCCATAGTCGCGCGCGCGGTGGCGGATCAGGCGCATCGCGCGCTGCGCATCGGCGAGCGCGACATTGGGTCCGGCGGCCCAGCCTTCGCCGGGCAGGCGGTAGAAGAGAACGAACACGGTGAAGCCGCGCGCCGACAGCCAGCGGCCGAGCTCATAGCCCTCTTTGTCGATGACGATGTGGCGATAGCCGCCGCCGGGCGTGATCATCACCGCCGCGCCATTGGGGCGGTGCGGGCGAAATACGATCAGGCGTGGGCGGGTAATGCCGAGCACGGCGCGGTCGGACAGGTCGCGGTCGGTGCTGCGTTCGGTGACCGTCTCGACCGGGGGCGTGGCGGGCATGCCGGGCGCGCCCTTGGGCCACAGGTCGATCGTTTCGGTCGGGTCGGGAAGCCCCGCCGGCCCCGGCGTTCCGGTGGCCGGCGGTGCAGTCTGGCCGTGGGCGGCGGCGGACGCCATCAGCGCCGCCCCCGCCCCGGCGGTTACGAGAAATGCACGGCGGTCGGGTCGAAGGGGAGCCCCGTTCCGATCCGCCATGCCCCCTCTCTCGGTCACATCTTGATCCGCGCGCCCACCAGGATCGTGCGGCCGAAATGGTTGTTCTCGTAATTGCGACGCGCAGTGATGTCGGTCCAGCGCTCGCGATAGGCGTCGGTGAGGTTGGTGCCCTCGACCGACAGTTCGAGATAGTCGGTCACCTTGTAGCGGACCGAGGCATCGACATTGGTGATGGCTTCATAGCCTTCGAAAATGTTGCCGGTGCCGGAACCTGCGTCGGTGAAGCCGTCACGATAGCTGACCGATGCGCGCGCGCTGAACTTGCTGTCCTCGTAATAGAGGGTCGCGTTGTACTGCTTCTTCGACAGACCGTAGAGCGTGTTTTCGACCGAGACCGACGGCAGCGATCCGCCGGGAGTGGTCGCCGGTCCCTGCTGGGTGTAGAGCGCCGAGCTGTCTACAAAGGTGGCGTTCACGATGCCGCCGAAGTTCGACAGGAAGCCGGGCAGGAACTTGAACGGTGCCTGCAGCGCGATTTCGACGCCTTCCAGCGATGCGCCGGTGCCGTTGCCGGTGGTCGCGATCGTCCAGATCGGCTGCGACAGCTGCGCCGGGTTGAGCGCGGCGGGCGAGGACGGGACCAACACCGAGGGCGACAGGCCCGTTTCGGTGAAAGTTCCGGTGCGCGTGATCGCGACCGGGAAGCTGGCCACGTCCTTCTTGAACAGCGCGACGGAGAAGATCGACTGCGGTGCGAAATACCATTCGAACGCCAGATCGAAATTGGTCGCGCGGAACGGCAGCAGGAACGGGTTGCCGCTGGTGACGCGATAGTTGAAGCCGTCGGCCGAGCCGCCCGGCGTCAGGTTGCCGAGCGAAGGACGCGTCATCACCTTGGCGATCGCGCCACGGATGATGATGTCGTTCGACGGATAGAGGGCGAGATTGAACGAGGGCAACCAGTCCTCATAGTCGCGCTCGACCGTGACCACGACACCGCTGTTGATGCCGTAGGACGACTGATCGGTGCGAACATAGCGGATACCCGCGTTCAGGGCGTAATCGAGCCCGAACATCGCGCCCTTGGCATCGAACTGGAGATAGCCACCCGTCGTCTCTTCGACGACGCCGCGATTATTGCCGACGTCGAGCGCTGCAGTGCGGCCATAGAGGTTGGTATAGGCCGTGGCGGCTTCGAGGTTCGGGATCAGCCACTGGGTCGTCGTGCCCGAAGGCGCGTTGGAGCCGGTCAGCGTGAACAGCTCCGACAGCGCGGTCGTGACCGGGAATCCATAGACGGCCGTCGGACCGAACAGGCTGGTCGGCGAGCAGGTGAGGGTGCCGAGCACGCGATCGACGCCGCCATTGCCGCACACCGCGGTGTCACGGGTAAAGGCGACGATGTCGTAGTTATAGCGCCGCCAGACCGCGCCAGCCTTGACCGTGAAATCGTCGGTCACGTCCCATTCGGTGCGCAGCTGCGCATTGCGGAACTGGTTGAGCACGTTCGACGGACGGTCGCGGATTTCGGCGAGCTGGAAGTTGCTCGGCGTGGTAACGCTGGTGCCGAAGGTCAGGGTCGGCGCCTGCATGTTGCGATAGTCGTAGCTATAGCCCTGCGCATCGCGATCATCGAACACGATGGTGGTTTCGACCGGCACATCGGCGTTGGAACGCGAGTAGCCGCCGATCAGGGTGAAGCGGAAATTGTCGGTGACGTCCTGATCCCAGGTCGCGCCGATCTGGTAGAATTCGGTTTCGCTCTGCTTCAGGAAATGCTCGGTCCGCACCCATGCATCGTTGAGCGTGGCGGCGATCATGTTGTTGTTGCTGTCATAGACCGGATTGACGACGTTGATCGAGCGCTCGTTCGAACGCAGCAGCACCTCGCCCCACTTCTCGCGGCGGTCGGCCTTGAAGTTGGAATAGAGCGCGTCGATCGAAACCTTGGTCGCATCGCTCGGCGACCACTGGATGCTGCCGGTCAGGCCCAGACGCTCGCGATCATGGGTGATCTCGCCATAGCGCGGGATGCGCGGGTGGAACGACAGTGCGGCCTGATCGCACGCGGCGCTGGGCACATAGGTGCCGCCGCTGTTCGCGGTGGTGAAGCAGTTGGTGCCGTTGACCGAATCGAAGCGTGCCTGTGCCCAGCGCACGGTGTTGTTGCCGATCTCCTTGGTCGTGGTCTTCTGATAGGCGGCCGAAACAGAAGCGCCGAGCGTGCCGTCGGGCGACTTCCATCCGATCAGGCCGGCGACGCGCGGGCCCCAGGTATCCGACAGGTCGTTGTAGCTGCCCTGCGCCGATGCGGCGAAGGTGAAGCCTTCCTTGCCTTTCAACGGGTTGCCGGTGTTCAGGTCGACCACTGCGCCCAGCGACCCTTCGTCAAGGTCGGCCGACGCGGTCTTGTGCACCACGATCGAGCTGAACAGCTCCGATGCGAACACGTTGAAGTCGAACGCACGGTCGCGGTTCGACGCTGCGCCGTCATTGCTGGTGGTGATCGTCTCCAGCCCGTTGACGCGGACGCGGGTGAACTGCGAGCCGAGGCCGCGCACGGTGATCGCGCGTCCTTCGCCGCCGTCGCGCTGGATCGCGATGCCGGGAATGCGCTGCAGCGATTCGGCGAGGTTCTGGTCGGGGAATTTGGCGATGTCCTCGGCTACGATGGCGTCGACTGCGGCGACCGAGTCGCGCTTCACGTTGAGCGCGGCGTCGAGCGAGGCGCGGAAGCCGGTGACAACGATTTCCTCATCCTCACCCGCGGTCGGCTGGGCCGGCGCGTCCTGCGCCTGGGCGGCGGTGGCGATGACAAGGGCGGAAGTGGCTGCCAGCAGGCGCGCTCCGCCACGGCGAACAGTAAACCGCATTGATATTCCCCTCTCAAACGGTGTCGATGACACCGGTAGCTACAAAAGACCTGGCAAATCGCGCAGGCCTCGATGTCGATGCGGAGGGGATGCCGGGTCGCGTGGCGCGTCCGTACGGCGTGATCCTCTCCAAATTCGCCGTGTTCTCACGGTCGAACACTGGCTTCGCGTATGAGAAACCGGTGTCATCGCGCTTCTCTGCCATTCCCTCGCGGCTGTCAACCCGCGGAAGCACGGTGGTGCCGGCTGACCGAGGCGCGTCACCGACTGGGAATGTGCCCCAGTTCCAAGCGCCGGATCGTTACGGATGACGTTTGGCGATTGAAACGCAGCCCCGTCTTTGATACCGGTGTCATACGACGGGCCGGCAACAGGCCTGCGACGCGACATCAGAGAGGGGATTTCATGGCCATTCGTCAGCTTCATTTTGCCCGCCGCTCGAGCTCGGGGCTCGCACTGGCACTGTCGCTTCTGGCGGCTGGGCCTGCCTGGTCGCAGCAAGCGCCGGCGGACGGCCAGTCGGATGCGGAGAGCGAAGAAGTCGTGGTCACCGGTTTCCGCGCCAGCCTCGCTAACGCGCTGAGCGACAAGCGCAAGGCCGATCAGATCGTCGATTCGATCACTGCCGAGGACATTGCCGATTTCCCGGATGCGAACATCGCGGAGTCGATCCAGCGTCTGCCCGGCATCTCGATCGACCGCGACAATGGCGAGGGGCGCTCGATCACCGTGCGCGGCCTGGGCGGCGATTTCCAGAGCGTGTTCCTGAACGGCGCCGATGCGCAGAACATCTCCGGCGGCAACCAGTCCGACGCGGGCGGCAACCGGTCGCGCGGGTTCGACTTCAACACCTTTGCCTCGGAGCTGTTCAGCGGGGTCAAGATCACCAAGTCGGTGACCGCGAAGGACGAGGAAGGGTCGCTTGGCGCGATCATCGACCTGATCACCGGCCGCCCGCTGGCCTACAAGGGCGACCGTATCGCGATCGGTGCGGAGGGCGAGTATCGCGAGAATGGCGACAGCTGGAACCCGCGCCTGACCGGTCTGTTCTCGAAGCGGCTGGCCGACAATTTCGGCATCCTCGGCACGGTCGCATTCCAGGATCAGCGCCAGCAGATCGATTCCTATCGCCGCCAGCCCGGCCAGTTCGAATATGCCTATCGCAACTCGCAGCACACCGGCGTGACGCCGAACGTGTTCGGCTTTGCGCGTCCGACCGGCACCGGCACCGGCGCAACCTTTGGCTCCGATCCAACCGCTTATGCGCTGGTCACGCCGACCACGATCATCCCGGCGCTGCCGCAGATCGGACGGCAGGATCTGCAATATGACCGGCTGGGCGTCACCTTCACCGCGCAGTGGCAGCCGACCTCGCGAACCGAGGTCATCGCCGACTTCGTCTACTCGCGCTACCGGCAGGACTCGAACTCGCAGGGCATCACCCCGATCGGGCTGAACCGCAACGGCACCAACGCCCGCGTCGCGCAGAACACGCTGCGGGCGCTCAACACCGCCAACGGCCTCGCCGATCGCCGCGCGCTCTATGCGCGCTGCGATGCCAGTGCGTCGCTCGACTGCGGGCAGGCGCTGTACGGCAACACGCTCGTTGCGGGCACGCGCGCCAGCTACAACCCGTTCAACCTCGACCCGTTCGACTATTACAATTCGACCGTGTCGCCGGGTTATATCGCGAACGCCAACAGCATCGCTTATTATGACGAGCTGCTCGGCCGTCCGGGCACGCAGATCCGCGCGGCGAACGTCAACGCGGCCGGGCAGGCCGATTATCTGGTCCTCGACAATGTCGACTGGCGCAGCTTCGCCGATGCACAGTTTGGCCAGACCAATTTCAAGCAGGCGACGCTGAACGTGAATCACGAGTTCAGCGACAGCTTCCGCGTCGCCCTCACCGGCGGCTGGTCGAAGTCCGAATTCGACGCGACCGGCCTGCTGGTCGAGTTCAACTCGATCGATCGCGACGGCTATGTCTTTGACGAGCGCGGCGGCGGGCGCATGCCGGTGTTCAACCCCGGCTTCAACGTCGCCGATCCCACCCAATGGACTTTGGTCAAGGGTCTGTCGGTGGTCCGCTACTTCACCAATGAGGTGAACAACGAATTTCGCGTCGGCCGCGCCAATTTCGAATGGGATTTGTCGGAACAGTTCACGCTGCGCTTCGGCGGCACTTACAAGACGTTCGAATTCGACAGCCTGACCGGTCGCCGCAACCAGGGGATCGAGGCGATCAACCCGACGCTGCAGGAAGCCGGACTGCAGATCACCCAGCTCGGCCAGCTGGTCGGGTTCGGTCAGGGTTTGAACGTGACCGCGGGCACGCCGACCAGCTTCTATGCGCCCGATCTCGACGCGTTCCGCCGTTACTTCTCGGTCGATTGCAACTGCATCAACAAATGGGGCGATTATCGCGCGCAGGTCGACGGGCGTGAGCGCAATGCGGTGAAGGAGCGCGATCTGGCCGGTTTCGTCCAGATGGACTTCGACGTCGACGTGATGAACCGCCGTCTGCGCGGCAATGTCGGCGTGCGCGTCGCCAATACGCGCGTTGACGGCACGGGTTCGGTCGGGGGCGCGGCCAATGGCGTGGTTGGCACGATCGTGACCGCGCGCAACGAATATACCGACGTGCTCCCGGCCGGTAACCTGACCTGGGAAGTCGCCGACAATTTCCAGATTCGCGCCGCCGCCGCCAAGACCATGTCGCGGCCGCAGCTTGCAGCGCTGACCCCCGGCACGACGTCGTTCCCGACCGGGCTGACGCTGGGCGGTTCGGCACCGTCGATCACCGTCGGCAACCCGTATCTCAGCCCGTTCCGGTCGACCAATCTCGACCTCAGCTTCGAATATTATTGGGGCACCAACGGCTTTCTGGGGCTGGCGCTGTTCCAGAAGGACATCAGTTCCTTCCCGCAGCAGGTGGCGGGTGAATTCCCGCTTCAGGCGATCTATCCGCAGGAGATTATCGACCAGATCATCCCGAACATCACCAGCGCGACGCTCGCGCAATATATCCGCGATGGCGGGGTCTTCGCGGTCCGTCAGTTCGACGATGCGCCGGGCGGCAAGATCCAGGGCGTTGAGGTCAACGTCCAGACCAACTTCTTCTTCCTACCGGGCTTCCTGCAGCGGTTCGGCGTCACCGCCAACTACACCTATATCAAATCAGAACTGAACTATCTGACCGGCACGACGCTCTCGACGGTGCAGGGGCAGACCACGTCCACTGCGGTCAACGAATTTGCGACTGGGCCCTTCCTCAACACCTCGCCGCATTCGTTCAATGCGACGCTTTACTATGAGGACGGCCCGCTCAAGGCGCGCGTGTCGGGTGCGTACCGTAAGGAATATGTGAACCGCTTCCCGCTGTCGTCGGGCACCTGCTCGGTCGGCACCACGACCAATGCCGGCGGGCCGTGCAACTCGCCGGTGGTCGCGGACTTCGGGTATAATGAGGATACGTTCAACCTCGACTTCTCGATGTCCTATGCGCTGACCAGGGAAATCCGGCTGTCGCTGGAAGGGCGCAACCTGACCAACGCGACCCAGTATCGCACCATGTATCAGGCGAATCCGGTGTCGAGCAGCTATGCCAGCACCGGGCGCATCGTCACCGTCGGCGTGCGCGCGGTCTTCTGATGTTGAGCGCACTGCTGCTGATGTCTGCGGGGGCGGCGACCCCGCTCCCCGCCTTTCCCGGGGCGGAGGGGGCGGGCGCAGTCGCGCTCGGCGGGCGCGGCGGCAAGGTGCTCATCGTCTCCAATCTGGCCGACAGCGGCCCCGGCAGCCTGCGCGCGGCGGTCGAGGCCAAGGGGCCGCGCATCATCGTGTTCGCGGTCTCCGGCACGATCCAGCTGGCCAAGCCGCTGACGGTGCGCGAGGGGCGGGTGACGATCGCCGGGCAGAGCGCGCCGGGCGACGGCATCACGCTGCGCGATCATCCTTTGGTGGTACAGGCGGACGATGTCGTCATCCGCTTCATCCGCTCGCGGCTGGGCGATGAATCGAAGACCGAGGCGGATGCGATCTGGATCCGCGCGGGGCGGCGGATCATCCTCGACCATGTGTCGGCGAGCTGGTCGGTCGATGAAACACTGTCGGTGTCGGGCAATTATGGCGAGCCGGGCGAGGGCTGGTACGATGTCACCGTGCAATGGTCGATCATCGCGGATTCGCTGACCAGATCGCTGCACGCCAAGGGCGAGCATGGCTATGGCAGCCTGGTGCGTGGCGGGCGCGGGGCGCGGGCGAGCTTTCACCATAACCTCTGGGCCAACCACAGCGCGCGGATGCCGCGTCCGGGCAACTACGCCCCCGCCGCCGCCGATCCCGACGGGGCATTTTTCGATTTCCGCTGCAACCTGTTCTACAATTGGGGCGGCGGGCGATCGGGTTACAATGCCGACAAGGACAGCCTCTCGCGGTACAATTTCGTCGGCAACGCCTATGTCCGCGGGCCGCAATCGACCAAGGCCATCGCGTTCAACGAGGGTAATCCGGTGGCCAAGTCGTGGTTCGCCGACAATGCCATGGACGGGGTGGTTCCAGCCGATCCGTGGTCGCTTGTGAGCGGGATTGCCGACCCCGCGCAGAAGCTCGCGGCTCCGGTCGAGATGCCCCAGGTCGGATGTGCCGGGGCTGCGGGCGTGGAGGTGGCGGTGCTGGCGCGCGCCGGTGCGTCGCGCAGCCGTGACAGCGTCGATGCGGCAGTGGTCGCGGGCGTGCGCACCCGCACCGGCAAGCAGATCGACAGCCAGCGCGACGTGGGCGGCTGGCCCGAACTCCGCTCAACCGCTGCGCCGCAGGACAGCGATGGCGACGGCATGCCCGATTGGTGGGAGCGCCAGCGCGGGCTCGATCCCAAGCGCGACGATTCCGCGGGCGATCGCAACGGCAATGGCTATACCAATGTCGAAGACTATCTGAACGCGCTGGCCGCTGGCTGAGCGGACCGCCCGCGTGAGACGAGGAGAGTGACATGCGGGCGATGCTGATGCTGCTGGCGGCGATCCTGCTGGGTGGGGCGGCATCGCCGCCGCACAGCATCGCGCTGCAACCCGAAATCCTGATCTTCAGCCACACCACCGGCTGGCGGCATGACTCGATCGAGCCTGCGGTTGTCGCGATCACCAAAGCCGCACAGGCGAGGGACTATCGCGTCGCGACCAGCGAGGACCCGGCGCTGTTCGACGATGCGGCGCGGGTGAAGCGCTTTGCCGCGATCGTGCTGCTGTCGACCACCACCAAGCCCAAGGATCCGGAGAGCGAGTGGTTCACGGGCGCGCGGCGAGACAATCTGGTCGCCTACGTGCGTGGCGGGGGCGGGATCGTCGGCGTGCATGGCGCGGCGGATTCGCATTACCATTGGGACTGGTATGGACGGATGATGGGCGCGCGATTTGCCCGGCATCCGGCGGGGACGCCCAAGGGCGTGGTGACCCGCGCGCCGCTCGACCATCCATCGATCCGCAGCTTTCCCGACACCGCTGAACTGATCGACGAATGGTATTGGTTCGACGATCTCGACCCGCGCCTGCGCCCGCTACTGACGCTTGATCCGGCATCGATCGGGGAGAAGGGCGTCAATCCGCGCCCCGTGGCCTGGGCGCATCGGTTCGAGGGCGGGCAGGTCTTCTACACTGGCCTTGGCCATACCAAGGAGGCGTGGAGCGATCCGCGCGTGGTCGATCACGTCATGGGCGGGATCGGCTGGGCGGCGAAGCGCGGCGCGCGACCAATGGTGGTGATCGAGGAGGCCGCAAAGCGCGTACAAGAGCCGCCGCCGCATGGCCGCATCGGGATGAGTACCGCCTGGCGCATCACCGACGGCGTGCCGGGCCGGATGATGGAATATCGCAAGCGTGCGCTGCACAAGGGCGCCGCAATCGGCGTGCATCCGATCGACCATGACGAGGTCTATGCCGTCGTCTCCGGCGAGGGCGAGGTCAGCTCCGACGGCAAGACCGCGCGGCTGAGCCCCGGAATGACCGCCTATCTCTACACCGGCGCGCAGGTCGGCATTCGCCAGACCGGCGAAAAGCCGCTGGTGCTGATCATTGCCTATCCGCTTGAAGGAGTACCGCGTAAATGATTGCCCGCCGCCAACTGCTCGCCGCGTCCGCCGCACTGATGCTCACCCCCGCAATGGCACGCGCGCAGACGCCGGCGACTGCCGAGATTGCCGCGACCATGAAGCGGGCGACGCAATTCATGGTCGAAAAGCTCGCCTATCGCGGCGGGTATCTGTGGTCCTATCTGCCCGATCGCTCGCGTGTCTGGGGTGAGCTGGAAGCGTACAAGACCATGGTGTGGGTGCAGCCGCCGGGCACCGCGACGATGGGGCATCTTTACCTCGACGCCTATCACGCGACCGGCGACGAATATTATTATCAGGCGGCGGCCAAGGCGGCGCAGGCGCTGATCGATGGGCAGTTGCCGACAGGAGGATGGGGCTATTTCATCGACTTTGGCGGCCCTGCCTCGACCAAACGCTGGTACGAGACGATCGGCAAGAATGCCTGGCGCATGGAGGAATTCCAGCACCATTGGGGCAATGCGACGTT
Organism: Sphingomonas sp. CCH9-E2; assembly: GCF_001557215.1. GTDB lineage: Bacteria > Pseudomonadota > Alphaproteobacteria > Sphingomonadales > Sphingomonadaceae > Sphingomonas. The sequence continues at coordinate 23,228 of NZ_LSJM01000042.1, read as the reverse complement.
CGACGATCAGGGGACGGGCGAGGCGATCCGCTTCCTGATCCGCCTCTATGTCGAAAAGCGCGAAGCGCGCTTCAAGCGCGGCCTGAACAAGGCGATCAACTTCATCTTCGCCAGCCAGCTCGACACTGGCGGTTGGCCGCAGCGCTGGCCGCGGGTGCGCGACGGCGGGCTGCACGGCAAGCCCGATTATACCGGGCTGATCACCTTCAACGACGGGGTGATCCACGACAATATCGACGTGCTGCTGACCTATCACCAAGCGATCGGCGATCCGCGCGTGCTGCCCGCGATCGAGCGGGCGATGGACGTCTACCTCAAGACCCAGCAGCCCGCGCCGCAGGCTGGCTGGGGGTTGCAGCACCGCGCGGACTTCTCACCCGCCGGTGCACGCACTTATGAGCCCGAGGCGCTGGTGACGCATACCACCGCGTCGAACGTCGAAGACCTGATGGAATTCTACCGCCTGACCGGGAATGCGAAATATCTGGCGCCGATCCCGGCCGCGCTAGACTGGCTCGACAGCGTAAGGCTGCCCGAGGAATTGCGCCTCGGAAACAGGCATTTCCCGACCTTTGTCGAGATCGGCACCAACAAGCCGCTCTGGGTGCATCGGCGCGGGTCGAACGTGGTCAATGGCGCATATTATGCCGATCACGACCCCGCGCACACGATCGGCCATTACAATCCGCGCCGCTCGGTCGACGTGGCGAAGCTGCGCCGCGAATATGAGAAATTGCGGGTGATCCCCGGTGGGCCGGTGTCCAAGGATTCACCGCTGCTGAAGGGGCGCCAGCCGCTGTCGCCCTATTGGGTCGCAGCGGTCGAGCCGGGATCGGACATGAATGTCGCGGGCGGCAAGAGCGCGGCCGAACTGGTCGCGTCGCTCAACGCCGAGGGCTGGTGGCCGACGCAGCTCAAGGCGATCAGCCACCCCTATCGCGGGCCGGGGTCTAAGGAAGTCGCCCCGGGCGATTTCCGGTCGAGCAATGTCGGCGACAGCAGCGATACGTCGCCGTTCGACGTCAAGGACGGGCCGATCGGGATTTCGACCGGCACCTATATCGATCACATGGTCACGCTGATCGGCGCGCTGCGCAGCGGTTCCTAGGTGGGGTCGATAACGAGGCGGCAGTTGCGCAGTTCGTACCCCGCGATCAGCGGATTCCAGCCGACATCAGGCGCGCGCTCCAGCCTGAGGCCGGGGACGTGCAGCAGCCGGTCGAGGAACACGGCGGATTCGTGCAGCGCCACGCCAGCGCCGGGGCAGCGGTGCTCGCCATCGCCGAATGCCAGTCCCGGGCCGGTGACGCGCGGCGCGCGCTCGCGCTCCGGGTCGAGCGCGTGCGGGCAGGCGCCGACCGCCGCCGCATCGCCATTGGCCGAGCGAATGTCGAGCGCGACGGTCCCGCCTTCGACATGGCGGTAGAGCGTGCCGACGACAGGTTCGAGCCGCAGGATTTCCTCGAGGATGGCGATCTGCCCATCGGCATCGGCGGCGAGGAACTGCGCGCGCAACTCGGGCCGTTCGAGCAGATGCCAGCCGGCCATGGTGATGAACTCACGCGTCGTCACCATTCCCGCTGCGCCATAGGTGAAGCATTCGGTAAGGATGTCGAGCGGGCTATAGCCCTCGCTCAGCAGGTGCGAGATCACGTCCTCACGCGGCGCGGCGCGGCGTGCGGCAATCGCGGGCTTCACATCCTTGGCATAGAAGCGCCGCATGCGCCATTGGCCAAGCAGGAAGCTCATGATCTCGGCAAACTTCCCGCGCCCGGCCTGGAAAGCGGTGCTGAAGAAGGAGTCGAGCCGACGGCTCATGCCGTCCATATCGCTCTCGGTCAGGCCGACAATCTCCGCCGCGACGGCGACCGCCATGTCGAGCGACAGCCGGTCGAGATCGCCGCCGCCATCCCGGACCAGTCGCGCGATCAGTGCGTCGCTGGTCCGCTCCATCAGTTCGCGATAGCGCGTCTCGACCACGCGCGGGGTGAAGAAGCGCGCGGTGCCGCTGCGCTGGCGGCGATGCGCCTCGCCATGCAGGAACAGGATCGGCGGGCGCGCCTGGCCGCGATATTTGCCGATCACCTCGGCCTTGAACCCCGCCTGGCGTCCGTTGGTGTCGCGCAGCACCGCGCGCACTGCCTCATATCCGGACACCACCGGTGCCTTGAGCAGGCCGCCACGCGCCACGCTTGCGGACTTGCGGTCATCGCGCGCATGATCGACCGGGCAGCGGGCCGGCGGGCTGGCAAGATGCGACTGGGCGGACATGACACACTCCGGGTTATGATACACAATGGATCATAAGATAGCGAAGCGGAGCGGCGTTTCAAGCGATGCGCGCGTTCTCCGTTCCCGCGCGGCGCTCGGCACAGCGTTGGTGGAACTGGTGGCGGAGCGTCCGTTCGGCGAGATCACGGTCGCGATGCTGACCGATCGGGCCAAGGTCGGTTATGCCACCTTCTTCCGCCATTATCCCGACCTGTCGGCACTGCTGATCGAAGTCGCCGACGCGCTGATCGCCGAACTGCTCGCGAAACTGCTGCCGATGCTGCAGCAGGGCGACCGGCTTGCGCTGGTGCGCACGCTGACGGCCGAAGTTCTGTCGCGCCGCACCCTGTGTCACGCGCTCCTGACCGGCGCGGGCGATCCGATGCGCCAGATGGTAACGCAGCGCGCGATCGCGCAGGCGCTGGCCAGCCCCGCCGAAACGCCCGACGGACTGCCGCGTGAGCTGGCGGTGACGCATCTGGTCGGCGCGGCGCTGACGATCCTGACCTGGTGGCTCGACCGCGCGCCGGACATGGCGGCGGACGATGTGGCGGCGATCCTCGACCGGCTGGTGCTGGCGCCGGTGCTGGCGGGTCAGGTCCCGGGCTGAATATAGGGGATGCGGGCGAACAGCTCGCGCTGCCATTTGCGCGGGTCGGCCTCGATCCGGCTCTGCGTATCGAAGATCATCGTCTGGCGCTCGGGCAGGGTGTATTTTGGCCAGTCAGCCACGTCTGCGCCATTGGGATTGCCGGTGGCGGCGAGGTTGACGAAGGCGCGCTGCATCGCCGCTGACACCGCCTGCGCGCCCGGGCCGGTGCCCGACGCCGTTCCCTCCGCGCCGATCGTGCCGAAGACGAGCGGGATGTCGTGCGTATGCGCTGCGCCGCGTTCGGGCGCGATCGGCGACTGGAAATCGAGCTGATAAACAAAGGCGGGGACGCCGGCCCTCGCCCGTTCCTCCGCCTCGATCACCTGTCCGCGCCAGCTGCGCCCGGCGGTGGTGCTGGCGTAGAAAATGTCCTGCGCGGTCCAGTCGGGGAATTGGCGGCGATACTCCGCCACCACCCATTCGGGATGCGCGTCGATGCGCAGCTGCGGCGCGATACGCTCGGCGAGGTTGGACCAGTCGAGCGTGCGCACCGCCTCGCTCTTGGGGTCGATAAAGGCGCGGGTCTCGTCGCGCGTATTGCCGAGGATCAGCGGGATGGCGTTGCCGAGCGGGTTGGCGTCGGGCCAGAAGGGGTGGCGGGTCAGCCACTTCATGTCGAGCACCGGTCCCATATAGACCCCGCCGCCAAGGATCGGGTCTTCGGCGGAGAGACCCTCGACCAGTCGCTGCACGGGCATGTCGATCAGGTCACTGGGGTTGGCGTTGAGCTTGGCGAGCAACGCCCTGGCGCGCGCGGTGGCGTTCAACGGACCGCTGGCCGTTACCTGCTGCCCGCTCATCGTCGCGGCGCTGCGGAACAGGCCCTTGGCGGCGGGCATACCCATCAGCGTGGCGATCTTGGCACCGCCGCCGGACTGGCCGAACACCATCACCCGGTTCGGATCGCCGCCGAACCCGGCGATGTTGTCGCGCACCCATTGCAGGGCGAGGATGAGGTCGAGCTGGCCGAGATTGCCGCTGTCGGGAAAACGCGGATCGAGCCGGGCGAGGTAGAGATAGCCGAGCGCGTTGAGCCGGTGGTTGACGGTGACGACGACGACATCGCCTTTCTCCGCCAGCGTCTGGCCGAACACCTGCGGCTCGATCACGGTGCCGTTGGAGTAAGCGCCGCCGTGGAAGTAGACCATCACCGGGCGGCGCGCATTCGGGTTCGCCGCGGGCGTCCAGACGTTGAGGAACAGGCAGTCCTCGGCCTGATTGGGCAGGTTGCTGCGTTGCGGGCAGTTGACCGCGAAGTCGGTCGCGCGGAGCGTATCGCGGCTGCGGGCCGGGGCGGTCGCGGGGCGGAAGCGCGTGCCGCTGGTGTCGTTGCCGTAGCGGATGCCGAGAAAGGCGGAGACCGCTCCCTCGCGCTTGCCCTGCCAGCGGCCGGTGGTGCCGGTGGCGACCGGATCGTCCTTGGCAAACGCGGCGGAGGGCAGGGCGGACAGCGCCGCGCCTGCACCCAGCAGCGTCCGCCGCCGCATCACCGGCGCACGTCCAGTCCGCCTTCGAGAAAGGCGTCGATGTCGCGCTGGCCGAAGAGCGACGCATCGCCGGGCAGCGAATGTTTGAGGCAGGTGAGCGCGAGGCCGGAGGCGACGGTCGCTTCCAGATCGAGGCCCGACAGCACGCCGTGCAGGATGCCTGCTGCATAGGCGTCCCCGCCGCCGATGCGGTCGACGATGCCGGCCACCACGACCTCATCGGTCTGGTAGCCGCGTTCGCGCGTGTCGACACGTGCGGCAATCCGGTGGCGGTCGGCGTCATCGACATGACGCGCGGTCGAAGCGATGCGCTGAAGATTGGGGAAAGCATCGAACGCGGCCTCCGCAGCGTCGCGGCGGCGGTCGGCGCCATCGCCCGAAAAGGTCTGGCCGAGCAGTAGCGACACGTCGCGGTGATTGCCGAACATCGTGTCGGCGAGGCTGACCAGTTCGGTCAGCACTGCACGCGGGTTGCTGTCCCAGCTTTCCCACAGGCGTGCGCGGTAATTACCGTCGAAGCTGACCGCGACGCCCATCGCCTTCGCGGTCTTTGCTGCGGCGATTGCTGCAGCAGCGGTCGCCGGACCGAGCGCGGGGGTGATGCCCGATAAATGCAGCATCGCCGCGCCGTCGAGGATGCTGCGCCAGTCGAACGCATTCGCCGGCGCGGTCGCAAAGCTCGACGCTGCCCGATCATAGACGATGTCGGACGCGCGCAGGCCTGCACCGACCGACAGGAAATACAGGCCCATGCGCCCGTCGCGCAGCTGGACGTTGCCGGTATCGACGCCCTGCCCGCGCACGAAGCGGATCGCGGCCTGGCCGAGCGGATTATCCGGCACCGCGCTGACCATCGACACCTTATGGCCGAGATTGGCGAGGCCGATCCCGACATTCGCCTCAGCCCCCCCGACATGCACGTCGAGGCTGCCGGTCTGCATCAGCAGTTCGCGCCCCGGAGCGGTCAGTCGGAGCAGCAACTCCCCGAAACAGACGATATGGCCGGCCATGATCTCTCCTCAACTCGACCGGCGTCAGCGCGCCAGCCAGCCGCCGTCTACCGCGAGGATGTGCCCCTGCACATAGTCCGATGCGCGCGAGGCAAGAAACACCGCCGCGCCGCCCAGATCGGCCGGGTCGCCCCAGCGCGCTGCCGGGATGCGCTCGAGGATCTGGCGGTTGCGCGTCTCGTCCTTTTGCAGCGCGTCGGTATTGTTGGTGGCGATGTAGCCCGGCGCGATCGCGTTGACGGTGATGCCCTTGCTTGCCCATTCATTGGCCAGCAGCTTGGTCAGCCCGCCGACGCCGCTCTTCGATGCGGTATAGCTCGGCACGCGGATGCCGCCCTGAAAGGTCAGCATCGATGCGATGTTGATAATCTTCCCCCCGCCATTGGGGATCATGTGGCGCGCGGCCGCCTGGCACAGGAAGAACACCGACTTCAAATTGGTGTCCATCACCGCGTCCCAGTCTTCTTCGGTGAAGTCGACCGCGTCGTTGCGGCGGATGATGCCGGCATTGTTGACGAGGATGTGCAAGCCCCCGAGCTTTTCCACAGTTTCATCCACAACTCGGCCCACAGGCTCGATCGAGGACAGGTCGGCGCTGATGATCTCGGCCTGGCGGCCCAGCGCGCGGACCTTTTCCACCGTTTCGGTGGCGGCGGAACGGCCGACTGCGGCGATGTCCGCGCCCGCCTGTGCCAGCGCGAGCGCAATGCCCTGGCCGATGCCGGTGTTCGCGCCGGTGACGACCGCGACGCGGCCGGTGAGATCGAAGGAATTGGTCATATCGAACTCCAAATCCCCCTCCCGCTTGCGGGAGGGGCTAGGGGAGGGCCTGTCGGGAGCGGTGCGGCAGAGAGGACAGCCCCTCCCCTAGCCCCTCCCGCTTGCGGGAGGGGCTAGGGGAGGGCCTGTCCCTTCCGATTAAGGGCATCGCCTGCGGACAGGCCCTCCCCCGACCCCTCCCGCAAGCGGGAGGGGAGAAGTGAGCGGCGCGCTTTGGACCTCCGCTGAAATCGCATCTGCTACCGGCGGAAGCGCTTCCGCCGAGTTCGTCGTCGACGCGGTTGCATTCGACAGCCGTGAGGTTGGGCCGGGCGCGCTGTTCTTTGCGCTGACCGGTGAGACGACCGATGGGCACAAGTTTCTCGACCAGGCCTTTGCCAGCGGTGCGGCGGGGGCGGTGGTGTCGCGGGCGACCGGGCATCCGCATGTCCTGACCAGCGACACGATGGCGGCGCTGGAGGATCTAGCGCGGGCCAGCCGGGCGCGGATGACCGGGCTGGTGATCGGCGTCACCGGGTCGGTCGGCAAGACCGGGACCAAGGAAGCGCTGTTCGCATGCCTCGACCGGCCCGAGCCGGGACAGGCGCATCGCTCCGTCAAAAGCTACAACAACCATACCGGCGTACCGCTGAGCCTGGCGCGGATGCCGCGCGACACGCGGTTCGGCGTGTTCGAGATGGGGATGAACCATGCCGGCGAGCTGGCCGCGCTGACCCGGATCGTGCGGCCGCATATCGCGATCGTCACCACCATCGCCCCGGCGCACACCGAATTCTTCGACAGTGTCGAGGGGATTGCCGACGCCAAGGGCGAGATTTTCCAAGGGCTGGAGCCGGGCGGGACCGCGATCGTGCCGTTCGACAGCCCGTATCGCGACCGCCTGATCGCGGCGGCTCAGCCGCATGCGGCACGGATCGTGACGTTCGGCCTTGGCAAGGGCGCGGATGTGTGTGCGGTCGAGGTCCTACATGGCCAGCCGGGCGGGACGTTCGTGACCGCGAAGATCGGCGCGGACAAGACGCTGAGTTTTACCCTGTCGCAGCCGGGCGATCACTGGGTCGCCAATGCGATGGCGGTGGTGGCGGCGGTGGACGCGGCGGGCGGCGATCTGGAGCAAGCGGGACTGGCGCTGGGCGAGATGGGCGGACTTGCCGGGCGCGGTGCGCGGTTCGGCGCGAAGGTCGGCGACGGCGAAGCGCTGGTGATCGACGAAAGCTATAACGCCAACCCGGCATCGATGCGCGCGACGCTCGCGGTGCTGGCGGCAACTCCGGCGACGCGGCGGATCGCGGTGCTGGGCGAAATGCGCGAGCTGGGCGAGCAATCGGGCGACTTCCACGCCGAGCTGGCGGAGCCGGTTTTGGCGGCGGGCGTCGAAGCGGTACTTCTTGTCGGTGAGGGGATGAAGCCGCTCGCGGCAGCGCTTGAGGGGCGGGCCGAATTGGTCCATGTGCCCGACGCCGCTGCGGCGCGCGCGTCGCTCGAGGCGATGCTGCGCGCCGGGGACGCGGTGCTCATCAAGGGTTCGAACGGGGTCGGGCTGTCGCGGGTCGTCGCGGCACTGGCGGGAAGAGGCTAATGCTGTACGAACTGGCCGAATGGCTTGGCTTTCCGGGGCTGCTCAACCTGTTCCGGTACCTGTCGTTCCGCACCGGGGCGGCGGTCGCGACCGCGCTGTTCATCGGCCTGATCCTGGGGCCGCGCTTCATCGGCTGGCTGCGCGTGCGGCAGGGCAAGGGGCAGCCGATCCGCGCCGACGGGCCGCAGAGCCACCTGGCCAAGCGCGGCACGCCGACGATGGGCGGACTCATGATCCTGACCAGCCTGACGCTGGCGCTGCTGCTGTGGATGGACCTGTCCAACCCCTATATCTGGGCGTGCATCTTCGTGACGCTCGGTTTCGGGATGATCGGGTTCCTCGACGATTATGACAAGGTGCGCAAGGCGAGCACTGCGGGGGTTTCGGGCAAGGTCCGGTTGCTCGGCGAGTTCGCGATCGCGGGTGTCGCGGCGTGGGTGATCACGCTGCAGAACGGGACGATGCTGTACGTGCCGTTCTTCAGCCAGTTCAGCGTCGACCTGGGCTATTTCTACATCGTCTTTGCCGCGTTCACGATCGTGGCGTTCGGCAATGCGGTCAATCTGACCGACGGGCTCGATGGCCTGGCGACGATGCCGGTGATCATCGCGAGCATGGCGTTCATGCTGATCGCCTATGTCGTGGGCAACAAGGTGTTCGCGACCTATCTTGGTATTCCGCATGTCGCGGGGGCGGGGGATCTGGCGATCTTCTGCGGCGCGATTGTCGGCGCGGGCCTCGCGTTCCTGTGGTTCAATGCGCCGCCGGCGGCGGTGTTCATGGGCGATACCGGGTCGCTGGCGCTGGGCGGCGCGCTCGGGGCGATTGCCGTTACCACGCATCATGAGCTGGTGCTGGGGATCATCGGCGGCCTGTTCGTGGTCGAGGCGCTGAGCGTCATCATCCAGGTGTTCTGGTACAAGCGCACCGGCAAGCGCGTGTTCCGCATGGCGCCGATCCACCATCATTTCGAACAGCTTGGCTGGAGCGAGCCGACGGTCGTGATCCGGTTCTGGATCATCGCCTTCGTCCTCGCGCTCGCGGGGCTGGCGACGCTGAAACTGCGGTGATCGGCTCCGCCGCCTGGCGCGGGAAACGCTTTGCGGTACTCGGGCTGGCGCGGTCGGGCCTCGCGACCGTGCGTGCCTTGCTGAAATCTGGTGCGCATGTCGTCGCGTGGGACAGCGGACCAGCTCGAGACTCCGCATACTGCGATACGGGCGAGGATCTCACGGTAGCGCCAATTGAAGACTTGAACGGTTTCGATGCACTTGTGCTGTCGCCCGGCGTGCCGTTGAACAGCCATCAACTTGCGGCGCGAGCTCGAGAACTTGATCTGTCAATCATTGGCGACATCGAGCTGTTCGCGCAGGCGCGAGCCGAACTTCCCCGGCACAAGGTAGTTGGCATCACCGGGACCAACGGCAAGTCGACGACCACTGCGCTCATCCATCACATCCTCGAAACAGCGCGCGTGCCGACGACGATGGGCGGGAATATTGGTCTGCCCATCCTTGCGCAGGACATGCTTCCCCCGGGCGGGATCTATGTGCTCGAACTGTCGAGCTATCAGATCGACCTGACCCAGAGCCTCGACTGCGAGGTCGCGGTGCTACTCAACATCACGCCCGACCATCTCGACCGCTATGACGGGTTCGATGCCTATGCGGCGTCGAAAGCGCGGCTGTTCGCGATGCAGTCCAGGGGGCATGCCGCGATCATCGGGATCGGGGACGAGGCGTCGCAGGGCGTGGCGAAGCAGGTTGCACGCTCCGGGCGGGCCGAGGACGTGACCAAGATCGCGCCGGGATTCTGCATGGACCAGTCGCGCTGGCCGGCGCTGCAGGGGCCGCATAATGCGCAGAACGCGCTCGCCGCGATTGCCGCGTGCGAGGCGCTGGGCGTCGATCAGGCGAGCATCGATCGGGGGCTGGAGAGCTTTCCCGGCCTGCCGCATCGGATGGAGCGGGTCGCGACCAGAAACGGCGTGCTGTTCGTCAATGACAGCAAGGCAACCAACGCCGAATCGACTGCGCCCGCGCTGTCGGCCTATCCGCGCGTCCACTGGATTTTGGGCGGCAAGGCCAAGACCGCCGATCTCGACGCGTGCCGCCCGGGTTTCCCCCATATTGTCCGCGCCTACACCATCGGCGAAGCGACGGAGATGTTTGCGGAAATCCTGAAGGGCGAGATGCCGGTCGAACGCTCGGGCACGCTGGCGCAGGCAGTGCGCGCGGCGGCGGCCAATGCGGTGGCGGGGGAGACGGTGTTGCTGTCCCCGGCCTGCGCGTCGTTCGACCAGTTCCGCGACTATGAGGATCGCGGCGACCAGTTCCGCGCGGCGGTGGAGGCTTTGGCATGAGCGACGTGATCCGCGCGACCACCAAGCGCAAGCCGCTGCGCGAGCGGTTCGAGGACCAGCTGAGCCGGGGCAGCAAGACGCCGCTGGGCCTGTGGTTCTGGGAAATCGACCGCATCCTGTTGCTGCTCGCGTTCCTGCTGATCGGGATCGGGCTGGTCGCGGTGGCGGCGGCGTCGCCAGCATCGGCGGAGCGCTATTCCGACGCGACCAAGCAGTTCGCGTCGATGCATTATTTCTGGCGCCAGGCGCTGTGGATCGGGCTGTCGATCCCGGTGCTGCTGGTCGTGTCGATGCTGCCGGTCGGGCTGGCCCGGCGCGGCGCGATTTTGGGCACGGCGATCTGTGTGCTGCTGGTCGGGCTTGCCGCCTTCTTTGGCGCCGAGGTCAATGGTGCGCGGCGCTGGATCGGTGTCGGCATCGCGTCGTTCCAGCCGTCGGAGTTTCTGAAGCCGCTCTATATCGTCACCACCGCCTGGCTGTTGTCGCTGCGCGCCAAGGATCCGAGCCTGCCGGTGATTCCGGTGACCGGAGTGCTCACTGCGGTGATCGCCGCATTGCTGATGAAGCAGCCCGATTTCGGGCAGACGATGATCTTTGCGTCGGTGTGGGTCGTGCTGCTGATGCTGGCGGGGATTTCGACGCGCGCGATCGGGTTTCTGGGCGGCGCAGGCGTGGCCGGGGTGGTTGCGGCCTATCTGTTCTATGACACGGCGCGCACGCGCATCGACAGCTTCCTGTTTCCTGATCCCGAAAAGGCGGCGGCGGAGCATTATCAGACCGATATGGCGCATGCGGTGCTGACCGCGGGCGGGGCGACCGGCACCGGTCCCGGCGGCGGGACAGTCAAGTTCAAGCTGCCCGAGGCGCATACCGATTACATCTTTTCGGTGATGGGCGAGGAGTTCGGCCTGATCGCGTGCATGATCATCGCGCTGATCTACCTCGCCATTGTGGTGCGGGTGCTGATCAAGCTGCTGGATGAAGAGGATGCGTTCCGGCTGCTCGCGGCGGCGGGGCTGGCGGCCCAATTCGGGATTCAGGCCGTGATCAACATGGCGGTCAACACCGGCCTTGCCCCCTCCAAGGGGATGACCTTGCCCTTCATTTCCTATGGCGGATCGTCGATGGTGGCATTGTCGATCGGGATGGGACTGCTGCTCGCTTTCACGCGGCGGAACCCGTATCTGAAGCGATCAAGCTATACGGTTCGAGGGAAGAGTTGATGACATCGGGACGGCAATACGTCCTCGCTGCCGGGGGCACCGGCGGACATATGGTTCCGGCCGCAGCGTTGGCGGCGGAGCTGATGCGGCGCGGGCACAAGGTGGCGCTGATTTCCGACGAACGCGGGGTGCGCTTCCCCGATCTGTTCGACGGGATCGAGACGCATGTCGTTCCGGCATCGCGCTTTGCCGGCGGACCGATCGGGTGGTTGAAGGCGCTAAACACGATGGCCAAGGGGCGGGCGCAGGCGCGCAAGCTGTATCGCCAGTTGCGCCCGGCGGCGGTGGTCGCGTTTGGCGGCTATGCGTCGATGCCCGCGCTGTCGGCGGCGTTCGCGGCCAAGGTGCCGACGGTGATCCATGAGCAGAATGCCGTGCTGGGCCGGGTCAACCGGCTGGTCGCGGGGAAGGTCGGGGCGATCGCCACCAGCTATGCCGAGGTGGCGCGGCTGAAGCCTGCCTATGCCGGCAAGACCCATCTGACCGGCAATCCGGTGCGTGAAGCGGTGCTGGAGCTGCGGCTGCGGCCCTATCCGCCGCTGGAGGAGGATGGCATCTTCCGTGTGCTGGTCACCGGGGGAAGTCAGGGTGCGTCGGTGTTGAGCCAGGTGGTGCCCGATGGCCTCGCGCTGTTGCCCGTGCATTTCCGCCGCCGGTTGCAGGTGACGCATCAGGCGCGGGTCGAGGATATCGACGAGGTGCGCCGCAAATATGCCGAGCATGGCATTCCGGCGGAGATCGCGACGTACCTGCCCGACCTGCCGGAGCGGCTGGCCTGGGCGCATATCGTGATCGCGCGGGCGGGCGCTTCGACCATCGCCGAGTTGACCGCCGCCGGGCGTCCGGCGATCCTGGTGCCGCTGCCGAGTGCGACTGACGATCACCAGACCGCGAATGCGCGCGAGATCAGCGCCGCGGGCGGGGCGCGGACGATCCCGCAACGGGCGTTCACCGCGCAGGAACTGGCCAAGCAGATCCAGAAGCTGGGGCTGGACCCCGAGGGGCTGGCGCATGCCGCGGCGTGTGCGCGCAGCGTCGGGCGGCCCGATGCGGTGCGCGACCTCGCCGATCTGGTGGAATCGATCGACGCCGACTGGGCGTCGGCAGGAATGGGACATGCCGAGCCGGTGAAGATCGCGCAGGGTGGGGAGGCGTTTGCGTGAAGGGTGTGGCCAAGGATATCGGCACGATCCATTTCGTCGGCATCGGCGGGATCGGCATGTCGGGCATTGCCGAGGTCATGCATAACCTGGGTTACAAGGTGCAGGGCAGCGACAGTGCCGAGGGCTATGTCGTCGAAGGGCTGCGCAAGCGTGGCATTGCGATCACCATCGGGCAGAGCGCGGACAATCTGGGCGATGCGGCGGTGGTCGTGACCTCGACCGCGATCAAGCGCGACAACCCGGAAGTGCAGGCCGCCTATGCCGCGCGCATCCCGGTGGTGCGGCGCGCGGAGATGCTGGCCGAACTGATGCGGCTCAAGTCCACCGTCGCGGTGGCGGGGACGCATGGCAAGACCACAACGACGAGCATGATCGCGGCGCTGCTGGATGCGGGCGGGATCGACCCGACCGTGATCAATGGCGGCATCATCAACCAATATGGCTCCAACGCGCGGCTCGGCGACAGCGAGTGGATGGTGGTCGAGGCCGATGAGAGCGACGGCAGCTTCCTGCGGCTCGACGGCACGATTGCGGTGGTGACCAATATCGATCCCGAGCATCTCGATCACTATGGCTCGTTCGAGCGGGCCAAGGACGCTTATGTCGAGTTCGTCGAGAATGTGCCCTTCTATGGCGCGGCGTTGCTGTGTCTCGACCACCCCGAGGTGCAGGCAATCATCCCGCGCGTGCGTGACCGGCGGATCGTGACCTATGGCTTTGCAGCGTCGGCGGATGTGCGCGGGGTGAATGTCGTGCCCTATCCGGGCGGCAACAAGTTCGAGGCGATCATCCGCCATCGCGACGGGACGACGCGGTCGATCGAGGGGATCGACCTGCCGATGCCGGGGCGGCACAATGTCCAGAATGCGCTGGCGGCGATCGGCGTGGCGCTAGAAATGGGCATCGACGATGCGACGATCCAGAACGGCTTTGCCAAGTTCGGTGGGGTCAAGCGGCGCTTCACCAAGGTCGGCGAGATCGCGTTCGAGGGCCAGCCGCCCGCGATTGTGATCGACGATTATGGCCATCACCCGGTCGAGATCCGCGCGGTGCTGTCGGCGGCGCGGGAGAGCGCGCAGGGGCGGGTGATCGCGGTGGTGCAGCCGCATCGTTACTCACGGCTCGGCAATCTGATGGATGACTTTGCGCAGGCGTTCAACGACGCCGACATGGTGCTGGTGACCCCGGTCTATGCCGCGGGCGAAGCGCCGGTCGAGGGCGTGAGCGGCGAGGCGCTGGTCGAGCGGACGTTGGCGCGCGGTCACCGGCTGGCGGAGAGCGTTGCGGATGCGGACGCGCTGGCGGCGCGGATCGCCGAAGTCGCGCTGCCGGGCGATCTGATCGTCTGCCTGGGCGCGGGTGACATCACCAAATGGGCCGCTGGCTTGGCCGAAGCGGTCGACGCCAAGCGGAGCGTGACGGCATGAGCGACTGGTTCACCCTCGCCACCGACATGCAGCGCGAAATCCTGCGCGCGCAAAAGGCGCAGATGGATGCGGCGCAGACGATGCTCGACGCGGGCAAGGACGTCGCGAAGCTGCAGGAGGCGGGGGTGAAGGCCGCCGAGGCAAACCTGTCCTATTGGAAGCAATGGGCGAAACTGTGGGGGATGAAGTGAGCGCAACGCTTCTCCCCAAGGTGCGGGGGAAGCTGACCCCTGACGCGCCGCTGGCGCCGCTGGTCTGGTTCAAGAGCGGTGGGACGGCGGAGTGGCTGTTCGAGCCGGCCGATGTCGATGATCTGTGCGCGTTTCTGCGCGATCTGGACCCGGCGGTGCCGGTGATGGCGCTGGGGCTGGGGTCGAACCTGATCGTGCGCGACGGCGGGGTGCCGGGCGTGGTAGTGCGGCTGGGCAAGGCGTTCGCCAAAGTCGAGCAGCGGGGTTCTACCACGCTAGAATGTGGTGCTGGCGCGAGCGGTATTCTGGTTTCGTCCACCGCCAGGGACGGTGGCGTCGGTGGTCTGGAGTTTTTGAGATCGATTCCAGGCACCGTCGGAGGCTTCGTCCGAATGAACGGCGGTGCCTATGGCCGCGAGACCAAGGATATTCTGGTCAGTTGCAAGGTCGTGCTTAGGACCGGCGAGATGTGGATGATGCAAGGGGCGGACTTGGGCTATACATATCGTCATAGCGAGTTGCCGAACGACGCCATCGTCGTGAGCGCGGTCTTCCGTGGCCATATCGACGAACCCGCCGCCATCCAGGCCGAGATGGACCGAATCGCCGCGGCCCGCGAGGCGTCGCAGCCGTTGCGGAGCAAGACGGGCGGATCGACCTTCAAGAACCCCGAGGGTGACAAGGCGTGGCGGCTGGTCGATGCGGCGGGCTGTCGCGGGCTGATGCGCGGCGGGGCGCAGGTGAGCGAGAAGCATACCAACTTCCTGATCAACACCGGTGATGCGACCAGCGCGGATATCGAGGGGCTGGGGGATGAGGTGCGCGCGCGGGTGAAGGCGGCGAGTGGGGTTGAACTCGAGTGGGAAATTCAGCGTGTCGGCGTGTTCGCCGACGACGCCAAACAAAGACGCGTGGGGGTGGCGAAGTGATGCACGTATCGTCGCCCCGGCGCAGGCCGGGGCCGCCAAGTTTTGAAGTTCAAGCGCCGCCACAGGGCGGCCCCGGCCTGCGCCGGGGCGACGGAGTTTTTGCGTGACTGCTATCACCCCCCTCCACGTTGCGGTCCTGATGGGTGGCTGGTCGGCCGAGCGGCCGGTGTCGCTGATGTCGGGCGCGGGGATTGCCGAGGCGCTGGAATCGCTTGGCCATCGCGTCACGCGGATCGATATGGATCGCGACGTTGCGGCGAAGCTGGCGGCGGCGAAGCCCGATGTCGTGTTCAATGCGCTGCACGGGACGCCCGGCGAGGACGGGACGGTGCAGGGGATGCTCGACCTGATGGGGCTGCGCTACACGCACTCCGGCATGGTCACGTCGGTGATCGCGATCGACAAGGTGCTGACCAAGCAGGCGCTGGTTCCGCATGGCATTCCGATGCCGGGCGGGCAGATCGTGTCGACTGCGTCGCTGTACGAGGCCGATCCGATGCCGCGGCCTTATGTGCTGAAGCCGGTCAACGAAGGATCGTCGGTCGGCGTGGCGATCGTCACGACCGAGGGCAATTACGGCAACCCGATCTCGCCCGACGCCAAGGGGCCGTGGCAGGAGTTCGACGAACTGCTCGCCGAGCCGTTTATTCGCGGGCGCGAGCTCACCACGGCGGTGCTGGGCGACACGGCGTTGCTGGTGACGGAGCTGAAGCCCAAGAGCGGTTTCTACGACTTCGACGCCAAATATACCGACGGGATGACCGACCATATCTGTCCGGCGGAGATTCCGGACGAGATCACCGACGCATGCAAGCGGCTGGCGCTCGAGGCGCATCGTCTGCTCGGCTGCAAGGGTGCGTCGCGGTCGGACTTCCGCTGGGACGATAAAAAGGGGCTGGACGGGCTGTTCCTGCTGGAGGTCAACACCCAGCCAGGGATGACGCCGCTGAGCCTGGTGCCGGAACAGGCCAAGGCGCTGGGGATGAGCTATCCGCAGCTGGTGCAGGCGATCGTCGACGAAGCGTTGCGCGAGGATGCGGGATGAGCCGCAAGCCCGCCACCAAACGCCCCACGGTCAAGCCCAAGCGCCGCGCGCAATCGAAGCGCAAGCAGCCGCATCTGCTCGACCGGATGGTCGCGGCGATGCCGGTGAGCGAGGCGACGCTGCACCGGATCATCGCGTGGAGCATCACCGGCATCGCGGTCGCGTCGCTGATCGGCGTGGCGACACTGTTCGGCGTGCCGGGCGCGGTCGGTACGGCGCTGGCCGAGGGCGTGGGGCAGGCGGGCTTTCGCGTCCAGCAGGTCGAGGTGACCGGGATCAAGCGCGCCGACAAGATGACGGTGTATAATTATGCGCTGGACGAGAAGAGCCGCGCGATGCCTTTGGTCGATCTGGACGAGGTGCGCGCGCGGTTGATGACGATCGGCTGGGTCGCCGATGCGCGCGTGTCGCGCCGCCTGCCCGATACGCTGGTGGTCGACATCGTCGAGCGCAAGGCGGCGGCGGTGTGGCAGCATCAGGGGCAATTGATGCTCATCGATGCCGAGGGCGTGCTGCTGGAGCCGGTGTCGGCGGAGGCGATGCCCGATCTGCCGCTGGTGATCGGGGACGGCGCCTATGCGCAGCAGCCAGCCTATCAGCGGTTGCTCGCCGCGGCACCGGCGCTGCGCCCGCTGGTCAAGGCGGCGACGTGGATCGGCAATCGCCGCTGGGACCTCTCCTTCAACACCGGCGAGCGGCTGGCGCTGCCCGAGGGGGAGGAGGCTGCGGCCAAGGCGTTGGTGAAGTTCGCCGAGCTCGATGGGGCGGATCGGTTGCTGGGGCGCGGGTATCTGCGCTTCGACCTGCGCGATCCGACGCGGCTGGTGGTCCGGATGCCGGGGCAGGTAGTGCGCAAAGAGATTGAATCGGCGGCAGAAACTGCCAGTGTGAATGTGCAGGGGGAATAAGACATGGCCAAGACCGCGCCCGAAGGACTGATTACCGCACTCGATATCGGGTCGTCGAAGGTGTCGGCGCTGATCGCGCAGAAGGGCGATGGCGGCGAACTGGTCGTGCTCGGCACCGGTCAGCGCGAGAGCCGGGGCGTGCAGCGCGGCTATATCGCCGACATGGCCGCGACCGAAGTCGCGGTGCGCGAGGCGGTCGAGCAGGCCGAGCGGATCGCGGGCACGAACATCGAGGATGTGTGGGTCAGCTTCTCCGCCGGTGGGCTGGAGTCCAACATCCTGCGGCTCGAGGTCGATCTGGGCGGGCATCGCGTCGAACAGTCGGACATTGACGACCTGCTGCGCGCCGGGCGTGAGGCGATCAATCCGGGCGGACGGATGGTGCTGCATGCGCAGCCGACGCGCTACACGCTCGATGGCCTCGCCGGCGTGAAGCAGCCGCGCGGTCTGCATGCCGAGCGGCTCGGGGTCGATATCCATGTCGTGTCGACCGAGGGTGCGCCGGTGCGTAACCTCGATTTGTGCGTCCGTTCGGCGCATCTGGAGGTGCGCTCGATCATCGCCGCTCCCGTTGCCACGGGGCTGGCCTGTCTGTCGGAGGAAGAGCGCGAGCTGGGCGTGGCACTGGTCGAGATCGGCGCGGGCGTAACCAATGTCTCGGTCTACAAGGACGGCGTGCTGACCGGCCTGTCGTCGATCCAGCAGGGGTCGGCGGACATCACCGACGACATCGCCAGCGCGTTCGGGACACGGCGCGGGCAGGCCGAGCGGATGAAGTGCTTCTATGGCAGCGCCAACATGACGCCGCGCGACAATCACGACATGATCGACATCGCGCCGGCGAGCCTGGAGGAAGAGGGCGAGGGCGCGCGGATCACGCGGGCGCAGCTGATCGCGGTGATCCGCCTGCGGCTCGACCGGTTGATGGCGGAGATCGCCAAGGAGCTGACGCGCCTCAATTTCGAGGATCCGGTCGGGCGGCAGATCGTGCTGACCGGCGGCGGCGCCGAGCTGAAGGGCGTGGCGGATTATGCGCAGCAGGCGCTGGGCCGGTCGGTCCGGGTCGGGCGTCCGCGCGGCCTGTCGGCACTGCCCGAGGCGCATGCGGGACCGGCGTTCGCAACGCTGGCGGGGCTGGCGACGTTCGCGGCGGCCGATCCGGTCGACCTGCGCACGCTGGAGCCGTCGCGCGGGCAATTGGTCGTGCGGAGCAACCCGAAAGCCATGATCCAGCGGATGATGGCGGCATTTCGGGCCAATTATTGACATTTCCTGTGGGCGATCGGCGGATAACGCTGGAATGGCCCCCGGCGATGGTGCAGAAACAACGTTACAAACAGGTGTCGCTTGGGGTGCGCGCCTGAGGAGATACACAGAAGATGAGCATCGACTTCCTTCCGCCCGACCTGGATGAACTGACGCCGCGCATCACGGTGATCGGCGTCGGCGGCGCGGGCGGCAACGCGATCGCGAACATGATCCGCGCCGAAGTTCAGGGCGTCGAGTTCTTGGTCGCCAACACCGACGCGCAGGCGCTGAAGCAATCGAGCGCGGGTCAGCGCATCCAGCTGGGTGCCAAGATCACGCAGGGTCTGGGTGCGGGCAGCCGGCCGGAGATCGGCCGCGCCGCCGCCGAAGAAACGATCGAGATGGTGCAGGAATCGCTGAAGGGCGCGCATATGTGCTTCATCGCGGCCGGCATGGGCGGCGGCACCGGCACGGGCGCGGCCCCGGTGATCGCCAAGGCGGCGCGCGACATGGGCATCCTGACCGTCGGCGTGGTCACCAAGCCGTTCGCGTTCGAGGGCAAGAAGCGCGCAATGTCGGCGGAAGCGGGCATCGAGGAGCTGCAGAAGTTCGTCGACACGCTGATCGTCATCCCCAACCAGAATCTGTTTCTGGTCGCCAACGCCAACACGACGTTCAAGGAAGCGTTCGAGATGGCGGACGAGGTGCTGCAGCAGGGTGTGCGCGGCATCACCGACCTCATGGTCATGCCGGGCCTGATCAACCTCGACTTTGCCGACGTCCGCGCCGTGATGAGCGAGATGGGCAAGGCGATGATGGGCACCGGCGAAGCGAGCGGCGACAGCCGCGCGATCGAGGCGGCGCAGCAGGCGATCGCCAACCCGCTGCTCGACGGCGTTTCGCTGGATGGTGCGAAGGGCGTCATCGTGTCGATCACCGGCGGTGAGGACATGCGCCTGCTCGAAGTCGACGAAGCCGCGAACCATATCCGCGAGCTGGTCGACGACAATGCCAACATCATCTGGGGTTCGGCGTTCAACCCCGACCTGGAAGGCAAGATCCGCGTGTCGGTCGTCGCGACCGGCATCGAGGCGGATGCATCGGCCAAGCCGGCCGCTCCGGCTGCGCCCGAGGCGAGCCGAAGCTTCTCGTTCGGCACCGTGCGTCGCCCGCTGGGCGCTGCCGCTCCGGCGGCGGAAGCGCCCGTAGCAGCCGCGCCCGAACCGCAGCCGGAACCGGTTGCGCAGGTCGCGCCCGAGCCGGAAGCGCCGGCGCCGGCACCGGTGGCGGCGGATGAGGACGAGTTCACGCTCGAAGCCCCTGCTCCGCTGCCCGCAGACGACGCGGACGAGCTGGTACTCGGCTCTGACGCGGTGGTGCCCGAGGCGCCCGTGGCTGCAGAGCCGCCGCGCGAACCGACGATCCGTCGCCGCTGGCTGACCGGTGGCGATGACGAAGAGGTTGCGGCACCCGCTCCGGCCCCGGTCGAGGCACCCAAGGCGAAGACCGGAGGCACGCTGTTCGAGCGCATGGCGGCAGCGCGCAATGGGTCGAAGGACGATGACGACAAGGATCCGCTGGACATTCCGCGCTTCCTCAACCGCCAGAATAATCAGTAATCGGAACGGGGCTCCGCGCGGGTGCGTGCGGGGCCCCTTCATCCTGTCGCGGCCAGGCCCCGGCCCGTCCCCGGCGGATCGCGCTGACAGCTGATGTTCAGCCCCTGGATGATGTAGCCTGCGGACACTCATGACACGCGCAGCCCGATCCATCCGCCTTTCCTTGCTGCTGAGCGCCGCGCTCGCCGTCATGGCCCCGGCGACCGCGCAGGAAGTCGCGCCACCGCCCACGCCCAATGCTGACCGGCTGGCGGAGCAGATGCGCATCCTCGCCACCGATCCGCGCAACGTGCCGGCGCTGCTGGCAGCGGGTGAGTTGAGCGCACGGCTCAACGATCCGGCGGCGGCAGCGGGCTTCTTTGCGCGCGCGCAGGCGCTCGCCCCCGGCAATCCGCGCGTGGCGGCGGGGCAGGGTATGGTGATGGTGCGGGCCGAGCGGCCGGGCGAAGCGCTGCGGCTGTTCGCGCTGGCCGAGCGTGGCGGGGTGGCGATGGCGCCCTATGCGTCCGACCGCGGGTTGGCCTATGACCTGATCGGCGCGCAAGCGCATGCCGAGCGCGAGCATCGCATCGCGATGGCGCAGGGCGCAGATGACGAAACGGTGCGGCGCTATGCCTATTCGCTGGGGATCAGCGGGCGCACCGACGAGGCGATGAAGATCCTGGACCCGCTGCTGCGCCGCAGCGATCGCGCGGCATGGCGCGCGCGGGCGTTCATTCTGGCGATGAATGGCGACGCGGCCGGGGCCGACCGGATCGCGGCGAGCATGATGGGCGGTGTGGGCACCGCTTTGGCACCTTTCTTCCGGCGCCTGCCGACGCTGGCACCGGCCGACAAGGCGTTTGCAGTGCATTTCGGTGAGCTGCGACGGACCCCGTCGCGCATCGCCGATGCGCAGGTTGCGCCGCCACTGCCCGCGATTGCGTCGGTTCAGGTCGCGGCCGCTCCGCCGCCACCACCGCAACCGCGCGCGCCTGCATCGGGCTCGCAGTCGGCAGCGGGCAATCCGGAGCGCGGGTTGAGCGCGCGCGAA
Source organism: Sphingomonas sp. CCH9-E2 (assembly GCF_001557215.1). Lineage (GTDB taxonomy): Bacteria > Pseudomonadota > Alphaproteobacteria > Sphingomonadales > Sphingomonadaceae > Sphingomonas. The sequence goes on along the minus strand of NZ_LSJM01000042.1, from coordinate 2,301 downwards.
CGGCGGGCGCAGGAGGCGGCGGCTGCGCGTCAGGCAGCGGCGGATGCCGAGGCGAAGCGGGTCGCCGATGCGCGCGCGGCGCAGGAGGCTGAGGTCCGGCGACAGGCCGAAGCCGTGCGGCTTGCCGAGCAGCAGCGGCTGGAAATGGAACGCGTCGCCGCGGCGCAGCGCCAGGCCGAGGCGCAAAAGCTGGCCGAGGCCGAACGCGCGGCGCAGGCACAGCGTGAGGCGGATGCCCGCGCGGCGCAAGAGCGCGCGACCCGCGAAGCAGAGGCGCGGCGCGCGGCCGAGGCTGCGACGGCGTCTGCGGCTGCTCTGCCGCCAGCGGCTCCGCCGGTCGAGGTGGCGCGTGCGCCTGAACCTGCACCCGAGGCCGCCCCCCAGCCAAAGCCCCGCGTTGGTGGTGAGGATAATGTGATCGCGCGGATCATGGCCGGGATCACGATTCCGGCTTCGGAACTTGGCGTCGACCCGCTGCCCGGGCGCGACGCCGAACCAACGGCGGAACCACAGCCTGCAACCCCCGCAGCGGTTGCGGCAATAGTCAAGCCGAAGCCCGAACCCACGGCCAAGCCAACGACCCCGGCCAAGGTCGATCCCAAGGCCAAGACCGGTGCGAAAGCGAAGGTCGACCCCAAGGCCAAACCCAAGATCGACCCGGCCAAGGCCGAGCCGGCGCGCCACTGGGTGCAGGTCGCCGGTGGGGCCGACGTCAAGGCGCTGCCCAAGGCGTGGAAGGCGGCGGTAGCCGATGCGCCCGCCGAGTTCCGCGGCAAACAGGCGTGGACGACGCCGCTGCGCTTCACCAACCGCTTGCTCGCCGGGCCGTTCAAGACCCCGGCGGCGGCACAGGACTTCGTCAACGCGATCAGGAAGAAGGGCGTGACCGCCTTTGCCTGGTCGAGCGAGGCGGGACAGAAGATCGAGAAGCTCGACGTCAAATGATCTATGCGGCGGCGATGCCGATTCGCGCGACCATCGCCCTATGACCCTCGCCCCCTATGCCAGCGATCCCGCGCGCAGCCGTGGGCGGTTGCACGATGAAGGGCAGGGCACCGCGCGCGGGCCGCGCGATGCGTTTCAGCGCGACCGCGACCGCATCGTCCATTCGATCAGCTTTCGCCGCCTGCGCCACAAGACGCAGGTGTTCATGGCGCCCGATGGCGACCATTTCCGCGTCCGGCTGACCCACAGCCTCGAGGTGGCGCAGATCGGGCGGACGGTGGCGCGGACATTGGGGCTGAACGAGGATCTGACCGAGGCCTTGTGTCTGGCGCATGACATCGGCCACCCGCCCTTTGGCCATGCCGGGGAGCGGGCGCTGGAAGAAGCGCTGAGCGGGCAGGGCGGGTTCGATCACAATGGCAACACGCTGCGTGCGCTGATGGTGGTCGATTGCCCCTATCCAGTGTGGGACGGACTGAACCTGAGCTGGGAGACGCTGGAGGGGCTGGCCAAGCATAATGGGCCGGTGACCGCGCCGGGCTGGGCATTGGCGGCGGCGGACGCGGCGTTTCCGCTGGAGCTGACGCAACACAGCTCGCTGGAGGCGCAGGTCGCGGCGATCGCCGACGACATTGCCTATGACAACCACGATATCGATGACGGGCTGCGTGCGGGGCTGTTGACGCTGGATCAGCTGCTGGACGTGCCTTTGGTCGCGCGCGGGTGGGATGCGGTGCGGGCGCGGTTCCCCGATGCGTCTCCCAAAAGGCTGATGCGCGAGCTGGTCCGCGCGCAGATCGGGGTGATGGTCAACGACCTGCTCGACGAGACGCGGCGGCGGATATCCGAGGCGGGCATCGAAACGGCGCAGGATGTGCGCGCGGCGGGGCGGGCGCTGTGCGGTTTTTCCGATGCGATGCGTGAGGAGGAGCGGGCGCTGAAGCGCTTCATGTACGCCAATCTCTATCACCATCCGCACCAGCTGGCGGCGGCGGAGATGGCGCATGGCGTGATCGCAGGGCTGTATGCCGCCTATGCGGATGACCCGACGCTGATGCCCGAGGCATGGCGTGAGACGCTGCCCGGCGAAGAGCCGTGGCGCAGCCGGCATATCGCCGATTTCATCGCGGGGATGACCGACCGCTATGCGATCTCGCGCTATCGCGAGGTGGTCGGTGCGATCGAGTTGCCGGAGGGGTTTTAGGCACCCTATTGCTTCCCTGCCTCGCAGGGGAGGTGGCAGCGCAAAGCGCTGACGGAGGGGCGGCCGTGCAGACGGCCGGGAACAGCTCGGCAAAACTCCGCCCTCTGCGGGGCGGCCCCTCCACCACCGCCTTCGGCGGCGGTCCCCCTCCC
>NZ_LSJM01000425.1 GCF_001557215.1 Sphingomonas sp. CCH9-E2 | reverse complement strand
CCCCGCAAGGGGGAGGTGGCGCCGAAGGCGACGGAGGGGGAGGAAGCGCCACGGCCAGAGGTTCACGGACACAGCCGCCCTCCCCCTCCGTCATGCTGCGCGTGCCACCTCCCCCTGGCGGGGGAGGATTGTGGGTTTAGCCCATCCACTCCAGCCATGCACCATGGGCATGCGCCGCCGCCAGCAGCTGCGGCTCCCCGTCTCCCGGCCAAGTCCGCACCGTCAGTTCGTGGCGAAAGGTCATGCGGTTCGCCTCGACCGCGATCCAGACCAGCGGGCGTTCGGGCGTTGCCTTCGCGCCCGCAGCCTCCATCGCCGCCGTGATCGCGGCCTGTCGCTCGGCCCCGAGATACTGCCACACGATCGAGTGCATCAGCACGCGGGTCGTCCCCGCCGCCTGTGGCCGGGCGAGCGCCGCGACGACAAACTCGGCCGCATCTGCCTCGACCAGATCGGGCGCGCGCCGGGCCGCTTCCGCCGCCGCGATCTCCAGCCGCTGTGCGCGCACGCGATGCTCCGGCCAGGCATAGGCGCGCAGCCGCAGCAGCGCCTCAGGGTCGGTCAGGTCGATCGGCGCGACGTCGCAGCCGCGCAGCGACACGATCTCGACCGCAGCCTCCGGCGGTGGCGGGCCGCGCCAGTCGGGGGCGATCCGCATTTCCGCATCGTCCGGCCCGACCGCGATTCCGCCCAAGTCGTAGCGGTAGCGGTCCATCATCAGGTTGATCCCGGCGCTGGACCCGATCTCGATACACTCGAACCGCCCGGGCAGGCCGCGCGCCGCCAGCCACAGCATCGCGGCGGCATAGTTGCTCGACCGCGCCGCCTCGTTCGTCTGCGGCGGGCCGTCGAGCCAGGGGAGCAAAGCCGCGTCGTGCGCGTCGATCGCGGCGTTGATCAGCGGCCCGGCATCCACCGCCTCTCCCGCATAGAGCGGCGCCAGCGACGGCGCCGCGCCGGTCAGATACAGCGCATGCAGCCCGCCCGCCGCACGCAGCGGCAGCGCGTCGGCCATCGGCTTGCCCGGCCAGTCGCGCAGCTTTGCGCGGAACACCCCCGGCCCGTCCATCCCTTCGAGAATCGCCTGCACCACGCTGGCGGTCAGGCCCGCGTCGTTCGCGCGGCAATAGTCCACCTGATTGGCGAACGCGGTCCGCACATCCTCCAGCGTCATCCAGTCGGCCATATCTACCTCCGACCCTCTTGTTGCGCCGCAACGCCCCCCCAAGTAAAGGCGCGCAACCCATGACCGACACCAGCACCGATCCGATCATCCTTGCCGTACCCAAGGGCCGCATCCTCGAAGAGGCGTTGCCCCTGCTGGCGCATGCCGGAATCGTGCCCGAAGCGGCGTTCTCGGACGAGGGCAGCCGCGCGCTGCGCTTCAAGACCAACCGCCTCGATATCGACCTGATCCGGGTGCGCGCATTCGACGTCGCGACCTTTGTCGCGCATGGCGCGGCACAGCTGGGCATTGTCGGGTCGGACGTGCTCGCCGAATTCGCCTATTCGGAGCTGTATGCGCCGGTTGATCTGGGCATCGGGCATTGCCGCCTGTCGGTGGCCGAGCCCGCATCGCTCGCCGCGACCGACGATCCGCGCGGGTGGAGCCATGTCCGCGTCGCGACCAAATACCCGCATCTGACGCGCAAGCATTTTGAGGCGCGTGGCGTGCAGGCCGAGTGCATCAAGCTGAATGGCGCGATGGAGTTGGCCCCGCTGCTCGACCTGGCCCCGCGCATCGTCGATCTGGTATCGTCGGGCCGCACGCTCAAGGAAAACGGGCTGGTCGAGGTCGAGACGATCATGGAGGTGTCGAGCCGCCTGATCGCCAACCGCGCCGCGTTCAAGACACGGCCGGAGATCGTGCCGCTGGTCGACGCCTTCCGGCGCGCGGTGGAAAACGAGGCTGCCGCATGATCCGCCTGTCGACGTCCGAGCCGGGCTTTGCCCAGGCATTCCGCGAACTGGTCGATGCGCGGCGAGAGGCCGATGCCGATGTTGCGCGCGACGTGCGCACCATCGTCGCCAGCGTCCGCGACGAGGGCGATGCCGCGCTCCACGCCTTTACCCGCAAGTTCGACCGCCACGACCTCAACGAAACCGGCTGGCGGATCGAGAAGAGCGACTGCATCGCGGCGTTGGAGGCGCTGCCGGCCGATCTGCGCGCGGCGCTCGAACTCGCCGCCGCGCGGATCACCGCCTATCACGAGAAGCAGAAGCCGGCGGACAGCGACACCACCGACGCCGCCGGCGTGCGGACCGGCGCGCGCTGGGGCGCGGTCGAGGCGGCGGGGGTGTATGTCCCGGGTGGGCGCGCGGCCTATCCCAGCTCGGTTCTGATGAACGCGATTCCGGCCAAGGTCGCGGGCGTCGATCGCGTCGTGATGGTCACGCCGACCCCGGATGGCGAGATCAACCCGCTCGTCCTCGCCGCCGCGCACATCGCTGGCGTCGACGAAATCTGGCGCGTGGGCGGGGCGCAGGCGATTGCCGCGCTCGCCTATGGCACTGGGCGGATCGCTGCGGTCGATGTCATCACCGGACCCGGCAATGCCTGGGTCGCGGAGGCCAAGCGCCAGCTGTACGGCGTGGTCGGCATCGACATGGTCGCGGGGCCGAGCGAGATCGTCGTCGTCGCGGACGGCAAGAACGACGCCGAATGGATCGCCGCCGATCTGCTCAGCCAGTCCGAGCATGACCCGACCAGCCAGTCGATCCTGCTGACCGACGACGCGATCCTCGCGGGCAAGGTGGCCGAGGCGGTCGACCGCCAGATTGGCGAACTGTCGACGCGCAAGGTCGCGCGACAGAGCTGGGATGCCAATGGCGCGATCATCCTGACCGCGAACCTCGAGGAAGCGATCCCGCTGGTCAACAAGCTCGCGCCCGAGCATCTCGAGCTGGCGGTGGACGATCCCGATGCGCTGTTCGCGCGCGTGCGCCATGCCGGATCGGTGTTCCTTGGCCGGATGACGCCCGAAGCGATCGGCGATTATGTCGCTGGCCCCAACCACGTCCTGCCCACCGGGCGACGCGCACGGTTCGCCAGCGGGTTATCGGTGCTCGACTTCATGAAGCGCACCAGCTTCCTCGCGCTCGACGCGGCGGGGCTGGCGGCGATCGGCCCGGCGGCGGTGGCGCTGGCGGAGGCTGAGGGGCTGCCAGCGCATGCCAAGTCGGTGGCGCTTCGACTGAACCCGTGAATCCGTTCAGCGAACGGTCTAAGAGAGACTTATGCCTAGCCCATCTGCCAAGACCCGTTCCAAAGCCCGTGCCGCTGCGCGGCTTGCCGCCGTGCAGGCGCTGTACCAGCAGGAGATGGAGAAGACTCCCCTGCCCCAGCTGCTGACCGAATTTCACCAGCACCGGCTGGGCGCGACGATCGAGGACGAGGAGTATATCGACGCCGATCCGACCTTCTTCGACGATATCGTCAAGGGCGTGGACGCGCGGCGCGACGAGATCGACGCGCTGATCGCGTCGAAGCTGTCGGTCGACTGGAGCTTCGACCGGCTCGACCGCCCGATGCGGCAGATCCTGCGCGCGGGGACCTATGAGCTGCTGGCGCGCAAGGACGTGCCGGTGGGCGCGGCGATCAGCGAGTATCTCGATGTCACCGATGCGTTTTACGACCGGCGCGAGAAGGGGTTCGTCAACGGCCTCCTCGACGCGATTGCGAAGGTGGTGCGGGCTTGAGCGATCTTAAGCCCCTCCCCTTCAGGGGAGGGGTTGGGGGTGGGGCGTCTCAGTCTCACCGAGACCGACGCGTCCAGAGGATAGGCCCCACCC
>NZ_LSJM01000424.1 GCF_001557215.1 Sphingomonas sp. CCH9-E2 | reverse complement strand
GGGCGAAGGGTTTGCTGCGCCGCGGGCGGGGCTGGGGGCCGATGGTCCAGCCCATCACCAGCGCGATGCTGGCGAACAGGCCGAGCGTTCCGAACGCCAAGCTGAGCCAGCCGATCCAGTTAAGCGATCCGGTCGCGATCAGGATGCCGAGCGGGATGGCGATGAAGAGAAGGCTGGAGAGCCCGGGAGCGATTGCTTCCGATAGTGGTCGCCGCATCGTCGTTCCCCCCCACCGGCATCGTGACCCAGCGGCGCGCAGATTGCTAGAGCGTGCCCGCCAGCGCTGCGACCACTCCGGCGGTGACGAGCAGCAACCCGGCGACTTCGCTGCGCGACACACGCTCGCCGAGATAGAAATGGCCGAAGGCGATGGTGAAGGCGACCTCGATCTGGCCGACGACGCGCACCAGCGCGACGGGCGCGGTGGCGAAGCCGGTAAACCAGCAGGCCGACCCGAGCGCGGAGAGCAGGCCGACCTGACCCGAGACGCGCCAGCTGCGCAGCACCGGGCCGACCTGATCGCGCTCGCGCCAGACGAGGAACGCGCCCTGCATGACGGTCTGGAGCGCGACGGTGACGGCGAGGACGATCAGCGCGGCGCGGATCGGGTCGGCAGTCGCCACCTGAACCGTGGCGCTACGTATCGCGATGGCGGTGAGTGCGAAGAAGAAGCCCGAGGCGATGCCGAAGCGCGCGCCGGGCTGACCGAGCGCGCGGATGAGTTCGCCGGGCGTCATGCGCTTGCCGCCCGCAGAGAGGATCATCACTCCCGCGACGCCGAGTGCGATACCGAGCCAGCTTAGCGGAGCGAGATGTTCGCCGAGCAGGACGATCGACAGCAGCGCGCCCTGCACCGCTTCGGTTTTCGAATAGGCGGTGCCGACGACGAAATTGCGCTGGTCGAACGCCATCAGCAGGAGGTTGGTGGCGACGATCTGGGCGAGGCCGCCGCCGATGCAATAGACGAGGAACCACGGGCCTAGGGTGGGGAAGGCGGCGGGGAACAGGGCGAACTGATAGGCCGCCAGCATCGCGAGCGCGAAGGGCAGGCCGTAGAGGTAGCGGACCAGCCCGGCGGCGTTGATCGACAGGTCGTGGCTGACGCGCCGCTGGATTGCGGTGCGCCAGGGTTGGAAGAGTGCTGCGAGGAGGGTGGCGGGGAGCCAGATGGGGGAGGTGATCATGGGTTGGTTATGTGGCTTGTCGTGTGGGGAGGGGGTTCGCGTCCCACATGGCGGCCCCGGCCTGCGCCGGGGCGACGGTGGAGGGGCGA
>NZ_LSJM01000423.1 GCF_001557215.1 Sphingomonas sp. CCH9-E2 | reverse complement strand
TGATGGCGGTGCGCGGGCGCGTCGGCGGGTGGAAATTGTGGTGGGCGGACCTCGCCCGGCGCTGGAACCTGCCCTTCTTCTCGCGCGAGGGGGCCAAGCCCACGGCATTGGTCGATCTGGCCAAGCCGAGCTTCCGCCTGGGGATCGCCAAGATCAAGGTCGGCTGGGAAGGACACCGCATGGCGGTGACCGTCAAGGCGGACAAGGAACGCTATGCCGCGCGCGACACCGCAAAGGTCGCGTTGCAGGTCAAGAACCCCGATGGCAGCGTCGCGCCCAAGGCCGATGTCGCGTTCGTCGCGGTCGATGAGGCGTTGCTCCAGCTCGCCCCGAACGAGAGCCTCGATGTGCTCACGGCGATGATGGGCGAGCGGCCGCTGTCGGTGCTGACCTCCACCGCGCAGACGCAGGTGGTGGGCAAGCGCCATTATGGGCGCAAGGCGGTCGAGGCTGGTGGCGGTGGCGGCGGCGACCTGTCGGCGCTCAATCGCGAGAATTTCCAGCCGGTGCTATTGTGGCGCGGGACGGTGCCGCTCGACGCGCAGGGGCGCGCACAAGTCGATGTGCCGCTGAGCGATGCGCTGACCGGGTTCAAGCTGGTCGCGGTGGCAGTCGGCAGTGACGGCCAGACCTTCGGCACCGGCGAGACGGCGGTGCGGACAGCGCAGGATCTGAGCATCTTTGCCGGGATCCCGCCGCTGGTGCGCGACGGGGACTTCTTCTCGGCGGGCTTCACGCTGCGTAACGGCTC
>NZ_LSJM01000422.1 GCF_001557215.1 Sphingomonas sp. CCH9-E2 | reverse complement strand
GCGCAGGGCACTGGTTAGGCAAGCGTGCACCCCTTTTTCGTCACCCCGGACTTGTTCCGGGGTCCACCGAGAGGCAAGCGCGAAGCAAGCGGCTGAAGCCTCGCTCCGAGCAAGACAAGAGTCGCCTTTCCCTCCGGATTCGACACACCCACTTTCGGATCAGCGGCGCGCTCATCCGCGACATGTTCGCATCGCCTCATGCGACCGCCCCGCCCCTTCGCGCCGGAACGCCCCGTCTTCGGAGGACGTCCACAGCGAGAAAAGGCGGAAATCCACGCCTTTCAGCGCTCACCTTTCCTACAAGAACCTATTTGGTTATATTGACGAGATCGCCAGCCACCCGGAAACCCGAATGTCACACTCACCCGTCCGCCAGCACCGCCTCGGTCGCCGCAATCGCCGGCGGGCTGCCGACATCGAACCACAGCCCCTGATGCACCACGCCGAACGCCCGCCCCGCCGCAATCGCGCGTTCCCAGAACAGGTTCGCCGAGAACGGCCCCTCCGGCCAGTCGCGGATCACGCGCGGCGACAGGATCTGCACCCCGGTATAGACGAACGGGGCCAGCCGCCCCGGCTTGCGCCGCCCGACGATCTTGCCGAACGGGTCGAGGTGAAAGTCGCCCTGCCCGCCATGGCAATGCGCGCGGGCGAGCGGGACAAGCAGCAGCAGCGCGTCCATCCGCGCATCGTCCCACGCGGCCGCCAACTGGCGGATCGCATCGATCGGGCCGTCGATCCACAGGTTGTCGCTGTTGACGCACAGAAACGGATCATCGCCCAGCATGTCGCGCGCCTGCACCAGCCCGCCGCCGGTTTCCATCAACTGCTTGCGCTCGTCGGACACCAGCACCTCGATATCCTTCACCCGGTGCGTGACATGCGCCTCCAGCGCATCGGCAAGGTAATGGACATTGACCACCGCCCGTTCGACGCCCGCGCTGCGCAGCCGGTCGAACACATGGTCGATCAGCGGCTTGCCCGCCACCTCGACCAGGGGCTTGGGCCGGGTCGCGGTCAGCGGCCGCATGCGCTTGCCCAGCCCCGCCGCCATCACCATCGCGGTGCGCGGCACGGCACCGGCCGGGATCGGCCGGATCGCCAGCGTCTTCTTCGCGCTCACGCCTGCACCACCACCATCGGATCGCCGCGCAGCTGCGCCGGGATGTTCGCGTCGAACCACGCCTTTACCGGAGCGAGCGCCGGATGCTGCAGATCGCGCTCGAGATAGCCCCACACGCGCGGGCACAGCCCCGGATAGCGCGGCTTGCCATCGCGCTGCCACAGGCGGGTGAAGATGCCGATGATCTTCGCATTCCGCTGCGCGCCGAGCACATGATAAGCATCGACAAAACGCTCATCCGCCCCGGTAATCCGGCGATAGCGGTCGAGCATCGCCGCTTCCAGATCCGGGTGCACATCGCGCCGCGCGTCCTGCAGCAGCGAGACGAGGTCATAGGCCGGATGCCCCGCCAGCGCGTCCTGGAAATCGAGCAGGCCGAGCGTCTCGCTGCCCTCGATCAGCATCAGGTTTTCGGCATGATAATCGCGCAGCACCGTCACCCGCTGCCCCTCGAGCGCCGGGGCCAGCACCGCGTCCCACGCCGTGCGATAGCCCTCGACATCCGCTTCGACCCCGATCGCCGGGCAATACCAGTCGGTCAGCAGTGCCGCCTCGCGCTGGCACACCGCAGCGTCATAGGGGTCGAGTTCCGCCGCTTCATGCCCGCGCAACCGGATCAGCACATCGATCGCCGCCTCGTACAGCCGCAACTCGCTCTCGGGCGCGGCATCTACCGTCTCGCGCAGCCGCGCGTCGCCGAAATCCTCGATCAGGACCAGGCCGGTCTCCAGCTCTTCGCCATAGATTTGCGGGGCAGCGAAGCCGCGATCGGTCAGCCAGCGCGCGATCGAAATGAACGGACGCGGGTCCTCATGCGGCGGCGGCGCATCCATCAGAATCGCGCTACGCCCCGGCGCCTGCACCCGGAAATAGCGACGGAACGACGCATCTCCAGCGAGCGGCAGGATCTCACCATCGCCCCAGCCGATCTCGGCCAGGAAATGCGGTGCCCGTGCGGGCGGGTTCATATCGGGGGGCGAAATCACGCCGTCGCTCATAGGGGCCATCGGTCCTTCCATGCCGCCGGCACCCGCGCTGTCAAGGCGCGCGATCCGTCGGCTTCGATCGTGAGTGTCAGCCACAAGGCGTCCGCCCAATAGCTCTCGGGCAGCCGCTCCGGCCATTCGACCAGCAGCAGCGAATCCGACCGCGCATCGTCCAGCCCCAGCTCTTCGGCCTCGGCCGGATCGTCGATGCGGTACAGGTCGACATGCAGCACCGGAAACACGGTTTCTGGCGGCGCATAAGGCTGCACGATTGCAAAGCTCGGTGACGGTGCCTCACCCGCCAGCCCCAGCGCGGCGAGCAGTCCGCGCGCAATGCTGGTCTTGCCCGCGCCCAGCTGCCCCGACAGCGCGACGACATCGCCCGGCCGCGCCTTTGCCGCGAGCGAACGGCCGAACGCCTCGGTCGCCGCTGCATCCGCCAGCACGATCATGCGCGCGGCAGCTCCGCGACCACCATCGTCCCCTGTCCCGGCTCCGACACCAGTTCGATCGTGCCGCGATGCGCCGCGACGAACTGCTTAGCGAGCGGCAGGCCGAGCTGCAGCGCGCGCTCGCCATTTCGGCTGATCCCCGCCTGGGCGAAGCGGTCGAACGCCTTGGCAGCTACCTCCGCCGCCATGCCGGGGCCATTGTCGGACACGACAATCCGCGCCCTTTTCTCCGACCCGTCGATATGCAGCAGCACCCGGCCACCCTCGCCGGTCCCGCTCACCGCATGCCTCAGCAGATGTTCGATGATCTGGCGGATGCGGCGCGGATCGCCCTGCACGCTACCCGCGCTTCCCTGAATTTCGACCGCCAGTTCGATCCTCTTGGTCTTGATCGAGGGCTGCACATTCTCGACGGCGGCGCCCGCGACCAGCTCCAGATCCACCGTTTCGCGCGCCAGCGCCCCGCCATCACGGGTCAGGTCGAGCACATCGTCGACCAGATCGCCCAGCCGTCCGACCGACTCGAGGATCGCGCCCGAATAGTCGACCGCGGTCTGCGGCAGCGCGCCCGCATAGCCGTTATACAGCATCTCGGCGAAGCCCTTGATCGAGGTCAGCGGGGTGCGCAGCTCATAGCTCATGCTGGCGACGAATGCGGTCTTGATCCGGTCGGCCGCTTCCAGCGCGTCGTTGCGTTCGCGCAGTGCATTCTCGATCCGCCGCCGGTCGGAAATGTCGAGCATCGTGAACAGCGCGTTCCCATCGGGCAGCGGCACCGCCGCCACCTCGAAATGCCGGCCATCGGCGAACTCGATCGATCCGCCGCGCTGCTGCCGCTCGACCGTGGCGGCGCGTACCAGATCGCCGATCAGCGACGCGCGGCCAGGCTTGGCGAGCTTGCCCGCTGCTTCCTTGGCCAGCGCATCGACGCGCGGATGCGCGGTGATGAACGCGTCCTCGAACCCCCAGGCACTCTTGAACCGGTTGTTCCACAGCTGCAGCCGTCCATCGGCGGCGAACACGCCCAACCCTTCGAACAGATTGTCGAACGTCGCCGTGCGCACCCGCAACAGCGTGTCGCGCGCGCTCGCCAGCTGAACCTGCTCGGTCAGATCCTCGAAAATCGTCAGCAGCCCGCCTTCGGGCAGCGGCTGGGCGACGACGCGCAGATGCGTACCGCCGGGCAGCGTCCAATTCTCCTCGCGCGCGCTCTCGGCCGCCAGGAACCATTCGCGCCGCTCATTCTTCCACCCCGGAAAGTCGCGCACCACGGGCAGGCGGTTGGCCTCGCGCATCCGCTCCAGGATGCGGTCGAACTCGGGCCGGTCGGCGAGCCATTCGTTCTTGAGCTCGAAGATGCGGCGGAACGGCTGGTTGCAGAATACCAAGGCGCGATCCGGCCCGAATTGCGCCACACCCGCCGACAGCCGGTCAAACATCGCGCGCTGTGCCTCGGCGGCTCGCTTGATCCCGCCGCGTGCCTGTTCCAGCTCCTCGACATCCACGGCAAAGCCCGCGACTCCGCCGGTCGGCAGCGGCACGTCATGGATGTGCAGCGTGCGCCGCTTGCCCCCGATCGTCGCGGGCAGCTTCACCATCTGCGGCGCGCCCACCTCGCGCGCATGGGCCGGACTGGCGAGCGGTCCTCCCGGGGCCGATGCGTCGACCAGCTCGATGCCTGATGCCACGACCTGCTCGGCGTCCTTGCCCTCGACCGCCTCGACATAGGCATTGTTGACCATCGCGATGCGCAGTTCGGGATCGCGATACCACATCGGCATCGGCGCCGACTGGATCAGGCCGGTCAGCGCGTCGAACGCAACGCGATAGCGATCCGCCTCGGCCGCGAACCGCGCCACTTCCTCGCTCGACTCGGTCGCGTCGAGGAACCACAGCACCGCCCCGCCCGGCGCACGCACCGCATCCGGCGCGCGCATGCCGGTCGCGAGCAACGTCCGGCTCGCCCCACGCACGGGCAGGATCATGCGGAACGGCTTGCCCGCGCGCTGCGCCGCGCCGACCTCCTGCTCCAGCATCTGCGCATCCTCCGGCGCGAGGACCGAGTCATTGTCGATCAGGTCGGAAAAATGCGCCGGCACGGTGTCGAAGCCGAACAGATTGGCCAGCGCGATCGACAGTTCGATCCGCCCATCGGCCCGTACGATCATCGCCAGAGCCGGCGACCCCGCTGCCAGTGCCAACAGCCGCGCATTGGCGTCGCTCAGCCGACCGGCGCGCGCGCGCGCGCGCAATCCGACGAACAGCATCGCGCCGCCAGCCGCGATCAGCAGCGCGAGCGCCGCCCCGGCCAGGGTTGCTGCAGTTTGGGAAATCTCGATCACTGGCCCACGCCGCTGTTCATCCTCGCCTCCTAAGCGAAGCGATGCCCGGCGCAAAGTGTATCCGTCGACAAAAGCGGTGGAGGCGGGCGCACCC
>NZ_LSJM01000421.1 GCF_001557215.1 Sphingomonas sp. CCH9-E2 | reverse complement strand
GCCATGACGCGGCGGGTTGAGCTTCGAGAGCCAGGTCTCCGCCGATGCTCGTCCCGCCTCGATCAGCCGCGCTGGCGTCAGCGGACCCGATGGCGGCTCGGTCGCGTCCCCGGATTGGCCAACAGTGCCCTGCTCCGCGTGGCCGATCAGGGGATCGCGCAGCAAGGCGGCAACATCACGATAGCGCGCGACCAGCCGATAGTTCAGTCCCGGGTGAAAGCACAGCGGCGCATGGTCGCGCAGCACGGCGTAAACCGGATATGGATCCGCGACGAACCCGGGGTCACGTGGTCGGAAGGCGGCAATGGCGTCGTCCGGCATCATGTGGCCCGCCGGATCGCCAAAATCTCGCCGCAGCGAATGGTGCCGGGCGCCCGGTTTAGCAGCGGAACGTCGTGCGCGGCTCCGAATGGGGTATGGGCGCGCATGTTGATCGCCTCCTGCCAGATCGCTTCTTCCCAGCGGCGGGCCGAGACCTCATCGCTAATGTCCGCGGCGCGCACGATCTCGAACCCGGCAGCTGACAGCGCCGCGCAGGTTTCGGCCAGCGACCGCGTGCGATCGCAATGCACCAGATCGAACAGCTCGACCGCCGTGCGTTCCTCGCCGGTCAGCGTGTCGCGATCCGCGATGATCGTGTCGACGATATAGAGATGACCGCCGGGCCGCAGAAGCCGCGCCATTTCAGCGAACAGGGCGACCGGATCCTCGCTATGGTTCGATGATTCGAGGAACAGCACGGCGTCGAAGCTGCCATCGGGCGCCGCAACGCGGTGATAGTCGCCGCATTGGATGTCGATCCGGTCGGCCAATCCGGCATCGGCGACGAATCCCGTCGCGAGTTCGACCTGTCTTGGACAGATCGTCACGCCCATGATGGTCACGTCGATCGCCCCGGCAATGTCGATCGCTGGCCCGCCGACGCCGCAGCCGGCATCCAGCACGCGCCAGCCGTCGCGAAGGCCCGCCCGCTTTGCCAGCGCCCGGTTCGACGCGGCCACATCGCCATCCGCGTCAATCAACCACGCCTGAAAGCAGCTGCCGAGATAGTCGACGAACAGATCGGTGGTGCACGCAAAGAATGTCGTGGCGCGCTCGGCCATTGGTCGCCGATCCTGCCGCAACGCATCGATCCGGGCGTCGACCGCGCCTTGCGCCACCGGGCTGAACAGCTGCTCGCCGAACCACAGATAGCCCTTGCCGGTGCGGTCTCCGTCGGCGGCGATTCCGATCTTGATATGGCTGATGCCCAGCAGAAGCGTGGTCAGGCTGTCGATCGGGCCCGTCAGGCTGTTGAGCAGAAGCTCGGGGGGGAAAAGCGGCGTGTTGGCCGGCGTGATCTGCCTTGGCCAATCAAGCAGACCGGCCATGGCTTGCGGCGTGCACAGCCCGGCGTCGATCAATGCGGCCAGCAATGGCCGCCATGCATCGGCGCCGTGGGCATGCACGCCGGGTGCGGCGCATTCGATGCCAATGCCCGGCTGCAGCTGTGCGTCGAGATCGAGCGCGATGGTGAAGCGCGTCGCGGTCGGCAGCACGCCAATCGTCTCCGCGACCGCCGACCGATCCCCGGGCCAGCCGGCGCGATCCAGAAAAGGATCGATCGTATCGGGGCGCGACCGCTTGAGATTGAGCCGGATACCGCCGTTCTCTCGCCCGAACATCAAACCCAGATGGCTCGGATAGGCGCCATCGGGCAGCGCCATGATGCAGCGTGTCACTGCATCGGCGCTGCGTTTGGCGCCGTCCGGCCCGGCGATGTCCGCGATCTGCTCCAGTGCTTCGCTGCATGCCAGCCGATGATTGCCGGCCCGGCGCGGCAGGTCGACGAACAGCGACGGACGCCACCCAAGCGGGGACGGATCGAATTCCAGCCACAGCTCCTGCGACGGTCCGTGACCCAGTGTCCAGCGTTCGAGGAAGTCGATCAGTGTCGCGTCGACGGGCGGCGTCGCGGTTCGCAGCGCATGGATCAATGGTGGCAATTGGCGATCGCGCATGTGGCGGTCGCGCCGCATGCAGAGTTGCAGCTCGACGCTGCCCGATACCGCGCCGAGACGGCATTCGAAGCCGCCGGAGTGGAACGGCGGAAGCGTCTGGGTCAGCGCCTCCAGCGTCCCACGCGCCGCCGGACCGGCCAGGCTGCCGGGCAGGGCCGCCACCACGCATGCCATGTCCTGCGCAAAGCAGCTCATCCGGCGACCGTCGCCAGAATGGCGTGTCGAACTTCGTCGAGCCGCGCCAGATCGTCGGGCCGGTGCACGCGAAAGGTCGGTGTGTGGCGGGCGAAATCGGCCAGGAGCGTGAAGGTTCGCGCACGTTCGGCCTGATCGATGGTCAGGAAAGCGGGATAGAGATGTTCCCACAGTTCACCGAAGCCGTCGCGTTGTCCGATCCGCTCGACCCCTATGTCCGCACCGTCGACCGGCGCGCGCGGGGCGAGCAGATAGAGTCCTGCGATCGGCAGCGGTTCGATCCCATCGCCCGATGCGCCCACTGTCGGCAGGCTTACATAGCGCTTGGTTGCATTGGAAAAGACGCGCGCCTCTGCCCGGTCATCCAGCGCGAAATGATTGATCGCGGTGTCGTGCAGCCGGGGTCGACAGAATCCGGGATAGACGCTCCACCGGTCGCCGCTTCGTTCGGGGATGATCTGGTCATCGGCGATCGGAGCGAATTGCGCGGCGGCAAAGGACGCCAGCAAGGTAGATTTGCCGGCACCGCTCGGCCCGGCGAACAGCACGGCGCGCCCATCGACCGCGATGGCCGAACAGTGCAGCGCGACACCGCCGTTCAACCGCGCGAACAGACCGATGATCGGGCACAGCAGCGAAGCCATGTCGTCCGGGAGCGTGTCGGGATCGTCCGGGGCAGCGGGGTGCGACCAGTAGATGTCGACCGTCCGCCGCGCGGGATCGATCAGCACCTCGGCGGGATCGGTCCGGCTGAACTGGACGAGCCAGGCGCGCGAACCGGCGTCCTCGCGCCACCACAGGCGCACATTGGCGGGATGCGGGTCCAACACCGCGTCGGACAGCCTGTGCGGCACCCAGCCGGGCTGCGCGGACGATGGAAGCCGGTGCGGAGCGCAGTGACCGGCGTAGCGGATATGCAGCCTTTGCGTGGACGCAAGGCAAGAATCGGCATCGGCCAACGGTTGCCCCCATCCTGCGGGGAGTGGGCGATCGATCGCCAGCACCATCCCGTGGACGCGATAATGGGCGGATCCGCCGCCTACCCCCGTCATTGCAGCCAACCATCTGCCGCGCAGAAAAAGTCCCCGAATCGCGCCCCGGGGCCAGATTCAACCTGCGCCTGTTCGATCACCGCGGAGATTTGTCGCTTAAGCGAGCAGTCAGATAAAAGTGCAGATCCCAATCACGACGGATACCAATTAGGCCCCGTGCCGCCGTCACCTGGGAACGAACCGGTCGCCGAGGTCTGGGTCAGCGTCGTGATCTGGCCGTGGCAGATCAGCTTCGGCGCGTCGTATGAGAGCAGCAAGCACGCCGCCTTCGGCTTAGCTTCTGCACCGGTCTTCTCAGTCATAAGTCCCCCGGACGCTCAATGTGCCGCGACACAGAATCGCCCGGCATCGTCACATTCATACTGAGACCGAAACGACCTTCGCAAGCCGCAATCGCTGCGCATGTAGGCGGGCCGTGATAGCTCTCCGAATTGCCGGAACTCATCGTTAGCCATCAAGCGATCAGCGACCGGCCACGCGAAATCACGACGGATACCAATTAGGCGAGCTCCCGCCATCGGTGGGCAAACCGTTTATCGTCGGCGACGTCCGTGTCACCGCGTGAATTTCGCCATGGCAGATCAGCTTGGGCGCTGTGTACGCTTGTCGAGCGAGCCACGAGACCGGCTCGTCGTGCACTTGGGCATTTGCAGTCATCGTCCGCTCCCCAATTCTCAACTGCCAAGGGCAAACGCGCTCACGATCCCTCGATCATAACGATGTCGCAACAAATGAGGCAAGCCGACAAAGCTGCTCGATTGTTACAAGATGGGATGGTCGTCCGAATCCCCGAATCGTGACCGCTAGCCCCACGTCTGGCGGCGATCTCGATGCAAAATCAGGATGGGTAGGCATTCGGGAAACTGCCCCCGTCGGTGGGCAGGCCGTTGGACGTTGGCGATGTCCGGGTCATCGCGTATCGTCATAGAAACTGAGGCAAAGCCCGAAATCGCAACGCGTTCGCTGCAATGTCGGTGGGGCGCCGGGCGTTCAAGATAGCCCGGAATGATTGCGCTTGCCACCCCGACGCGGCTTTTTGCATAAACCGGTCCGGGGGGCGCGACCAATGCATGAACCGATTGGAGTCCGGGCGCGTTCCGCTCCCGTCCCGCCACCGTCACCGGCCAACCTGCGCCGCTTCGGGTTGCTGATGGCCGGCGTCGCAGCGATCGTCCCAGTATGGACCTTCATCGTCGGCCCGCTTGCCGCCGGGCTGGCATGGAGCACCGCCGCGTCCCGCGTGCCGATCGCGCTGATCCTGGTTGCCGTGCTCATCGGTGTTGCCGCACTCGCCCGACCGACGCTGCTCAAACCGGCCTATCATGGGTGGATCGCGCTTGGCGACGCGATCGGCCGCGTCACCAGTCCGGTGATTTTGTCCGCCCTCTATTACGGCATTCTGACGCCTGTTGCCGTGATCCTGCGGCTGGCGGGGCGGGATGCGCTGCGCCTGCGTGGTGCGCCATCCAGCTACTGGATCGAGCGCGCTCCGCCCGGACCCGACGCCGCTTCGCTGCGACATCCCTATTGAGGTTGCGGCATGCACTGGCGCGCCATCATCCCCTTTCTGCGCGATCTCATCGCATTTCTGCGCCACCGCAAAAAGCTGTGGATGCTTCCGATGATCCTGGTCTTCGCTGCCGTCGGCGGCATGCTCGTGCTGGCGAAGGGGTCGATCCTTTCGCCCTTCATCTACACGCTGTTCTAGGGTGAAGATCCTCGGCATTTCCGCCTATTATCACGACGCCGCCGCGTCTCTGGTCGTCGATGGCGTCGTCGTCGCCGCTGCGCAGGAAGAGCGGTTTACCCGGCTGCGTCACGATCCCGCATTCCCGGCGCATGCCATCCGGGCCTGCCTGGCGACGGCGGGTGTGTCGGCCGAGGACATCGACCTCGTCGCCTTTTACGAAAAGCCCTTCCTCAAGTTCGATCGCATCCTCGAGACCTTCCTGGCAGTCGCCCCGCGCGGTGCCGCGTCATTCCGCCGCAACATCGGCGAGTGGCTGGGGAACAAGCTGTTCCAGAAACAGCAATTGGCACAGGCACTCGGCGACGTGCTCGGCAACGCGGTCCGCTGGGACGAGCGGCTGGTATTTTCCGAACATCATCTGAGCCATGCCGCCAGCGCATTCTATCCCTCGCCATTCGACTCCGCGGCGGTCCTCACGCTGGATGGCGTCGGCGAATGGACCACGACATCGCTAGCGGTCGGCGCGGGGAACCGACTGACAGTCCTGCGGGAAATCCATTTTCCCCACTCGCTCGGGCTGCTCTATTCCGCCTTTACCGAATATGCCGGGTTCAGGGTCAATTCGGGCGAGTATAAGCTGATGGGCCTCGCGCCCTATGGCCAGCCGCGCTTCGCCGATCGGATTCGCCGCCACCTGATCGATATCCGCCCGGATGGCAGCTTTCGCCTCGACCTGCGCTACTTCGATTATTGCAGCGGGGACCGCATGACCGGCCGCGCGTTCCACGCGTTGTTCGGCGGCCCGCCGCACCCGCTCGATGCACCACCGGGACAGCTTCAGATGGACCTGGCGGCCTCGATCCAGCTTGTTCTGGAAGAGGTGGTCGTGGCGCTCGCGCGCGATATCCGTGAGAGCACCGGCGAGCCCAATCTGTGCCTGGCCGGCGGGGTAGCGCTTAACTGTGTCGCCAATGCGCGATTGTTGCGCGAAGGGATTTTCGACCGGATCTGGGTGCAGCCTGCAGCGGGCGATGCCGGCGGCGCGGTCGGGGCGGCGCTGGTCGCGCATCACTTGCATGGCGAGGGTGCCGACCCCGCACCCCGCCGTGCCCGGTCGCGGGACGACGCGGCGGACGGCATGGGCGGGGCGCTGTTGGGTCCATCCTATGCGCAGGAGGCGATCGAACGCCGTCTGGCGGATGTCGGCTGCGTCTTCGACGTCCTGGCGGACGATCATGTGCTCGACACCACCGCGCGCCTGCTGGCCGAGGGTGCGGTCGTGGGCTGGCATCAGGGGCGGTCCGAATTCGGGCCGCGCGCGCTGGGGGCCCGCTCGATCCTGGCCGATCCGCGTCCCCCGGGGATGCAGCGCCATCTCAATGCGGCGGTCAAGTTTCGTGAATCGTTCCGCCCCTTCGCGCCGAGCGTCCTTGCCGAACATGCGGCCGACTGGTTCGAACTCGACCGCGCGATGCCCTATATGACCTTCACGGTGCCGGTGGCCCGGCATCGACGGCGGCAAGCCGGCACGAACGCGCCTGCAATGCCCGGCATGGACCGGCTGGCGCAGGACCGGTCGGAAATCAATGCCGTCACCCATATCGACATGTCGGCGCGGGTGCAGACCGTGCATCGCGAAACCAATCCGCGCTATCATGCCCTGCTTGAAGCATTTCATGGACGCACCGGCTGTCCGGTCCTCGCCAATACGTCATTCAATGTGCGCGGCGAACCGATCGTCGAGACTCCGGAAGACGCATTCCATTGCTTCATGGACACGGCGATGGATGCGCTGATTGTCGGCAATTGCGTAGCGCTCAAGG
Organism: Sphingomonas sp. CCH9-E2; assembly: GCF_001557215.1. Taxonomy (GTDB): domain Bacteria; phylum Pseudomonadota; class Alphaproteobacteria; order Sphingomonadales; family Sphingomonadaceae; genus Sphingomonas. The sequence continues at coordinate 10,936 of NZ_LSJM01000421.1, read as the reverse complement.
CTGCCCAGACCAAAGCCACGGGACAGCGCCGCCGCTTCACCCCGGATTGATCGCAAAGGCCCTCCGGAGCCCGGTCAAGTGCATCGCTGATAACATTCACACACGTGATAGTGAATATTGACAGCCTGTTTGCCCTGCGACATAGTCGGCGCAGCAAATCGACGCATGATCGATGGCATCGAGGAGAGGTAAGGATGAGGGCAAGGCTTCTGGCGACCGCCTGTGCGGTCACGTTGTTCACGGTACCGATGTCCGTCGCGGCTCAGGACGCCCCGACGACCGGCGACACGACCGCTCAGGGCGATGACGAGGTGGTCGTGACCGCCACCCGCCGTGCAGAGCGCATCCAGGACGTGCCGCTCAGCATCAGCGCATTCCAGCAGGAAGAGCTGACGGAAAAGGGCATTGTCGGATTCGAGGGGATTGCCCGCGAAACGCCCGGCGTCGTCCTCAACCGCCCGACCCAGAATTTCAACAATTTCACCGCGCGCGGCATCGCCACCAACGGCTATAACGCCAATCTGCAAAGCTCGGTCGCGGTCTATATCGACGAACTGCCGATCTCGACCATCGGCAACACCACCGTGGTCGATCCGACTTTGTTCGACGTCGAGCGGGTCGAATTCCTGCGCGGGCCGCAGGGGACGCTGTTCGGATCGGGTTCGCTCTCCGGCGCGATGCGCATCCTGACCAAGAACCCGAACCTGTCGTCGTTCGACATGGCGGGCCAGGTCGATCTCGCGCTGACGGGCAAAGACAGCTTCCGCCAGCGCTACAACCTCATGGTCAACCTGCCGATCGTCAGCGATACGCTGGCGGTGCGTGCGGTCGGCTTCTACCGCAATGAAGACGGCTATCTCGACAATGTCGGGACCGGCATCAAGAATTCGAACAAGCTGATCAACTGGGGCGGCCGCGTCATCGCGCAGTGGAAGCCGAACGACCGGCTGTCGGTGCGGGTCATGGGATCGTACGAGGACAGCGATCCCAAGGACAGCTCGCTCACCAGTCCTTCGCTGGGGCGTGAGAAGCGTGTGTCGGACCAGCCCGACCGCTTCACCGGCAAGCAGACGATCATCAACGGCACGGTCGAATATGAATTCGACTTCGCCCGCCTGACCAGCTCGTCGACCTATTCGGATTTCGACCAGAAATTCTATGTCGACCTTGCCGGCACCTTCGCGCCCGGCTCGTTCCCCGGCGCGCCGATCGCCTTCGGGCTCGACGCCGACGCCTATGACAAGGTGTTCGTGCAGGAAACGCGGCTGGTGTCGTCGCTCGACGGGCCGTTCGAATTCACCATCGGCGGCTTCTACATGCACCGTCGCCGCGACGTGGATTATTTCTACCGGTCGAACCCGCAATTCCTGGCGGCGCGCGGCATCACCGGCCTGCCCGATCAATATTATCAGAAGCTCTATACCTATTCGAACAGCGAGGAGCTGGCCGGGTTCGGCGAGCTGACCTATCGCTTCTCGCCGAAGTTCTGGCTGACCGGCGGCATGCGCTATGGTCGTACCTCGGCCCAGGCATTTACCGAAGCGGGCGGCTATCTCGCGACGGCGGGCGGGTTCAATTACTTCACCTATGCGCTGTTCGGCATCCCGGTGAACTTCAACCCTGCGACCTTCACGCCCTATGCGGCAGCGGCCGGGGTCAAGGCGACCGGGTCCGCTCCCTCATGGAAAGCGAGCGCGACGTGGAAGCCGAGCGAGGTCATCACGACCTACGCGACCTTCTCGACCGGCTTCCGCGCGCCGATCGTCAACGCGCGCGCCGGTGCCGCCAGCCTGACCGATCCGACCGACATCATCATACCGTACGGCGCGGATTCGGACGATCTCAAAAGCTATGAGCTTGGCGCCAAGGCACGTTGGCTCGACGGCCGCGTGACGATGAACGCCGCGCTCTACCTGATCGACTGGAGCAACATCCAGGCGCAGGCCAATCGCCGGTCGGACTCGGTGCAGTTCGCGACGAATATCGGCGCAGCGCGCAGCAAGGGGTTCGAGGTCGAGATCGGCGTGATCCCGGCCAAGGACGTCTTCATCGGCCTGAATGCGGCGTATAACGATTCGAAGATCACCAAGCTCTCCGCGACCGAAGCGACGGTGTCGGGTGCGGTGCTGGGTCATCGCCTGTCGGCTCCGCGGCTGCAGGGCGCGGCGTATATCTCCTATGGCTTCGACCTGGGCGACAGCGCGCGCGGCACCTTCGCGATCAACGCGCAATATGTGGGCTCGTACAACAGCTCGTTCCCGAACACGCCGGGCAACCCCAATCTGCGCCTGTCGACCTTCGGCAAGACCGACGAATATGCCAATGTGAACCTCAATCTGGGGGTCAAGAAGGGGTCGCTCTCAGCCAATCTCTATGTCGAGAATCTCTTCGACGATCATTCGGTCGTGTACATCCATCCCGAGGCGTTTCTGGTGAGCCGCTTCGGCACGCTGCGCCCGCGTACCGTGGGGATCCGTCTTGGCTACGGCCTCTGATGCAATGACGGCCGGTGGCGACACCGGCCGTCCGTCGCCCGCGAACCGGCCGTGGTTCGTGCTGGTTACGCTGACCTTCGTCTATGTGCTCAACTTCCTGGACCGGCAGCTGATCGGCATCCTCGCCAAGCCGATCCAGGATTCGCTCAACGTTACCGATACCCAGTTGGGACTTATCGGCGGTCTCTATTTCGCGATGTTCTATTGCTTCATCGCAATCCCCGTGGGCTGGTTTGCCGACCGCACCAGCCGCGTCGGCGTGCTCAGCCTGGCCTGCGCCATCTGGAGCGGCGCGACGGTCGCGTGCGGCATGGCGGCCAACTATACCCAGCTAGTCATCGCGCGTATGACCGTCGGCTTTGGCGAGGCGGGTGGCGTGCCGCCATCCTATGCGATCATCACCGATACCTATCCGCCCGGCAAGCGCGCCGCCGCGCTCGGCATCTTCAATCTCGGCCCCGCAATCGGCGCCGCTGCAGGGGTAGCGTTCGGAGCGGCGATCGCCGAACATTATGGCTGGCGACTGCCCTTCATCATCGTCGGCGCGGTGGGCGTGGCCACGGCTGCGTTCGTGTGGCTGACCATCCGCGAGCCCAAAAAGGGCGCGATGGATGGCACCCGCGCGGCCGAGGCGGACGACAAGGCGCCGTTCTGGCCGACGGTCGGCGCGTTCCTGTCCAACCCGACTCTGATGCTCGCGGCTTTGGGCAGCGGCGCGACGCAGTTCGTGACCTATGGCCTTGGCAATTTCGCGGTTCTGTATCTGATGCGCGAAAAGGGGATGGTGCTGGGCGATGTCGCGGTCTGGTATGCGCTTGTCCTGCTGATCGGCATGGGCGGCGGGATGGTCGTGTCGGGTCGTGTGGTCGACGCGATGACGCGCAAGTCGCGCGCTGGCTATGCCATTGCCCCGGCCGCGTCGCTGGCGGTGGCGATGCCTTTTTACATCGGCTTCGTCTGGGCCCCGGGCTGGCCGCTCGCGCTGGCGCTGCTCGCGGTGGTGATGGTGTTCAACTACTTCTACCTCTCGGCCTCGGTCGCTTTGGTGCAGGAAGAGGTGAAGCCCAACCAACGCGTGCTTTCCGGCGCGCTGCTGCTGCTGATCATGAACTTCATCGGCCTTGGCCTCGGCCCGACCTGGGTCGGCTTTGCCAGCGACTGGTTCAAGGCGCAGGGCGATACGCAGAGCCTGCAGAGCGCGCTCTACACGCTCACCCCATTCTATCTGATTGCGATCGGCCTGTTCGTCGCGCTTGCGCGGCGGCTGAAGCGGGAAGGGGCGGCATGAAGCGGCTGATCGCGCTCCTCGCGCTGGCATTGGGTAGCCCCGCACTCGCTCAGGCGCCACAGGTCACCGCGCCGGTCGGCACGGTCGAGGGGGTGCAGCAGGGCGGCGTCCGCATCTTCCGCGGTATCCCCTACGCTCAGCCGCCGGTCGGCCCACTCCGCTGGAAGCCGCCGGTCGCTGCGGCGGACTGGCAGGGCGTGCGCAAGGCGACGGGGTTCGGGCCCGCCTGTGTCCAGCCGCGCAATCGCAATGCCGGCATCTACACCAACCCGCTCGACACGGTCAGCGAGGATTGCCTGACGCTCAACATCTGGGCGCCTCCGGGAGCCAAGGATCTGCCCGTGTTCGTGTGGATTCACGGCGGCGCACTGGTCGCGGGGTACAGTCACGAGAGCATGTATGACGGCGCGCGACTGGCACAGCGCGGCAACATGATCGTGGTGTCGATCAACTACCGGCTCGGCATCCTTGGCTACCTGGCGCATCCCGAACTGAGCGCAGAATCGCCCGACGGCGTGTCGGGTAATTACGGCCTGCTCGACCAGATCGCGGCGCTGAAGTGGGTCCAGCGCAACATCGCCGCATTCGGCGGTAATGCGGGCAATGTCACCATCGCGGGCGAATCCGCCGGGGCGCTCAGCGTGATGTATCTGATGGCCAGCCCGCAGGCGCGCGGCCTGTTCCACAAGGCGGTGGCGCAGAGTGCCTACATGATCACCACGCCCGAGCTGAAGCGCGGCGCGCACGGCCTGCCTTCAGCCGAGGCGGCCGGGAGCCAGATCATGGCGGCGGTCGGCGCGCGCGACCTGGCCGGGCTGCGTGCGATGGACGCGGAGAAGCTGACGGTCGAGGCCGCGACCAAGGGCTATGGCCCATGGGGCACTGTCGACGGCAAGATTTTGACGCGTCAGCTGGTCGCGACCTGGGACCATGGCGAGCAGGCCAAGGTGCCGGTACTTGCCGGGTTTAATGCGGGCGAGATCCGCTCGCTCCCCGTGCTGCTCCCGCCCGCGCCCGCGAGTGCCGAAGCCTATGAGGCGGCGATCCGGGCGCGCTATGGCGACCTCGCCGACCCGTTCCTGCGCCTCTATCCATCGAGCAACATCAAAGAATCGCTGCTCGCGACCACCCGCGACGCGCTCTATGGCTGGACGGCGACCCGGCTCGCGATCGGCCAGACCGCGATCGGCCAGACCGCGATCGGGCAAAGCGCCTATCTCTATCTGTTCGATCACGGCTACCCCGCTGCGGCGGAGTATGGCCTCCACGCCTTCCACGCCGCCGAAATCCCCTATGTGTTCGGCACCGCCAGCCGCACGCCGCCTTATTGGCCCAAGATCCCCGACGACGTGACCAACCGCCGGCTGTCGGATGCAATGCTGGGCTATTGGGCGAGCTTCGCACGCTCGGGCGCGCCGGTCGCCGACGGGCAGCCGACATGGCAAGCCTATGACAAGGCCGCCAACTACATGGCGTTTGCGGGCAAGCCGCAGCCGGGCACGCGGCTGATGCCGGGCATGTTCGCGCTGCACGAGGCGGCGGTGTGCCGTCGCCGCGCGGCAGGCGACCAGCCATGGAACTGGAATACCGGCGTCGCCTCGCCGGTCCTCAACAAGGCGACGGGTTGCCGATGATCGACGGAAGCATGCAGGATTATCCGCTGACGCTGGACAAGTTCCTGCACCACGCCGCCAAATGGCACCCCGATGCCGAAGTGGTCACCGCGCGCGAGGGCGGCGGGATCGACCGGATCGGCTATGCCGCGCTGCGCGATCGCGCGCTGGCGGTGTCATCGCTGCTGGCCGGGTTCGGCGTCCGGCAGGGGGACCGCGTCGCGACACTGGCGTGGAACAGCCAGGCGCATGTCGAGGCGTGGTATGCGATCATGGGGATGGGTGCGGTATGCCATACGCTCAACCCGCGCCTGACCGCGCAGCAGCTCGCCGACATGGTTGTGCAATCGGGCGCGAAGCTGCTGATCGTCAGCGCCGACCTTCAGCCGCTGGCGCGCGCGATTGCCGAGCGGGTGCCGGCGCTGTCGCTGATGCTGGTGATCGATGGTGAAGCAGAGACGGCGTCGGCGACGTGTGCCGCCACCGCGCTGGAGCCGCTGATCGCAACTGCTTCGGGCGGCACGGGTTGGGGCGATTTTGCCGAGACCGCTCCGTGCGGTTTGTGCTTTACCTCGGGCACCACCGGCGCGCCGAAGGGCGTGACTTACACCCACCGCGCCAGCTTCCTGCACACACTACGCTGCTTGCAGGCCGATGTGATGGCGATCCGGGCGACCGACAGCGTGCTGGTGGTGGTGCCGATGTTCCACGCCAATGCCTGGGGGCTGCCCTTCGCATTGCCTGCAGCGGGCGGGCGGCTGGTGTTGCCCGGTCGTGCGACCGATGGCGCGAGCCTAGCCCGGTTGATTGCGGCGGCGGATGTGACGATCGGTGTTGCGGTGCCGACCGTGTGGCTGGGCGTTGCCGAGCATCTCGAAGCGACCGGCGAGACCCTGCCGAGCCTGCAGCGCATCATTGTCGGTGGTTCGCCGCTCGCGCCAGCGCTGATGGAACGGATCGAGCGCGTCCTCGGCGTCACCGTCCAGACCAGCTGGGGCATGACCGAGCTGTCGCCCTCCGGCACCGTCGCGCCGCCGCACGATCCGCAGCGCAGCGCCGCCGTCTCCGGGCGTCCGGCGATCGGCGTCGATCTGCTGCTGACCGATGCCGCTGGCGTGCCCTTGCCGCAGCAGCGCGACATCGAGGGCCATTTGCGCGTGCGCGGCGCGGCGGTCGTGGATCGCTATTTCGGGCAGGACACGCCCGCGACCGACGCCGATGGCTGGTTCGCGACCGGCGATCTCGCCCGGATCGACGGACAGGGCAATCTGATCATCACCGGTCGCGCCAAGGATCTGATCAAGTCTGGCGGTGAATGGATCAACCCGGCCGAGATCGAGGCGGTGGTCGGCGCACTGCCGCAAGTCTCGCTCGCCGCCGTGATCGGTCGCGAGGACCCCAAATGGGGCGAGCGCCCGCTGCTGCTGGTCGAGATGCAGGACGAGGCATTGAGCGACGACGAGCTGCTTGCCCCGCTGCGCGGTCGGGTCGCATCCTGGTGGATTCCCGACGCGATCGTGCGTCTGTCCGCAATGCCGCTCGCTCCGACCGGCAAAATCGACAAGAATAGCTTGCGGTCTCAATATGGAAGCGCTTGAGACCTTGTTCGATCCGGGCAGCGGCGATCCGGCCGCATCCGGGCAACAGGGGAATGACAGCCCAGTGGCAGAGCAGACGTCCGACAAGCCCAAGACCCGCCGCCGCTCAACCAAGGCGGAACAGCGCGCGGAGATGATGGAGCAGATCCTCGACGAGGCGGAATATCTGTTCTCGAAGCACGGGCTGCACGGCGTGACGCTCAAGGACGTCGCCAAGCGCGTGGGCGTCCACCACACGCTGCTCAACTATTATTTCGAGGATAAGAAGAAGCTGTTCGACGCGGTGTTCGCCCGCCGCGCCGTGGTGACGAGCGAAAAGCGGCTGAAGGCGCTGAACGATTATGACGCCGCAACCGGCGGCAAGCCGACGCTGGAAGGCGCGCTGCACGCCTTTCTCGACACTGATCTCGACCTGTATATCGAGGGCGGCGAGGGCTGGAAGAATTACGGCGCGCTCGGTGCGCTCGTCGCGAACACGCCCGAATGGGGCGCGGAGCTGATGGATTCGCATTTCGACCCGGTCGTGCTGCGGCTGATCGAACTGCTCAAGAAGGCGCTGCCCGATTGTGCCGAAGCAGATATTTTCTGGGGCTATCACTTCGTCACCGGCGCGCTGATGGTCACGCTGGCGCGCACTGGGCGCATCGACAAATTGTCGGGCGGGCTCTGTCGGTCGGAAGATTTCGCCGCGATCAAGGATCGCATGGCGGTGTTCATGGCCGCCGGGTTTCGGCAGATTTGCGGGAGCGGGGGGCGGAGCGGGACCTAACCAGCCGGGTCTTGCGCGCGCATTCCCCCATATAATACTCACTCACTAGTTAGCGAAGATAATGGGAGGCTTTTGATGGTGCTCGATGGACGGATCGCGATCGTGACGGGTGCCGGCGGCGGGCTGGGACGCGCCCATGCGCTCTATCTGGCGCGCAAGGGTGCGCGCGTCGTGGTCAACGACCTCAACCCCGAGGCCGCGCAGCGGGTGAGCGACGAGATCGCCGCCCAGGGTGGCAAAGCGCTGGCGCTCGCCGGTTCGGTCACCGACGAATGGGCCGTGGCGAACATCGTCGCTTCGACGATGGATGCGTGGGGTCGGGTCGATATCCTCGTCAACAATGCCGGCATCCTGCGCGACAAAAGCTTCGCCAAGATGAGCATGGACGATTTCCGGCTGGTGGTGGACGTGCATCTGATGGGTGCCGCCATCGCGAGCAAGGCGGTGTGGGAGATCATGAGGGGGCAGGGCTATGGCCGCATCGTCATGACTACCTCCTCGTCCGGGCTCTACGGCAATTTCGGTCAGGCCAATTATGGCGCGGCAAAGATGGCGCTGGTCGGGCTGATGCAGACGCTGGCGATCGAGGGCGAGAAATATGGCATCCGCGTCAACTGCCTCGCGCCGACCGCCGCGACGGGGATGACCGAAGGGGTCTTGTCGGAAGCGAGCCTCGCCGCGCTCGACCCGGCGCTGGTCAGCCCGGGGCTGCTGGCGCTGGTAGGCGACGACGCGCCGACCCGCGCGATCTTGTGCGCGGGGGCCGGGCATTTTGCGACCGCCAACATCACCCTGACCGACGGGGTCCAGATCGGGGCCGGGGCAGATGCGGGCGAACAGATCGCCGCATGCTGGCCCGAGGTGGCGGATCGCGCGGGCGAGATCGTGCCGGCCTATGGCTTTGTCCAGGCCGAACGCGAGCTGGCAGCCGCTGGCATCACCGCCCCGGCGGTGGCGGTCGCGCGTTAGGGCGCCTTCGCGCTTGCGTCGGGATCGGTGCGCGCTAGGCTTGGAGCCATGCTCGATCCCGTGATCCGCTCAACATCTGCGCCCGGGAAGCCCGCGCTGTTGCCCGACCGGATCAAGCTGCCCTTCGCCTTCGACCCGGACCGGTTGCGCACTGATCTCGACGCCGTCGATCGCGACTGGATCGATCATCTGGTGAAGCAGAATTACGAGGGCAATTGGTCGGTGCTGCCGCTGCGCCACACGGCCGGCGCGACGCACCCGGTGATGATGATCTATTCCGATCCGACCGCGACCGAGTTCGTGGACGGCCCGCTGCTGGCGCACACGCCCTATTTCCGGGAGGTGCTGGCGGCGTTTCACTGCCCGCTTACCGTGGTGCGGCTGATGCTGCTGGCCCCGGGATCGGTGATCAAGCCGCATTACGACCATGACCTCGCCGCGGAGCATGGCATGGCGCGGTTGCATATCCCGATCACCACCAACCCCGATGTCGAATTCCTGCTCAATGGCACGCCGGTGACGATGATGCCGGGTGAGGTGTGGTATCTGCGGCTGATGGACACGCATTCGGTGGTCAATCGCGGCACGACCGATCGCGTGCACCTGGTCATCGATGCAGTCGTCGATGACTGGCTGAACCCGATCCTAGCGGCGAGCGCCGGGCAGTAAGACCTCCGCCACGCGCCGTCGCCCGCCGACGCGCTCCAGCTGGACGAACACGTCGATGGTCGAGCGCACATAATGCGTCACGTCTTCGCGGCTGAGCCGGGTGCCGCGTTGCAGGATCAGCAGCGCGATCTGTTCGATCGCTGCCTCTGCGCTGTTGGCATGGACCGAACTCAGCGATCCGGGATGGCCGGTGTTGATCGCGCGCAGAAAGACATAGGCCTCCTCGCCGCGCAGCTCGCCGAGGATGATTCGGTCGGGTCGCATGCGCAGCGACGCGCCGAGCAGGTCGTCGGCGGTAACCCGCGCTTCGCCCTGATCGCCGCGCGTGGCGAGCAGGCCGATCGCATTAGCGTGGCGCAGATGCAGCTCGGGCGTATCCTCGATGACGATCAGCCGCTCTTCGGGCGCGATCTCGCGCAGCAGCGCGTTGAGGAAAGTGGTCTTGCCGGTCGAGGTGCCGCCGGAGACGAGGATGTTGCGGCGCGCGCGCACCGCCTGTCGCAGCAACCCGGCCAGATCGCCTGCTTCCAGCAATGCCGACAGCTCGGCCATCGCTTCATCGCTGTGCAGCGCGCTGCCGCGTCGCGTCGCGTCGAACGCGCCCGCCGCCTGATAGTCGTCGAGCCCGAGATCGGCGGAGACGTGCTTGCGGATCGCGATCGCCATGCCGGCGCGCGTCGCGGGCGGCGCGATCGCCTGAACGCGCGCACCATCAGGCAGCGCGGCGGACAGCAGCGGATGGGCGCGGCTGATCCCCTGATGCGTCAGCGCCGCGACCTGACGCGCCAGCCGCTCCAGCGCGGTCTCGGTGAGGTCGGGCGCATCGTGCCGCTCGCTCGTCCCGCCCAGCGTCTCGACCCAGATTTCGCCGGGCCGGTTGACATAGATATCGGTTACGTCAGCCCGGTCCAGAAAGGGTGCGAGCGGTGCCAGATAGGCGCGCAGATAGACGCCCGCCGCCGGCGGTTCGGCGCTCATTGCGGGTTTCCGACCCCGGTGAAATCGAGATCGCGCGTGACGAACACCGCGATCGACGTGCCGGGCCGCACGCTCAGCGTCGGTGCCGGGCCGTTCTGCCCGTTGATCGCTTGCGACCCCGAATTGGGCAGCGCGAGCAGTACCGAGCCATTGGCCGGACGCGTGGCGAGATTGACGCCGATGTCGAGCGTCGACTGGAGCAGCGCCGGGAAGATCCGTTGGAGCAAATGCGAATTGACCTTGGCGCGCACGCCGTTGCGCCCGGTGGCATCGGTCGCCGGCGATCCGATCGCGATCGTCACCCCGTCGGGGCGGATCAGCCGGCTCCAGTTGATGATCGCGCGCTTCTGCCCCGGCTCCGCGCCCCCGGCATGATCGCCGATCAGGCGGCTGCCGCGCGGGATGAGGATGCGGGTGCCGTCGAAGCTGCGCACATCGCTCGCCACGATCGCCCGGGCAAAGCCGGCCTTGGTCGAATCGAAACCGGTCTCGAGCACGGCCGGGATCAACGTGCCCTGCGCAACGGTGGTCGACCGGTTGACCAAGGTTCCCGCCAC
>NZ_LSJM01000420.1 GCF_001557215.1 Sphingomonas sp. CCH9-E2 | reverse complement strand
CCGGCCCGCTCCCCCACCCGGCCACCCAGCGGTAGCATGATATGGGTGGCCGGGTGGGGGAGCGGGCCGGTGCCGAAACACATCAAAGAAGCGTCCGCAGCGACCAGAGTTCGGGGAAGGCGCGCTTGGTCAGGGTCGATTGAAGGTAGGACGCGCCGGGGGTGCCGCCGGTGCCCGGCTTCATGCCGATCACGCGCGTGACAGTCAGCACATGCTTGTGCCGCCAGGTGGCGAGCGCGTCATCGATATCGACCAGCTTCTCGGCGAGCTGGTACAGCTCCCAATGCGTGCCGGGCTCGCGATAGACCTTGGCCCAGGCTGCCTCGACCGCCGGACTGACCTCATAGGGTTTTGACCAATCGCGGTTCAGCGCCGTGTCGGGCAGGTCGAACCCGGCGCGGGCAAGCGCGGCATTGGCTTCGTCCCACAGGCTTGGCTTCGCACCATAAAGCGCCGTCAGCGGCCCCGGAACCCCGCCGCCGCGTAGCCCCAGCATGGTTTCGACCGCGCGGAACTGGTCCGACTGAAACCCGCTGCTGGTGCCCAGCACGTCGCGGAAGCGGGTATAGTCGCTCGGCGTCATCGTGGTCAGGATTTCCCACGACAGCGTCATCACCGCCTGAATCCGGCTGACCCGCGCAAGGCCCTTATACGCCTCGACCAGCCGGTCGCCGCGAACCAGGTCGAGCGCGACCTCAAGCTCCGCGATCATCTGCTTGAGCCAGAGTTCCTTGGTCTGATGGATGACGATGAACAGCAGCTCGTCATGCTCGTCCGAAATCGGATGCTGCGCACTCAGCAGCTGGTCGAGCGCGAGGTAGCGCCCATAGGTCATCGGGTCGGTCATGCCGGTGTGCCTCCGACAAAACTGACGACAATGCTGACAAAAAATGCGTGTGTACGGGCGGTGTCAGCCGGGGCGGAGGCGAGAGTTGGTTGCATGGGAAACGACTACCCCAGGCGAGTAGCTGTAGGAAATGACTTTCGCCATCGCTGCGTCGGCACGTACTTCCGCGAAATCCTCCCCTGTAAGGGGAGGTGGCAGCACGAAGTGCTGACGGAGGGGTGTCGCCCGTCGAGATGTCCTGCGCGTTTTCCCATGGGGACACCCCTCCACCGCCGCTTCGCGGCGGCCCCCCCTGCCCTTGCAGGGGAGGATTGATTGGGTTCAATCGCGCAGCAGTTCGTTGATTCCCGTCTTGCTGCGGGTCTGGGCGTCGACGGTCTTGACGATCACGGCGCAGTAGAGGCCGGGGCCGCCATCGGTGCCGGGGAGGGTGCCGGGGACGACGACGGCATAGGGGGGGACTTCGCCGCGGTAGATGTGGCCGGTCGCGCGATCGACGATCTTGGTGCTGGCACCGAGATAGACGCCCATCGAGAGGACCGCGCCTTCGCCGACGCGGACGCCCTCGGCCACTTCGGCGCGCGCGCCGATGAACGCGCCGTCGCCGATGATCACCGGATCGGCCTGAAGCGGTTCGAGCACGCCACCGATGCCGACGCCACCGGAGAGATGGACGTTCTTGCCGATCTGCGCGCAGCTGCCGACGGTCGCCCAGGTGTCGACCATCGTGCCTTCACCGACGAACGCGCCGATGTTCACGAAGCTGGGCATCAGCACGACATTGCGGCCGATATGCGCGCCGTGGCGCACGACGCTGCCCGGCACTTGGCGGAAACCGGCCTGCCGGAAGCGTGCATCGTCCCAGCCGGCGGTCTTGAGCGGCACCTTGTCGAAGCCGCCATGGCCAACCGCATTGTCGTTGAGGCGGAAGGAGAGGAGGACGGCTTTCTTGAGCCACTGATTGACCTGCCAGCCGCCGTCGACCGGCTCGGCGACACGTGCGGCCCCGCTGTCGAGCAGGTTCAGCGCCTCGGCCACCGCCTCACGCACCGCGCCGGTGGTGGCGAGCGAGATGTTGGCGCGGTCTTCCCAGGCGGCGTCGATCGTGGCGGCGAGGTCGGTCATGGATGCTCCTGAATGGTTTCGAGCCAGTGGCAGATGTCGTGGGTGATGAAATCGATGAAGCTGCGGTCGGCATCGGGTGCCTGTTCGGAGCCATTGTCGACCCAGACGGTGGTCATGCCGATCGCCTTGGCGGGCGCGAGGTTGCGGGCCATGTCCTCGACGAACAGCGCGCGCTTGGGGTCGATGCGATACGCCTCGCACACACTGGCATAGGCGTGCGGGTGCGGCTTGGGGTGATAGGCGCTGGCGTGGACGTCGTGGATCGCCTCGAAATGCTCACGGATGCCGAGCCGGTCGAGGACCTTTTCGGCATAGGGTGCATCGGCATTGGTGAAAACGAGCTTGCGCCCCGGCAGCTTCGCAATCGCGGCGGCCAGCGGGGCGTTATGCTCGAGCACGTCCATCTCGATGTCGTGGACATCGGCGAGATATTCGTACGGGTCGACGCCGTGATCGGCCATCAGCCCAGCGAGCGTGGTGCCGTGGCGGATGAAATAGTCCTTTTGCACCCGATGCGCGGCATCGGGATCGAGGTTCAGCAGCCGCGCGACATAGGCGCCGATGCGCGCATTCATCTGCGGAAACAGGTCGGCGCTGCCCGGATAGAGCGTGTTGTCGAGGTCGAACAACCAGGCGTCGATATGGGCGAGGTCGGGGCGCATGGCGGGGCGTTTAGGGG
>NZ_LSJM01000419.1 GCF_001557215.1 Sphingomonas sp. CCH9-E2 | reverse complement strand
CCCCTAACCCCTCCCGCGAGCGGGAGGGGGACTGATGGCGCACGATCGCCGCGCAGCCGAGCAATCGGGTCGCGACGGGGAGACGCGGGCGGCGTGGTATTTGCGGTTGCGCGGGTGGCGGATTCTCGACCGGCGGGTGCGGACGCCGGCCGGAGAGGTCGATCTGGTCGCCAAGCGGGGCAGGCTGGTCGCGTTTGTCGAGGTGAAGGCGCGCAAGTCCGCCGCCGAACTCGATTTCGCGATCGACGAGCGGCGGCTGGCGCGGGTTGCGGCGGCGGCGGAGTATCTGATGCCGCGCTATGCGGCGAATGGCGAGGATATCCGGGTCGACGTGCTGCTGCTCGCGCCGGGCGTGCGGCCGCGGCATATCGAGAATGCGTGGATTGGGTGACATTCGCCCGTCGGCTACCTACTTGCCGCGTTGAACCGATAAAGGACCACGAATGCCCCTGACCGTCGCCGTGCAGATGGACCCGCTCGATTCGATCAACATCGCGGGCGATTCGACCTTTGCGTTGATGCTGTCGGCGCAGGCGCGCGGGCATCGGTTGTTTCACTATGCGCCCGAAGCGCTGAACTATGCCGATGGGCGGGTGTGGGCGAAGGCGCATCCGGTGACCGTGCAGCGCGTCGCGGGCAGTCATTTCGAATTCGGCGATCCGGTGTCGCTCGATCTGGGCGACGAGGCCGATGTCGTGCTGATGCGGCAGGATCCGCCGTTCGATCTGGGCTATATCACCGCGACGCATCTGCTCGAGCGGATCGCCGACCGGACGTTGGTGGTCAACGATCCGGCCAGCGTGCGCAACGCGCCGGAGAAGGTGTGGGTGCTCGATTTTGCGCGCTTCATGCCGCCGACGCTGATCACGCGCGACTATGACGAGGCGAAGGCGTTTCTGGCGAAGCATGGCGCGATCGTGGTCAAGCCGCTGCATGGCAATGGCGGCAAGGCGATCTTCAAGATCGATGCCGACGGCGCGAACCTGTCGTCGCTGATCGAGGTGTTCAACACCGCCTATCGCGAGCCGCATATGGTGCAGGCCTTCCTTCCCGATGTGGCCAAGGGCGACAAGCGCATCGTGCTGGTCGATGGCGAGGTCGCGGGCGCGGTCAACCGTGTGCCGGGCGAGGGCGAGATCCGGTCGAACCTGGCGGTCGGCGGGACCGCGGCGAAGACCGAGCTGACCGCGAAGGAGCAGGAAATCTGCGCCGCGCTGGCGCCGGAACTCAAGCGGCGCGGGCTGATCTTTGTCGGGATCGACGTAATCGGCGGCGAGTGGCTAACCGAGATCAACGTGACGTCGCCGACCGGCATCGTCGCGATCGACCGGTTCAACGGGACCGACACGGCCGCCATGATCTGGGATGCGATCGAGCGCCGGGTGGCGCAACTCCCCTCCCGCTCGCGGGAGGGGCCGGGGGAGGGCTTGTAACCTCCCGCGTTTCGCTTTTGGACAGGCCCTCCCCTAACCCCTCCCGCAAGCGGGAGGGGGACTAGAGCACCATCGTTTCATGACCGAATTCATTCTGAACCTGATCGCCTGGGGCGGATATGTCGGGATTTTCATCCTGATGACGCTCGAGAATGTGTTTCCGCCGATCCCGTCCGAGGTGATCATGGGGCTGGGCGGGATGGCCGTCGCGCGCGGCGACATGGACATGACCCCGTTGCTGATCGTCGCGACGCTCGGCACGACGGCGGGCAACATGGTGTGGTATGGTATCGGGCGCTGGATCGGGATCGCGCGGCTGAAGCCATTCGTCGACCGCTATGGCCGCTGGCTGACGCTGACCTGGGACGAGGTCGAGCAGCTCAACCGCTTCTTCAACCGCCACGGGCTG
>NZ_LSJM01000418.1 GCF_001557215.1 Sphingomonas sp. CCH9-E2 | reverse complement strand
GCCCCAACATCCTCGCCGATGGCCACCCCGCGCCCGAGCTTGAAACCGGTGCCCACCCCGGCCCGGACGATCGCGCCAACGCGCATTTCCGCCCGGACATGGACGCGCCCATGACCGCAGCGGACCGCGCCGCGCTCGCCCCCGCTCTGGACCGCCCGACGATGGTCGCGGGCAGCGAGACCGATACCGCGCCGCCCGCGTCGCGCCCCTGACCGGCGGGG
>NZ_LSJM01000417.1 GCF_001557215.1 Sphingomonas sp. CCH9-E2 | reverse complement strand
CACCCAGCCAGGCTACCCTATGGGTGGCCGGGTGGGGGAGCGGGCTGGTGCCGCAAAGGACTAAGAATGGACGCAGACTATTTTCTGTCGGTCGCGCGCGAGGCGATGTGGATCCTCGCGCTTGCCTCGGCCCCGATCCTGATCCCGGCGCTGCTGTCGGGCCTGATCCTCGGCATGATTCAGGCGGCGACGTCGATCCAGGAACAGACGCTGACCTTCGTGCCCAAGCTCGCGATCGTCGGGGTCAGCCTGGTGATCTTCGGCGGCATGATCATGACCCTGCTCGGCGATTTCACCACGACGATCTTCGAACGCATCCCGGATCTGGTGAAGTGACCTTCGCCCCGGTCCCCGCAGCCCCGCCCCAGCTGCCGCCGCGCCCGATCGTGCGCCTGCCGCACGCACCGCGCGGCGACGCACGGCGTACGCGCTGGGCCCCGACTTCGGCCAGCATCCACTGACATGCTCGGCTTCGGCCTCGCGATCGAGCCGCAGCTCTGGGCGCTGCTGTTCACGATGGTGCGCGTCGGTGCGGCGTTCCTGGCCGCGCCGGTGTTTGGCGCCGTCGCGGTGCCGCTCAACGTCCGCATCCTGCTGACCGCCGCCGTCTCGATCCTGTCGATGCACGCCGCGCCGATCGCGGTGCCGGGCGAGGTGTTCGTGCTGACCACGATCCTCGCCGTTGCGGCGGAGGCTTTGGTCGGCCTCGCGCTCGGTTTCATCCTCCAGATCGCCTTTGCCGCGCCGTTGGTGGCGAGCGAGGTGATCGGCGTGTCGATGGGCCTCAGCTTCGCCACCGCGATCAACCCGCAGACCGGCCAGTCGACTCCCGCGCTCGGCCAGTTCCTGACCGTGCTGCTCACCTTGCTGTTCCTCGCCGTCGACGGCCATCTCGTGCTGGTCGAGCTGATCGTGCGCTCCTACGAACTATTGCCCCCCGGCGGTGCCTGGCTCACCCCGGGCAAGCTCATGAACATCGTGCTGTTCGGCGGCTACGCCTTCCTCGCCGGGCTGCTGCTCGCGCTGCCGGTCGGCTTCCTGCTGCTGTGCCTCAACATCGTGGTCGGCATGCTCTCGCGCTCCGCCCCCGCGCTCAACCTGTTCGCGATCGGCATTCCCGCCAGCCTCGCCATGGGTGTCCTCGCGCTGCTCGCCGGCATGCCCGCGATGGGCGATTACATGCTCGTCATCGTGCGTGAGGCGCTCGACGCCGCACAGGCCCTGGTCCTGGGAGGGCTGGGCTGATGTCGGAGAGCGCGGGCGAAAAGACACAAGCACCAACACCCAAGCGCAAACAAAAGGCGCTCGACGACGGCGACCTGCTCAAATCGCGCGAGTTCGGCGCGGCGCTGATCATGCTGCTCGGTTGCGGCTGGATGATCCTGATGGGGCCGCAACTGCTGTCGGCGATCCGTGAGGTGATGGCGGCGAGCTTCAGCTTCGGCCGCGCCGATATCGAGAGTTTCCAGCCGTGGAAGCCGCTCGCCACCGCCGGGTGGAAGCTCGCCCCGTCGCTCGGCGCACTGCTTGCCATCACGCTCGGCGGTGCGGTGCTGAGCCAGGCAGCGCTCGGCGCATTCCGCTTCAACGGCAAGCTGATGGCGCCGAAGGGCAACCGCATCAATCCCGGCTCCGGCCTCAAGCGCATCTTCGGCCCGACCGGCTGGATCGAACTCGGCAAGTCGCTGCTCAAGGTGGTGCTGCTCGGCGGAATGGGCGCGTGGCTGCTCTGGGGATCGGCGCCGATGACGATGGGACTGGTCTCGTCCGACCTCGGCACGGCGGTGAAATCGCTCGGCGATACCTTCGCGACGCTCGTGCTCGTGATGGCGGGGGGGCTGTTGCTGATTGCAGGCGTCGACCTGCCGATCCAGATCTTCCGCCACATGCAGCGGCTCAAGATGAGCCTGCAGGAAGTGAAGGACGAATATAAGGAAACCGAAGGGTCGCCCGAGGCCAAGGGCCATCGCCGCCAGCGCCAGCGCGAGATTGCCAAGGGCGGGCTGCGCAAGAGTGTCGCGACCGCGCATGTCGTGCTCACCAACCCGACCCACTTCTCGGTCGCCTTGCGCTACGATCAGGGCAGGGATCAGGTGCCGGTGGTGGTCGCCAAGGGGCGTGGCGAGATCGCGCTGGCGATCCGCGAACTGGCCGACGAATTCGCGGTGCCGCGGATCGAACTGCCCCCGCTCGCGCGCGCGCTCTACTTCACCAGCCGTGAGAATCAGGAGATTCGCGACGACCTCTATCTCGCGGTCGCGACGGTGCTGGCGTTCGTGTTCGGCCTCGACAAGCGTGCCGGCACGGCGATGCCGACGGTCAAGGTGCCGGAGACCGCCCTGTTCGACGAAAATGGCGTGCAAATCGGCCTTAAGGGCAAGCCGTGATGGCCGTTCTTCAAGGCATGGGGGATTGTGACCGTGGCCATTGAATCGATTGCGAAAACGATCGGCACCGGGTCGGGCATCGACACGACCGCGCTCGTCCAGAGCCTGGTGGATGCACAGTTCGAGCTGAAGAACGCCGCGCTCACCAAGCGCGAGGAGACGCTGACCGCTCAGATCACGGCGGCAGCGACGCACAAGAGCAACATCACCGGCTTTGCCACCGCGCTCGCCAGCCTGACGCGCGGCGGCACGCTGGCGACTCAGCCGACCAGCTCCAATCCCGCCATTCTCGGCGTCACCCGCCTCGCCGGCGCCAACCTCGCCACCCTCAACGCCAAGGTCGAGGTTCGCCAGCTCGCCGCGCCGCAAAGCGCCGCCAGCGCCGCAGTGACCGACCGCACCGCCGCCATCGGACAGGGGACGCTCACCCTCACCTTCGGCACCGCCACGGTCGCCGATGGCGCGATGACCGGCTTCACCGCCGGAAGCGCAGCCCCGGTCGCGATCACCATCGGCCCGGATAACAGCAGCCTCGACGGCATCGCCGCCGCGATCAACGCGGCCAAGGCGGGCATCACTGCTTCGGTCGTGACCGACAGCGGCGGCGCGCGGCTGGTGGTCAAGGGCGCGAGCGGGGAGGCGCGCGCCTTCACGCTGACCGCGACCGAAACTCCCGGCCATACCGGCCTCGCCGCGCTCAATGTCGGTGTCGGCGCCACCGGCACCACCATCGGCAGCGCCGCGTCCGACGCGATCGTCGCGGTCGACGGCATCGCGTTGCGTCGTGACGGCAACAGCATCTCAGATCTCGTCCCCGGCGTCCGGCTCGATCTGTCTTCGGCCCAGCCGGGCACGATCGTGACGATTGGCAAGGCCGCGCCGACCAGCGCGCTGCTCCAGGCCGCACAGGATTTCGTCGCGACCTATAACGAGGTCTATTCGGCGCTGAACAAGGATCTCGACCCGCTCGACGGCGCGCTGCGCGGCGATGCGGCGGCCAAGGCGGTGAAGCGCCAGCTGCAACAGATCACGATCGCGCAGGTCGCGACCGGGGCGGCGGGTGAGCCGACCACGCTGGCCCAGATCGGCATCCGCACCGAACGCGACGGGACGCTAAGCGTCGACACCGCCGCGCTGAGCCGCGCGCTGGTCGATTACCCGCAGGCGGTCGAGCGGTTGTTCGCCGAACCTTCCGGCACCAACGCGACCGGCAACGGCGTCGCGGGCGCGCTCAACGCCATCGCCGCAACCGCGTCCAGCACCACGCGCGGTCTCGGCGCCAGCGAGGCGGGCTATACCCGCGCCAAGGCCGATCTCGACGAGGACAAGGCCGAGATCCTGACCAAGATCGAGGACACGCGCACCCGCATGACCCGCCAGTTCGCCAGCATGGACGCCAAGGTCGCGGTCTATAAATCGACGATGAGCTTCCTCGAATCGCAGGTCGAAGCCTGGAACAAGCAGAATTGATGCGATGACCCGCCCGATCCGCCTCAGCACCGACGCCGCCGCCACCTATCGCACGATCGATGCGGTCGGACGCACGGCCGCCGCCGATCCGCACCAGCTGGTGGAGCTGATGTACAAGGAGTGCATCGCCGCGCTCCGCTCCGCCGCCTTCGCGACCGAAAAGGGCCAGTTCCCGGTCAAGAGCGAGCGCATCGCCCGCGCCACCGCGATCCTGTTCGCACTGGAAGGCGGCCTCGATTTCGAACGCGGCGGCGACGTCTCGCGCACGCTCGCGACGCTCTATCACGGGCTGCGCAACCAGATCGTCCACGCCAGCATCGGCAGCGATCCAGCGCCGTTCCGCGCGGTCGCCGATGATCTCGAGGAAATTGCCGGCGCATGGAGCGCCGCGCGCGCGGCTTAGCGCGTTTAATCCACCCACCGCCCCAGCATCTCCCCCACGCTCGTCACCACCGCCGGTCCCACCGGGGTGGCGCGTGGGGCAAATTGCGGCGCGGTCGGGCCGCCTGCCGGACCACTCGCCAGCGGGCGCCGGGCGAGCGCATGCGGGTGCCGCGCGGCCTCCGCCAGGCTCAGCACGGGCGTGACGCAGGCCGCCCCATCGGGAAAGCGTGCGACCCATTCGTCGCGCGTCCGGCTGGCGAAGCGCCGCGCGAACTCCCGCGCCATGTGCGGCCAGCCCGCGCGGTCGAATTGCGGGATCTTCGACGCCTCCAGCCCCAGTACCGCGCACAGATCGGCAAAGGCGGATGGCTCGATCGCGCCGACCGCGACATGCCGCTCGTCGGCGCAGCGATAGGTGCGGTAAAAGGGTGCGCCGCCATCGACCAGATTGGCCTCCCGCCGGTCGAGCCAGCGCCCGCTCTGTGCCAGGCTCTGGGTCAGCGCCATCAGCGTGCCGACCCCGTCCGCTGCGGCGGCATCGACGATCCGTCCCTCGCCGCTCGCCTGCGCGCCCAGGATCGCGCTGACCATGCCCAGCGCCAGGAACATGCCGCACCCGGCATGGTCGCCCAGCAGGGTCAGCGGCACCACCGGCTGGTCGGGCGTGCCGATCGCGTGGAGCGCGCCGGTCAGCGCCAGCACGTTGATGTCGCTGCCCGGACGCTCCGCCATCGGTCCGTCCTGCCCCCACATGCTCGCCCGGCCATAGACCAATCGCGGGTTGCGCATCCGGCACGCATCGGGGCCGATCCCCAGTGCCTCGATCGAGCGCGGCGGCATCCCCTCGATCAGCCCGTCGGCGCGGTCGATCAGGTCGCGCAGCTCGTTGATCGACGCCGGGTGCCGGAAGTCGAGCTCCAGCTCGCGCCGCCCGCGATACAGGCTCGGGACGATATGGCTCGCGCTCGCATCGGGCTGGACGATCCGCACGACATCCGCGCCCAGATCGGCCAGCAGCATCGCGGCGAACGGGACCGGCCCGATCGCGTCGATCTCGACGATGCGCACCCCCGCCAGCGGTCCCTTGCTCTGCACCCCATGCCTCCGTTGCCGACAGCCGGATCAGGGTGGCCGATCGCGCCGCTTTCCGCTAGCCCCGCGACATGACCACGCCCCATATCGTCGCCCTTGGCGGAACATCGCGCACCGAATCGACGACCGGACGGGCGCTGGCGCGGTGTCTGGCGATTGCGGAAGAAAGCGGCGCGCGCACGACGCTGCTGACCGGGGACGCAATCAACTTCGCCCCGTTCGAGCTGTGCGATCCCGCTGGCGACGAGAAGATCGCGCATTTCGTCGCGACTCTGCGCAGCGCCGATGCGGTGATCGTGGGGTCGCCCGGCTATCACGGCACGCTGTCCGGGATGGTCAAGAACGCGCTGGATCATGTCGAGCTGCTGCGCGGCGACGATCGCGTCTATTTCGATCGGGTGCCGGTCGGCATCGTTGCCACCGCCGGGGGATGGCAGGCGGCGGTATCGACGATGGCGGCGCTGCGCACCGTCGTCCACGCGCTGCGCGGCTGGCCCACACCCTTGGGTGTCGCGATCAACACCGGCGCGCCCGGCGACCCGCTCGGCGACGCCGATGGCCAGTTGCGCATGATGGTCGACCAGCTCCTGTGGTTCCTGCGGCGCTGAGGGGCTTAGTTGGTTTTGCGGCACCGGCCCGCTCTGCCCGGCGCAACGTTAACAGGATCGTGACGCTCCCGCGATAGAAGGTGCGTCATGGGGAGCACCACCCAAAACGGCGAATCGCGCCGGCGCGGCACGCGCACGATCCTGGTTGTCGACGACAGCCGGACCAGCCTGCGCGTCATCGGCGGGCGGCTCGGCGCGATGGGCTATATGGTCGTGCTCGCCGATAGCGGGCGCGAGGCGCTCGACCTGATTTCCGGGCGCGGCTTCGATCTCGTCCTGCTCGACATGGTCATGCCCGGCATGTCGGGGCTAGAGGCGCTGGCGGAGATCCGCACGGCACCCGACACTGCGGACCTGCCGGTGATCATGATCACCGCGCTCAACGACACGCACGGCGCGGTCGCGGCGCTCGCGGCGGGAGCCG
>NZ_LSJM01000416.1 GCF_001557215.1 Sphingomonas sp. CCH9-E2 | reverse complement strand
GCTCACCGGAACACCGCCGCGGGTTCGGTCTTGAGCACGCGGCGCAGCGCGATCCAGCCAGTGAGCGCGAGGATCAGCACCACTGCGACCAGGCTGATCAGCGGGATCTGCCAGGGGATGTAGAAACCCTTGAAGGTCGGGACGGCGGAAAAGCCCCAGATGAACGCGATCGTGCCGAGCACGCCAAGGCCATAGCCGATCAGCCCGACCAGCCCAGCCTGCGCCGCGACCATACGGCGGATCGTGCCATTGGCGACGCCGATCGCCTTCAGCGCGCCGAACTGCTTGATATTGTCGCGGATGAACAGGCTGAAGGTCAGCCCCACGATCGCCACCCCGACGACAAAGCCAAGCGCGACGGTAATTCCGAAATTGATCGGAATGCCGGTATTCTCGATGATGAAGTCGATGCCGTCCTGTGCAAACTGGTCGCGGGTGCGGGCGCGCAGCCCGGTCTCCGCCTCGATCCGCGCGACCAGCTGCTGATGATCCACACCCGGCGCAGCGCCGACCAGCACGAAGGACAGGCGGTTGCGCGTGCCGGGGACGTAGCGCAGCGCCTGGCTGTATTTGGTGTAGAGCGTGACCTGGCTGGTAAAGCTCGGAATTGCGTCGGCGATGCCGCGGATCACCGCGCGCTGATCATTGAGCTCCAGCCGCTCGCCGATCGGGCTGCGGCCATCTTCGAACATGTTGGTGGTGCCGACATCATCGATGATCACCGTGTCGGGACGCGACAGCACGTCGATGCTGCCCTGTGCCATCCGGCGCGGCAGGCCGATCAGCGTCGCATCGTCGACCCCGACGATCGCCACGCCCTCCAGATCGCCGTCGCCCGTGCGCACCGACGCAGCCGCACGCAAATGCGGCACCGCCCATTCCACCCCGGGGACCGACCGCACCTTGTCGAGCGCAGTACTGGGCATGGGATAGGCGACGTCGGTGGTGCGGCTGACGCGATCCATCACCCAGATATCGGCGGTCGGCACGTTGAACACCGCACTGGCCCCGCGTTCGAGCAGACTGACGAAGATCGTCAGCTGCTGCGTGATCAACAGCGTCGAAAAGGCAATGCCAAACACCAGCCCATAGAATTTCTGGGCGTCGCCGGTGAGCATGCGGATGGCAATCCAGATCATGCGAAACTGCCCCCTGCTTGCGCCACGGCATCGACTCAGGCTATGTTGAACGCTGTCGTTCAAATGAACGGGACCGTTCACTCTGTCAAGCGAAACCCTTACGCGTGCGCAACGCTCGATCGACCCGGTAAAGCGCCAGGCGATCCTCGACGCAGCCACCCGATCCTTTTTCGACCATGGCTTTGCCGCGACCGCGATCGAGCAGGTTGCAGCGGACGCCCATGTGTCCAAGGTCACGATCTATAATCAGTTCGGCGACAAGCGCGGCCTGTTCGCCGCCGCGGTCGAGCGCGAATGCGCGCGCATGGGCGATCATTTCAGCATCGCGCCGATGCCGGGCCTGTCGTTGCGCGAGCGGCTGGAAGCGATCGGCGCGGCGATGACCGCATTCATGTCGCGCCCGGAAATGGTCCAGTTCGACCGGCGCGTCGCGGCGGAGACGGAACATGATCCCGCCATCGGCGAAGCTTTTCTGGAGGCCGGGCCGCGCCAGATGCTGCGCGCCTTTGCCGCGCTGCTATGCGCGCTGCGCGACGCGGGCGAGATTGCGGTGGCCGACCCGGAATTGGCGGCCGAACAATTCGTCGCGATGTGCAAGGGCCTGGGCGATCTGGAGCGCCGCTTCGGCTGTCCCATTGACGCGGAGCGCAATCACGCCCGGATAAGGGCCGCGGTCGAAACCTTTTGTCGCGCCTATGCGACCGGGCCGGGAAACTGACCCAAGTGACCTCGGGTCGCAGCTAGTCGACAGCAGTGGCGGAGACGGAGGGATTCGAACCCTCGGTACGGTTCCCCGTACGACGCTTTAGCAAAGCGTTGGTTTCAGCCACTCACCCACGTCTCCGGATGCCTGCGGCGAAGGCGCGCTATAGCGAGCGTCTGGCTGGCGATCAATGGACGGATTTGCGACGACTGGGCGCGAAATCGACTCGGGTCATCGCCGGTTCATTGCCGCACTGCCATCGCGCGGCCTATGTGCGATGCTGCGGAGGGATTATATGCAACGGTTGATGCGGTGGATCGGAATGGCGCTGGCGGTGCCGGCGCTGGCAGTCGCGCCGGTGCAGGCGCAGACGATCCAGAAGGTCGATCCCGATACCGCCATCGATGCCGATCTCGACCGGCCGCGGACCGCGATCCCCGCCCAGCCTGCACAACCCGCGCAGCAGGACGAAAAGGTCGACCCCGGCGCGCCCTATGAGGCTCCACCCGCCGACGGGCAGCAGCCGGCCGCTCCGACGGAACAGGCCCCGGCGCAGGGCAGCGCCCAGGCTGGCGGCCTGACCAAACCCGAAGCGCCGGTGACGTTCGACCGGGTGCGGCTGGTCTCGGCGGCGGAGGGCGTGTTCGGCAAGGGTGCGACCGGCCTCGCCGCGCTGATCGAGGACATATTGAAGGATCAGGGCGAGCCCAATGCCTATATCGCCGGGTCGGAAGGATCGGGCGCGGTGGTCGTCGGCCTGCGCTATGGATCGGGCAAGATGGTGCACGCGGTCGAGGGCGAGCGCGACGTCTACTGGACCGGCCCGTCGGTCGGCTTCGACATCGGCGGCGACGCCAACAAGGTGTTCGTGCTCGTCTACAACCTCTATGACAGCCAGGAGCTGTACAAGCGCTTCCCCGCCGGTGAGGGCCGCCTTTACTTCGTTGGCGGCTTTTCCGCCACCTATCTGCGCCGCGGCGACGTGGTGCTGATCCCGGTGCGTCTGGGCGTCGGCTGGCGCGCGGGCGCCAATGTCGGGTATATGAAGTTCAGCGAAAAGCGCCGCTGGTTGCCGTTCTGACCGGCCTTCTATTCTGCGCTTCGCCCCGCTAGGCGGGGCGGATGCCTGTGTCCCAAGCCGATATCGATCTCGCCCAGCGCCTCGCCGATGCGGCGGGCGCGGCGATCCGCCCCTATTTCCGCGCCGACCATGGCCTCGAGACCAAGGACGATGCCTCGCCCGTCACGCTCGCCGACAAGGCGGCGGAGGCGGCGATGCGGCGACTGATCGTCGCCGAGCGCCCGATGGACGGCATCATCGGGGAGGAAGAGGAAGAGCGCGCCGGATCGAACGGGCGGACCTGGGTGCTCGACCCGATCGACGGGACGCGCAGCTTCATCGTCGGGCGGCCGATCTTCGGCACGCTGATCGCATTGCTGGAGGATGGCTGGCCGGTGCTGGGCATCATCGACCAGCCGATCATCGGCGAACGCTGGCTCGGCGTGACCGGGCGTCCGACGCTGTTCAACGGCAAGCCGGCCGAATCGCGCAGGTGCCGCGAGCTGTCACAGGCCCTGCTCGCCACCACCTCCCCCGCTTTGTTCACCGACGATCAGCTCCACGCATTCGAGCATGTCGATTCGGCCGTGCTGAGCACGGTGCTCGGCGGCGACTGCTATAATTACGGACTGGTCGCGTCGGGGCATCTCGACCTGGTGATCGAGGCGGGGCTGAAGCTGCACGATTTCGCCGCGCTGGTGCCGGTGGTCGAGGGCGCCGGCGGGCGCATGTGCGACTGGCAGGGCGATCCGCTGCATGCGGGAAGCACTGGCGAGGTGATCGCGGCGGGCGATCCGGCGCGAATCGAGGACATCGTCGAGGCGCTTGCCTGCCGGGGGCATTGAGATGCTGCGCCTGCACCGCGGCTATGCGCTGGCGGCGGTGACCCTGTTCGCGATCGAGGTGGCGATCGCGCTCTATATTCGCGACCGATTCGTGCGGCCGCATCTCGGCGACACGCTTGCGGTCCTGCTGGTCTATTGCGGGCTGCGTGCAACCACGCGCATCGGGGCGGTTCCTGCAGCGGCGGCGGCATTTGCGGTCGCTGCGCTGGTCGAGCTGGGGCAATGGATCGGCATTCTCGACCTGCTCGGCTGGCGCGACAGCCGGCTCGCGCGCACGCTGCTCGGCACCGGATTCGACTGGAAGGATTTCCTTGCCTACGCCGCCGGGGCGGGTGTCGCCGTGGTGGCCGAACGCATGCTTGGGCGGCGTTGATGGATCGGGAGGCGCGGCTCGGCGGCGCAACCGGTTGCCAAACCGCCGCCAACCCGCTAAGCGCCCGCCTTTCCGCGATTCAGGGGAACCGCCCGGCTAACAAGGGCTGCCGGGGCTGTTCGTGATCGTCGCGCGTAAAAGGAGACGAAAATGCCCAAGATGAAGACCAAGAGCGGTGTGAAGAAGCGCTTCAAATTCACCGCAACGGGCAAGGTGAAGCACGGCGTCGCCGGCAAGCGTCACCGCCTGAGCAGCCATAACGCGAAGTATATTCGCACCAACCGCGGCACGTCGGTCCTGTCCGAAGCTGATGCCGGCCATGTGCGCCTCTGGGCGCCCTACGGCCTCAAGTAAGGAGTAGCAGACCATGGCACGTGTTAAGCGCGGCACCACCACCAAGGCGAAGCATAAGCGGATTTTGGATCAGGCGAAGGGCTATTATGGCCGTCGCAAGAACACCATCCGCATCGCGCGCCAGGCCGTCGAAAAGGCCGGCCAGTACGCCTATCGCGACCGCAAGGTTAAGAAGCGCAGCTTCCGCGCCCTGTGGATTCAGCGCATCAACGCCGGCGTTCGCGCCGAAGGCCTGACCTATTCGCAGTTCATGCACGGGCTGAAGCTCGCCGGCATCGAGCTGGACCGGAAGGTCCTGGCCGACATCGCGATGCACGAAGGTGAGGCGTTTACCGCCATCATCGCGCAGGCGAAGGCGGCTCTGCCCCAGGCCGCCTGAGGCAGCCTGTAGCGACCGAAATCGGGGCGCCGGTGGACCATCCACCGGCGCCCTTTTTCTTGGCCGAGCAAGGATCGAACGATGACGCTCCAGACCTGGTGGCTCTATGTCACCGCCGTGTTCCTGATCTCCGCGACGCCGGGGCCGAACATGCTTCACGTCATGGTGCAGAGCATCCATCATGGCGCGCGCCGGTCGATCGCGTCGATGCTGGGGTTGATGACCGCGAATCTGGTCTGCCTGCTTGCGTCGGCGGCGGGCCTTGGGGCGTTGCTCAAGGCATCGCCGATGCTGTTCGATGCGCTGCGCTATGCCGGGGTCGGCTATCTCGTCTGGCTGGGGATCAAGGCGTGGCGCGCGCCGGTCGGGGGCAACGATGCCTCTGCCGAGAAGCCCGCCCCGCCCTTGCTGATCGCGATGTTCGGCACGGGGCTCGGCACCGGTTTTTCCAACCCCAAGCTGATCATCTTTGCCGCCGCGCTGTTTCCGCAGTTCATCAATACCAGCGCCCCCTTCGCGCCGCAGCTCACGATCCTGATCGCCAGCTTTGCGGTGATCGAGGCGTTCTGGTTCAGCATGTATGCGCTGGGCGGCCGCTCGCTCGCCGCATGGCTTGCGCCGGCCAACCGCCAGCGGCTGTTCAACCGCGTCACCGGCGGCGTGTTCATCGCGTTCGGCGTCGCTTTGCTGGGCAGTCGGGCTTGACCTTCGCGCCCGACTGCGGTTCGGGCCACTAGACCATTGAACGGAATTCCCATGACCGATCTCGACCAACTCAGGGCCGATCTTCTCGCCGCGATCGACGCGGCCACCGGCGTCGATGCGCTGGAGGCGGTGCGCGTCCACGCGCTGGGCAAGCAGGGCGTGGTGA
Organism: Sphingomonas sp. CCH9-E2; assembly: GCF_001557215.1. GTDB lineage: Bacteria > Pseudomonadota > Alphaproteobacteria > Sphingomonadales > Sphingomonadaceae > Sphingomonas. Next base: position 3,077 of record NZ_LSJM01000416.1, on the reverse strand, counting down.
CCGGGCTGCTCAAGACGCTGGGCGGCATGAGCCCCGAAGAGCGGCAGGAGACCGGCCCGCGCATCCACGGCCTGCGCGAAGCGGTGACCGAGGCACTGGCAGCGCGCAAGGCGGCGCTGGAGGGCGCTGCGCTTGAAGCGAAGCTCGCCAGCGAGACGCTCGACATGACGTTGCCGGTCGATGGCGTCGCCGCCGGCACGGTCCACCCGATCAGCCAGGTGATGGACGAGCTCGCCGAAATCTTCGCCGACATGGGTTTTGCCGTCGCGACGGGTCCGGAGATCGAGGACGACTGGCACAATTTCACCGCGCTCAACATCCCGGAGACGCATCCGGCGCGCGCGATGCACGACACCTTCTACCTCGCGGGCGAGCATGAGCGGCCGATGGTACTGCGCACGCACACGTCGCCGGTGCAGATCCGCACGATGACGTCGCAACAGCCGCCGATCCGCATCATCGCGCCCGGCCGCGTCTATCGCAGCGACAGCGACGCGACGCACACGCCGATGTTCCACCAGATCGAGGGGCTGGTGATCGACAAGGGCATCACCCTCGGCCACCTCAAATGGACGCTGGAGACCTTCCTCAAGGCCTATTTCGAGCGCGACGACATCGTGCTGCGCCTGCGCCCCAGCTACTTCCCCTTCACCGAGCCGAGCGCGGAGGTGGATGTCGGTTTCACGTGGATCAATGGCAAGCGCGTGATCGGCGGGTCGGGCGATGCCGAGGGTGGCGGCTGGATGGAGGTGCTGGGTAGCGGCATGGTCCATCGCCGGGTGATCGAGGCGTGCGGGCTGGACCCCGATGAATGGCAGGGCTTTGCCTTTGGCACCGGGGTCGATCGGCTGGCGATGCTCAAATATGGGATGGATGATTTGCGCGCATTCTTCGACGGCGATCTGCGCTGGCTGAAGCATTACGGCTTCTCGGCGCTCGACGTGCCCACGCTTTCGGGGGGAGTCGGCGCATGAAGTTCACGCTGAGCTGGCTCAGGGAGCATCTCGACACCGATGCCGATCTGACCGCGATTCTCGATGCCCTGAACCGCATCGGGCACGAGGTCGAGGGCGTGGAGAATCCCGGCGCGGCGCTGGCGGCGTTCAAGGTTGCGCGCGTGCTGACCGCCGAGCGCCATCCGCAGGCGGACAAGCTGCAGGTGCTGACGGTCGATGCCGGAGACGGCAACCCGCTGCAGATCGTGTGCGGCGCGCCCAATGCGCGTGCCGGTCTGGTCGGCGTGCTCGGCCTGCCCGGCGCGACCGTGCCCGCCAATGGCATGGTGCTGAAGGTCGCCGCGGTGCGCGGGGTCGAATCGAACGGCATGATGTGCTCCAGCCGCGAGCTGGAGCTGGGCGACGATCATGACGGCATCATCGAGCTGCCGGAGGATGCGCCGGTCGGCACGCCCTTCCCCGATTATGCCGGGCTCGACGACCCGGTGATCGACGTGTCGATCACGCCCAACCGTCAGGATTGCATGGGCGTGCGCGGCATCGCGCGCGACCTCGCCGCAGCAGGTCTCGGCACGCTCAAGCCCCTCGACGCCACTCCGGTGGCGACCAGCGGCGCGGGGCCGGAAGTGCGGATCGAGGCGCCCGAGGGCTGCCCCGCCTATTTCGGGCAGACCGTCAGCGGCGTCACCAACGGTGCCGCGCCCGAATGGATGCAGAGCCGGTTGAAGGCGATCGGTCAGCGTCCGATCAGCGCGCTGGTCGACATCACCAACTATGTGATGATCGACCTGGGCCGCCCGCTCCATGTCTATGACAAGGCGAAGCTGTCCGGCGCGCTGACCGTGCGCAAGGCAAAGCCGGGCGAGCAGGTGCTGGCGCTCAACGAAAAGACCTACACGCTCGACGAGACCATCACGGTGATCGCGGACGACAATGGTGTCCACGATATCGGCGGCATCATGGGCGGCGAGGATACCGGCGTGTCGGAAACGACCACCGATGTCGTGATCGAATGCGCCTATTTCGAGCCGGAGGCGATTGCGCGCGCGGGGCAAAAGTTGCTGCTGACCAGCGACGCGCGCACCCGGTTCGAACGCGGCGTGGACCCGGAGTTCCTCGAGGACGGCATCGCGATCGCGGCGCGGCTGGTGACGCAGATTTGCGGTGGCACCGCGAGCGAAGTGACCCGCGCGGGCGCGGTGCCAAAGGTCGGCATCACCACCGGCTATGACCCTACGCTCGCCGAGACGCTCGGTGGCCTGGCCATCCCGGCGGAGCGGCAGAAGGACATTCTCGAATCGCTCGGCTTCACCGTCCAGCCGCTCGACGCCAATGGCGATCCGTGCGAGTCGATCGACGGCTGTGACGGCTTCCGCGTGACCGCGCCGAGCTGGCGGCGTGACGTCGATGGCCCCGCCGATCTGGTCGAGGAAGTGATCCGGATCGAGGGGATCGACAAGGTTCCCTCCACCCCCCTGCCCCGCGCACCCGGCGTCGCCAAGCCGACCGCGACGCCCGAGCAGAAACTGGAGCGCCGCATCCGCCGCACCGCCGCCGCGCGCGGCCTCAACGAGGCGGTGACCTGGAGCTTTATCTCCGAGAGCGAGGCCGCAGCGGTCGGTGGCGGCGCATGGACGCTCGCCAACCCGATCAGCGAAGACCTGAAGGTCATGCGCCCCTCGCTGCTGCCCGGCCTGATGATGGCGGCGGCGCGCAATGTGAAGCGCGGCGCTACAGCCGTGCGCCTGTTCGAACTCGGCCGCCGTTATCTGGCCGATGGTGAGCGCCTGACCCTCACCGTGCTGCTGGCGGGCGAGCGCAACCCGCGCGGCTGGGCGAACGGCAAGGCGCAGCCCTTCGGTGCGTTCGATGCCAAAGGTGAGGCACTGGCATTGCTCGAAGCGGCCGGTGCGCCGGTTGCCAACCTTCAGGTCATGGGCGAAACGGGCGCGGCCTGGCACCCCGGCCAGTCGGCGACGCTGCGGCTGGGGCCGAAAACGGTGCTCGCCGCCTTCGGCATGCTCCACCCGAGCCTGACCAAGCGCTTCGACCTCGACGGCCCGGTCGCCGCGGTCGAAATCTTCCTCGACGCGATCCCCGCCAAGCGCGCGACGGGGTTCG
>NZ_LSJM01000041.1 GCF_001557215.1 Sphingomonas sp. CCH9-E2 | reverse complement strand
CTCTACAGCCCAACGCTCCCGCCACGCGGTCACACGGCGGCGGGAGCGTTGGGCTGTAGAGTCGCCACAATGGCCTCGTCGATCAAGGCTTCCAGCTCGGCCGGTGGCAGGTCATCGAACCTGGCCCGCACCTGTTCGATGGTTTGACCAAGCGCCTGCCGCGCCCGGTGCTCGCGCAACACGCGCTGCACGGTCGAGCGCGACACGCGGAACAGGGTGGCGAGTTGGGCGGGGGAGCCCTGGCCGGACTCGGCCTTGGCGATGATCTCGGCGCGCCAAGGGACGCTGCGAGCATTGCCGTCGCCCGCATGGGCGCGATGTGCTGCACCTCGGCGATGGGGTCTGGTGGGACGAGGACGTGGGCCGCTGGCGTGACGGGCAGGGCAGGGGGGTTCGCCGCCTGCCGAAGCCTGACGATCTTTCACGCGCGCAACCGGGGTTCGCCGGTATCGACCCGCCCGCCTCGATGCGGGTCACGCGCGTCGTGCTCGCCAGCGCGCACCTGAACCACGATCCCGGCGACAACCGGCTGCGCAACCTCGCCGCGCTCTGCCAGTGATGCCACATGCGCCACGACGCCGGCGAGCATCGCCGGCGCCGCTGGCTCAACGCCTTCCGGGTGCGCGCGATCGGCGACCTGTTCGCCTGAACGCGCCGCTCGCCCGTCCACCGGCGCGACCATCACACGGGGGCGACAAGGCCGCCTGCCGGAACGAGCGGAATGAGCACTCATCGACTAACGCGTCGTTTACTAACCCTAAGGGTTTAGAAAGGATGATGGCGTCGCGCCGCTTTACCCGCGCATTACGGAGGGCTCCCTTGGCCATTTCCTCAGTCGATAGCGTGATGGCGGTCCGCAACGCGATCCTGCAACGCAACGCGGCGCTGGGAAAAGCCGTCGCCCCTTCGCCAGCCCCGATCGGCGGTGCGGAAAGCACTGCGCCGGCCTCCTTCGGATCGGTGTTCACCGATGCGATCCAGAAGGTCAATGCGGTGAACGCCAAGGCCGGTGCTCTCACCGTCGCCTATGAGCGGGGCGAGGAAACCGACATTGCTAAGGTCATGCTCGCCCGCCAGGCGTCTTCGATCGGGTTCGAGGCGACGCTCCAGGTTCGCAACAAGCTGCTCTCCGCTTACAAGGACATCATGAGCATGAGCATCTGACGGGCAAGGGTGACGCCACTTCCGCTTAGCCATCCGCTTGCGCCTGCTCGCTATCGCGCAAGCGCATCACCGTCTGGCGGCTGGTCTTGTGCCGCCTCGCCAACGCCGAAAGGCTCTCGCCGCGCGCAAGACCGGCGAGGATTGCCGCGCGGGTCGCGGGGTCGAGTGAGTGCGGGCGGCCGAGCCTCTTCCCCTGTCCCCGCGCGCGCGCCAGCCCTGACTGGGTGCGCTCGACCAAGAGGTCGCGCTCGAACTGGGCGACCGCGTTGATCACGCCCATCGTCATCTTGCCCGCCGAGCTGGTCAGGTCGACCCCACCCAACGCCAGGCAATGCACCCGCACGCCGGCTCCCTCAAGCCGGGCCACGGTCGCGCTCACGTCGATGGCGTCGCGGCCCAGCCGGTCGAGACGGGTGACGACCAGCACGTCGCCCGCCTCCATGCGGTCGAGGAGACGCGCGAAGCCCTCGCGCCTTGCGATCGCTTCCGAACCGGACACGGTCTCGCTCACCACCCGGTGCGGCTCGACCGCGAACCCCGCGGCCGCGATCTCGCGGACCTGGTTCTCGGTGGTCTGGCCCGCGGTGGACACGCGGGCATAGGCGAAGGTGCGCGACACGGCCCTGATCCGTTCACAAAGGGTGTCCGGATCCTTGCCGCTGTTCACAATCCTGTCAAGCTAGGTTGCGGACGATCGCGCCGGCCCTGTCCGAAACCCTTCGGTTTCGGACAGGCGAGTAGCAAGGAGCCGCCGACCTGGCAAACGCCTCGACCGGCTCACCTCGCTTCACCGTTCACCGAGTTGGAAGCGGCCGAGCTGTCGCCGCTCTGCTGATCAGCCGTCGGCGACGACGGGTGGTCGTGCTCGGTGATTCCCGTGAAATGATTGAGCTGATCCTCCGAGATGTTCTCCGGTTCGCGTGTTCCGCACGCAGAGACGAGCAGGGCCGCCAGAACGGCGACTCCGTAGCCAAGCATGTTGATCCTCATCGCTTCTTCTCCGGTTGGAGTGCTGGGCTGATCTTCGATCCTGCTCACGATGGGAGCGTCCGCGGGTGCGACCTCCGCTCCACACCGGATCCTTTCTCCACGATAATGAGGGCTCAGGCATCCTGTCGCGTAGTATCTCATGAGCAGATCGACCATTGCCGTCTGCCCGTGGGAGTGGAGAGATTATGATCACAACACACTTCGCAGCCAAGCTGCTTCAGGCCGTTGCGGCTATTGGCATCGCCACCGCCGGCGTCAGCGCGGCGTCGGCGCAAACGAGCGGTGGCTCGATGGCCGGGATGAAGATGGCACCCGGTGCCAAGATGGCCACGAAGGGCAAAAAGGCCGCTCCGAAGAAGACCGCCCACCACAAGGGCGGACATCAAAAGGCTGCGCCGAAGCCGAAGTGAAGCCATGTCGGACGGACGGCTAGCGGGTTGCCAGTAGCGAACGTGGCAACCCGCTGGAGAAAGCAGGTCTAGCGGCCTGCCACTACCGGGTAGATGTGTTCTGACCTTTCCCCGGAGAGCGTCGCGTGCAAGCGGCGCTCAAGCGGACGATCAGGTGCTCCTGCCGATGCTTCCGCAGAAAAGGCAAAGCTACTTCTCCGCTTTGAATGCTGGCGTGATCGCGACGCTTCTGTCTTAGGGTTGGATCGTCCGCAATTGAACTGTGTGTCTCACCCGTGCAGGCAGGGCGCATCGGGAAATGCCAAGCGCTAGCGAGGGCAAACGCCTCGTGCTGCGTATCCACAAAGAGAATCGTCAAAGAAAGCGCTTGGCCCATGCGGAATTCGAAGCTGACCTTGTTGCTGGCGGCGCTTATGCTGGGCATGGCGGGACCGGCGCTCGCCCATGAGGATCACGACGCGCTCGGGGCCGGACCGGGCAATACTCAGGCGAGCCGGGCGGCAAGCGACGACCATGCAGGCATGGCGGGGATGAACGACAACGCGGTCGGCCCGGCGGACGCCGCGATGGGCCAGGACGTGGCTGCGGACGACATGGCGATGGGCCACGGGCACGACGAGGCCAACGCCAGGAACAAGACCTTCGGGCAGCGCTTGGTAAGCTGGCTTGGCCGCCTGCACACGATGGTGATCCACTTCCCGATCGCCATGATCATTGGCGCGCTGGCGGTGGAGCTGTTCGGGCTTTGGCGGCGCAACGCATCCTACCAGGAAGCGGCGCGGGTCATGCTGATCGTCGGCTCGCTGGGCGCGATCGTCGCGGCGTTCCTCGGCTGGTTCGCCGGCGGCTTCTACCTTTCCGATCGCAATCCCGTGCTGATGACTCACCGGTGGCTCGGCACCACGCTGGCGGCACTCTCGGTCGTGCTGGTCTACCTGGCGTTCCGGGCGCGGCGGGCGGCGGAGCGGCCCCGCACCGCTTACTGGAGCCTGCTCGGCGCGGTCACCATCGCGATCGCCGTCCAAGGCTGGCTCGGCGGATCATTCATGCACGGCGGCCTGAACCACCTCGCCTTCTGAACGACACGCCGGATCGACATACTCGGCTCGCCAAGGCGGCGAACTGTTTCACCGGGCTTGGTCCGGCGTAACCGCGGGGGCGGGAGCCGGCCGGGGCGAAGGATGCCGCGCGGGGAACAACGGCACGCCACCGCCGTGGTGGCCATAACTATAATCGCCCATGTCGAGCTGAAGAAGGCAGTTGGCGTAGCCCTCCGTCCCGGGCTGGAAGCCGTAGCTCGCGCACGCGGCCTGATGGCGGGCGGTCATCTCTCGGCGACTGACGCAGCCGGCAAGCGCTGCCAGCAGAATGAAGGTGGAGAGGGCCTTACGAAGAGGGCGCGGCATTGCTCGGGTCCGATGAACGGACGACGCCCGGACGTTGAGCGACCGCCCGTCATCAACATGCGCCTATCCGCACGGCCTGCCAAGCCCGATGCCCGCTTGTGTTCCCAACGCGACCTAGTGGCCGCGATAGGGATCGTGCTCGCCCTCGCGATGCTGGTTGTAACCGTAACCCGACCCATGGCGGCGCGCATAATAGCCGTTTCCAACATAATGCCGGTTGCTGGCGTAGTAGCTCCCGTGTCGATTGCGGCGATCATAATCCCGATAGCGGTTGCCGTAGCCGTGCTGATCCCGGCCATGCTCGTTGCGGGCCTGCCATCCGCCATGCTCACGGTCTCGCGCCAGCGCTGCGCTCGGGGCGAGCATGCCGGCCGTGGAAGCCAGCAGCGCCGCAGCTGCGATGAACTTGCGCACCATCTCGGTTCTCCTTCCAAGGTCCGCCCGATGGCGGATTGGCCCCTGACTAGATGGGCTGCCTTGAAACAGGTCTGAATGGCCCCGTCAGCGCCCGTTCAGTCGTACCCCGCTCACCAAGTAGGTACGACTTGGTAACCTTGATCCTTCATGATGCTCACCGGCTGGCGGCATGCGGGATCCTTTGGTGCAATCGTTATTCGAGACAATAACCCTGGCGGGGAACCCGGTGACGCTGCTCGGCCTCACCGGACTCGCCTGCGTTGCGGCCTGGCCATTTCTCCGCGATCGTCGCAGCGCTCTCGCCGTCCAAAGCGCCGGCGCCCTGGCCTTCGCGATGCATTTTGCGCTTCTGGGGGCGTTCACCGCCGCAGCCGCGAGCGGCTTGTCGCTCGTGCAGCTTCTGGTCGCGATCACATCGAGCGATCCTCATCGCCGGCGTTCGCTGGACGGCTTGATGCTGGTCGCGTTGATGCTGCTCACCATCATGACCTGGCATGGAGCGCTGTCCGCGCTCGTGGCGTGCGCCAGTGTGATCAGCATGCGCGCGCGGTCCCAGAGATCGATTGTCCGGATGAAAGCGACCTTTCTCGTCGCTGCTCCATTCTGGCTGGCCCATAACCTGCTCGCAGGGGCGTATTTCGCGCTGGCCGTCGATCTGGTGTCGGTGGTCGGCAACCTGGCCGGGCTTATCATCGCCACCAACCGTGATCAGCCTCGCTGGACGGCCATCGGTTCCAATGTCGCGCGCTTCAAGGCCGTCATGGTTGGAGCTTGCTCGACCCTGCGACTGCCGGTTGGAGGCAAGCCCACCCAAGCAGCGGCCGCCGCCTCTTGAGCCGGAGTGCTCTCCCCAGCACGCCCATCGGCATAAACCGCGCGCGCAGGCATCCCGCGCACGTTGTCAGGTTGACCCTAGGGCAGTCGCCGATCGTACTGCGCGCCGCCTCGGTCGCCGACGCCAAAGCGCTTGCACGTTTGAAGATCGTGCTGAGCGCCGAAACGGAGCACATGGTGCTCGACGTCGCGGATCGTCGGGCGCTGCTACGGCGCACGCTGGAGGAGTTGACCGCCGTCGCGCGCAGCGAGCGGGGCATCTTCGTTCTGGAGCGAAACGGAAGCTTGCTGGGATACATCGACGTGCACGGTGTGCTGGGCGAGGAAGCCGCCGAGTTCGCCTCGTTCAGCCTAGCGCTCAGGCAGAGGTGGCGGGGGCTGGGGCTAGGCTCGGACCTGGTGTCGGCCGGGGAGGCGTGGGCGCGACGGAGCGGCTTCATTTTTCTCGTCATTCTCGTGGCGACGCGCAACGAACGTGCGCTCGCGCTTTACCAGCGGCTTGGATATACGATCTGCGCCGACCTCAGAACCGCGGGCGACGTGCGCAACGGCGTCGGCGACCATTATACAATGGGCCGTATGATCGCGCCCTGGCGGTCCGCGCCTCCGACCACATCCACCCTGAAATTCACCGAGCTTTCGTATGCCGCACAGTAAGTTGATCCTGTTGTGCCTGCTCGCGCTGGAGTATCCGAGCGCCGGCATCGCCCAGGAGCAAGCGCCGGCGAAGCCACGAACGGCGGCTGGGGCGTCGACGTTCATTCAGGATATGCTGACGCGCGGACCCGCGGAAGTGAAGCCTTGGCCGGGGTTCGTGCGAAGCGCGAAGATTGTTACGGTCACGGTGAAAGGCAATTGCGCGGTCACGATGGCGCTCGCCGACAAAAGCAGGATCCAGGTCATGCTCGACCGCGTGGTGGCCATCCGGCCGCTCTACTCGACGAACGCGCCGCAATCCTCGGTCGAGATCAGGAGCGGCGTACAGCCCTATGACGGCATTGACATCTTCGTCGGCGACAACGACGCCGTACGCCGGGTCACCGAGGCGCTCAGCTTCCTGCGCACATCCTGCGACACCACGTCCCGGACGGGGTTCTAAAGGGCCGTTTGAGAATAGCTTGAGCGGCGGCGGGCATCATTCAAGCTAGGAATGTGGCCCGAGCGAGCCGTAGCCGGATGGCTGATTTGAGCGACGCTCAGAAAATTCGGCACGGGGTTGTGACACCTGCAAACCCTCGGAAACGCTAGGGCAGGATGGCGGTGTCACAACCGACCGAGGCTGTTGAAAAAGGCCGTGCAGTTGGCGGCTGAGGCCGCGACCGGCATTGGCAGCGAGTGGACGAGCCACCCTCGCTGCTCAGGCTGGTGCCGCCCGATTGGCGAGTAGCTGAAGGTTGTAGGCGGCGGCTGCCATCGTGAACTCTTCGGCGGCCCCTTTCAGTCCTCTCAGCTTCAATGATCTGAGTTTGAGGTTGCGTTTTAGGTGCCCGAACACGCGTTCGATCCGCTTTCGTCGCTGTCGCGCGCGGATTGAGGCTTCGGTGCCGCTGAGGGCGCGGACCTGATCACGTGCATCTTCGGTGACGAGGCGGGTGACGGCGCGCTGCCTGGCCGTGGTGCACTGCGGCTTTAGCGCGCACGCGGCGCAGTCCGCGGGACGGCTGCGATAAGCGCGGACCTGGCTTGCCTGCACGGTGCCCCGGTAAGTCAGGAGCTTGTCGTTGGGGCAGTGGTAGACGTTGGCGTTGCGATCATAACGGAAGGCATCGCGGGTGAAGAAGTCGTCACGCTGTCGCGTTCGGTCGATCACCGGCACATGCGGCGTGATATCCTGATCGATCAGCCACCCCAGCAACGGACCGTTGCCATAGGCCTTGTCGGCTGCAAGCTGGTCGGGGACGATACCGAGCTTCGCCTTTGCGCGCGTTATGAGGGTCCGGGCTGCGGCCACCTCAGCCGAAAAGCGGGCGGGCGTGGCTTCGACGTCGAGGATGCAGTCGGTATCGAGGTCGAGCAGCGGGTTGATCGCATAGGCATAGCGCGCCGGACCGTGCTTGCGCGTCAAAGCCGCCTGCGGGTCCGTCGGCGAGATATGCTTGGGCTCGACCGGCTCGCGTTCGTCGGCGGCAACCGGCAGCGCGGCGTCAAGCGCGGCAAGATACTCGGCCACGGGCCGGGACACCTTATCACGCGCACGCAGCTCATCGGCCGCCGTCGTCCCTGACAGCTTCTTTTCCCAGCTTGCGTCCGCCATGATCGTGCTGCCGTCCACAGCGAGCTCACGGCCCGCGACCAGTCCGCCGGCGGCGCACTTGGCGACCACCTGCTCGAACAGCAAACGATACAGATCGCACCCCCGGAAGCGGCCATGGCGATTTTTTGAGAAAGTCGAATGGTCGGGGACCGCGTCGCCAAGATCGAGGCGACAGAACCAGCGATACGCAAGGTTGAGATGCACTTCCTGGCAAAGCCGACGCTCGGACCGAATGCCGAACAGATAACCGACCAGCAGCATCCGCAGCATCAGCTCGGGGTCGATCGACGGCCGCCCTCCGGCACTATAACTGTCGGCCAGCGCCTCGCGCACGAAGCCAAAGTCGAGCAGTCCGTCGATACGACGCAGAAGATGGTCGCCGGGCACATGGTCGTCGAGCCGGAACCCGTAAAACAGCGACCCTTGCGCCACTTGCCGACCCATCATCCTCCGCACTCCCGGCTGCCTTGCACCGAGTGAATCACCCTGTGCAGAAGGCCGCAAGTGCTACTTTTTCAACAGTCTCGACCGGTTTTGACACCTAAGTGGTTGTATATTGGTCAAGCAATTCGATCACGGCACAACTCGCCGCCCCGTCGCCCTCGCAACGGTCGATCGTCGTGGCAAGCAGGCTTTCGAGTTGCGCTAGGTCTGCCATTTTCGCGCGAACCCGCTCCAGGTGGTGGGCCGCGATCTCGCGGACCTCACTGCACGACGCCTGCGCGGGACCGCCAAGTGACAGGATCGCGCGCACCTCGGCCGGGGTGAAGCCGAGTTCACGCGCGCCACGGATGAATCCAAGGACGCGGACGTGGCCGGCCCCATATACTCGCCGGCCCCCGCTCGTGCGGGGTGGGGTCGCCACAATGCCGACGCGCTCGAAATAGCGGATCGTCTCGATGTTCACGCCGGTTCGGCGCGACAACTCGCCGATAGCTAGGCCTTTCTCATCCCTCATAATTCGCTTGCTCCTGTAGCCGCTACAGGAGGCATTAGGGGGTTATTCCGCCGGAGACGACTGATGAATAAAAGGATTTTGCCGCACGAAACCCTGGCCGCTTCCGCATCGCCACGCCGCGCCGACGCGGGGCTATCCGCCCTGGGTGCGCTGGCGAGCTTCGGCGCGGTCCTAGCCGCCGCATCCTGCTGCGTCTTGCCGCTCGCGCTGGCGGCGCTGGGCGTGGGGGCGGGCCTGTCGAGCACCTTCGCCGCGCTGATGCCTCTGCGCTGGGCCCTGACGGCGCTTTCCCTCGTCGGCCTGGCTGCCGGGTGGTGGGCGTATGTGCGGCGTCGGAGGACCTGCGCTGCGGATCGGTCCTGCACCGTGACCCTACCGTCCCGCGCAACTCCGATCATGCTCACGATCGGCACGACCCTGACGCTGACCGCGCTGATATGGGATCGCATTGAAGCGCCGCTTATAAAGGCGCTTTCCTGATGCAGCTCACCTCCACGCTGACCTGTCCCGAGTGCGGCGGTGTCGCGACCGAGACGATGCCCACCAACGCCTGCCAGTTCTTCTATGATTGCCGACATTGCGCGGCGGTGCTGCGGCCCCTGGCCGGCGACTGCTGCGTGTTCTGCTCGTTCGGCGATGTCCCATGCCCTCCGATTCAGGAGGCGAAGGCGAACGGGACCGTGGCGGGCTGCTGCGGGTGAGGGGGTATCGCACCTTTCAATCCGGGATGAGCGCGTAACCCCGGATTTGTAGATTCGCCAAGGTTGTAAGCGCCGAATCATCGATCTCAACGCCCGAAGCCACTTGGTTCGGCATGATCTCATTTCCGACCATGGCCTGACTGCAAACGCGGATTGAAACACCGGCTTTCTGGAGAGCGGCAATCAGCGCAGCGTTCGGGTTGGCCGCTACCTTCATACGCGCCGCATATGGCGCGTTCTGCAGGACGAGCGGGGTCGCGGGACCATGAATGATGACGGCGATGTCACCAGCCGGATGGACCTTGTCCGCGCCTAGCAGGTTCACGAAGCGCGCGACCTTCTCAAGGCTGGGATTCACTTTGTCGGGAGAGCTTGCGGCCTTGGTGACATTGAACAAGACGCGGTAGCGAAGCTTGGGATCGGGCCGCTCGGCAGCACTGGGCACGGCCACGATCCCGCCAAATCCCGGTATTACGGGATAAACCAGATTATCCTGTGCAGCTAGCGAGGTGCCGCCGGTCAGCATCGTTGCCGCGAGCAGAAATGTGGCGAAAGCTCTTTTTGGCAACCTTGCTCTCCTGTTGGACGGTAGGCGCTGCATAAACTCTCCAGAAGTGGGAGCCTACGCCTACGCAACACTGAACTGGCCCATCATTCCATTATCCTCATGTTCAAGGATATGGCAGTGATACATGAAGGGAGCGCTCTTGGCCGGCTGATCAAATCGGATGAGAAGCTCCACCGGTTCCTTGACGAGGACCGTGTCGCGCGGCCCCTGGTCGAGAACATCGGGCTGCCCGCCACCGCGGGTGAGAACATCAAAGTGGACGCCGTGAATATGGATCGGGTGGCGCATCATTTCGCCAGACACCTCCCATATTTCGGTGGAGCCTAGCTTCACCGTCTCATCGATGCGATTCATGTCGAATGGCTTGCCATTGATCGTAAGGCCGCCACCGCCGCTTCCTGAGCCCATCATGCCGCCCATGCCCATGTTGAGGCTCAGACGGCGACGGCGCACCGCCTTGCTGGCGTCGGGCCCAGTTCGTGATGCCAGAAGGGTCGGCACGACGCCGCTGGCACGAGCCTGTCCCAACGGCCGTGGTTCAAACCGCAGCACGGTCGCTGGTGCCGCGGCATCGGTCCTTCGGGCGCCACGCCCCATCATACCCATGCCGCCCATCATCGAGCTGTTGGTATCAGCCGCCGTCACCAGCGAGGCGGACCTACCGTCCGTGAAGTCCACGAGAAGCTCGGCACGTTGGCCCGGCGCCAAGGTTATGGCTTCCAATGCCACTGCGTGTTCGAGCAGCCCCCCTTCGGTTCCGATCCAGTGAAAGCTCCGCCGATCGGAAAACGACAGCTCATAAATCCGCGCGTTCGATGCGTTGACGAGCCGCAGGCGAACCAACCGATTTGGCACCGCCGCCAGCGGATTCACCGCGCCGTTCACAAGGATCGTGTCGCCGCGCCGGCCCTGCATGGCGACCATCATGCCGCCTGGCATGACAAGGCGACCATTTTCGAACTGGCGATCCTGGATGAGCAGGGGCAGATCGTCCACGCCATATTCTGACGGGAGCCCCAGGCCCTGCTCTTCGTCGTCGGTTACCAGCAACGCCCCAGCCAGGCCCGAATAGACTTGCTCGGCCGTCAACCCATGGACGTGTGAGTGATAAAGGAGGGTCGCTGCGGGCTGCCGGATCGGGAGCGTGGGCCGCCAGGTCGCGCCCGGCGCGATGATCTGATGGGGGCCGCCATCCAGCTCTCCGGGGATCAGAAGCCCGTGCCAATGCACAGTCGTGTCCGCGTTGAGCCCGTTGGTCACGACAGCCGCCACGTCGTCGCCACGGCGCACCCTGATCGTCGGTCCGAGATAGCTGCCATTATACCCGAGCGTGTCACTCGGCCGGCCTGGATAAAATGAAGTCGTTCCGGACTGGACCCGTAGCGCGAATGAGCGGCCAGGCCGTGCGTCCAACAGCGGCGGCATCGGAAGCGGGTTTGCACCTCCCCCGCCGAGGCCCGGCGTGGAGCGCGAGCAAGCGGTGGTTGCGAACAATGCCGCTCCGCCAGCCAACAGCGAACGTCGATCGAGCATCTAAATCTGTCCCAGCGTGCAGCGCAGCTCGGAAGCGATACGGACAGCCTGGTCGATCAGCATGGGGTTACCTCGCACTCCGGCGCTTCGAAGGAGCCTCGATGGCTTGGCGAAATAGTAGCTCACGGGGGGAACCTCCTAGCTGGCGCTTGATCGAACACCACTCCATCATATATGCTACATATAAGATGTTTGGAGCAACTGTGCCACCTTCCCTCGTTAAAATGTCTCCGGAGCTTCTGGAGGAAAAGGCCGGCGAAGCGGAAGCGTTCCTCCGTTCGCTTGCGAGCCGGCACCGTCTGATGATCCTGTGCAGCCTGCTCGGCGGGGAGTTGTCGGTAACCGATCTGGGCGAACGCCTCGGACTGACACAGTCGAATTTGTCCCGCCATCTGGCCACGCTGCGCGACGAAGGCCTGGTCGGAACACGGCGGGAGAAAACGACGATATTCTACCGCATCACGTCCGAGCGCGTGCTGCCGATCCTGACGGAACTCTACGCACTCTTTTGCGCCGGTGACGAAGCTGAGAGCAGAGAATCCTGACGATGGAGGGTTTCACCCCATTCTCGGCCATCGTGGGCGGCGCGCTAATCGGCCTCTCGGCTTCCTTCCTGTGGATCGCCAATGGGCGCATCGCTGGAATCAGCGGCATCGTCGGCGGGGTGCTTGCGCCTGTCCGCGGCGAGATGGCCTGGCGCGCAACATTCCTGGTCGGCCTGCTCGCCGCGCCCTTGCTCTACC
Source organism: Sphingomonas sp. CCH9-E2 (assembly GCF_001557215.1). Taxonomy (GTDB): domain Bacteria; phylum Pseudomonadota; class Alphaproteobacteria; order Sphingomonadales; family Sphingomonadaceae; genus Sphingomonas. The sequence goes on along the minus strand of NZ_LSJM01000041.1, from coordinate 2,600 downwards.
GGGCGGCGGGCGGCCTGCTACCGGACCTCACGTCGCCGGCCCCAGTCGCCGTCGTGATCGCAGCCGGCCTTCTGGTGGGATTTGGGACTCGGCTCGGGAGTGGTTGCACCAGCGGGCATGGCGTCTGCGGAATAGCGAGGCTCTCGCCCCGCTCGCTCGCCGCGACAGGCGTCTTCCTCATCACAGCGGCCGCGACTGTGTACGTCGCCCGACACGTCATCGGACTCTGAGCAATGAGGAAGCTGCTCATCGCGCTCGCCTCGGGGCTCATTTTCGGCTTCGGCCTGATCGTCTCCGCCATGATAGCCCCCAGCAAGGTTCTGGCGTTTCTTGATGTCGCCGCGCCGTCGTGGGACCCGAGCCTTGCCTTGGTGCTGGCCTCGGCCGTCATGGTTTCAGCGTTGGGATTTGCACTCGGCCGAAGGCGCGATGCTCCGCTTTTCGCACCGGCGTTCAATGGGCCATCGTCCCGGTCCCTGGACAAGAAGCTTCTCTCGGGCGCGGCTTTGTTCGGCGTCGGATGGGGCCTCGTCGGCTACTGCCCTGGTCCGGCCCTGGTCGCCCTGAGCCTCGGAGCGCCGGCGGCGCTGGTGTTCGTCGTGGCGATGCTGGCGGGCATGGGCGTCTTCGCCCTTCAGGAACGTTATCGCGCAGCCAGGCCCGGGGCAAACCCATGACGCCGGTCGACATCCTCACGCTCATATCCGGTGTCGTCGTCGGCTTTACCCTCGGGGTGATCGGCGGCGGCGGCTCGATCCTTGCCCTGCCGTTGCTGCTGTATGTCGTGGGCATGAAGGACCCGCACGTCGCGATCGGCACGAGCGCGCTGGCGGTGGCCGCCAATGCCTTCGCCAACCTGATCCAGCACGCCCGGGCCGGAACCGTGAAGTGGCCCTGCGCCCTCGTCTTCGGGGCATCGGGCGTCATAGGCGCCCTGATCGGCTCCACCCTGGGCAAGATGGTGGCGGGTCAGCATCTCCTGGTGCTGTTCGCAGGCGTGATGATCGTGGTGGGGGTTTCCATGCTGCGCGGCAAATCCGGCGGCGGCGACCCGGGCGTGCGGATCACGCGCCCCATCGCTGTGCGGCTCGTGGCGATCGGCCTTCTCGCCGGCCTCCTGTCAGGGTTCATCGGCATCGGCGGCGGCTTCCTGATTGTGCCCGGCATCATGCTCGGCAGCGGCATGCCCATCCTCAACGCGGTCGGATCGTCGCTGTTTTCGGTGGGAACGTTCGGATCGGCGACAGCCCTCAACTATGCCCTGTCAGGACTCGTGGATTGGCGCGTGGCCGGCTTCTTCATCGCTGGCGGGGTCGCTGGCGGCGTCGCCGGCATGCAAACCGCCATCCGGCTCGCCGATCATAAGGGCTTGCTCACCCGCATCTTCGCTTTCGTCCTGCTGGCCGTGGCCGCCTACATGCTGTTCCGCAGCCTGGGCGGGATCGGCGGCTAGACACCATTGGAGACCGATCATGATCTTTCGTCAGTTGTTCGAGCCGGAGTCCTCGACCTACACCTACCTCCTCGGTTGCCCGGAGACGCGCAAAGCCGTCCTGATCGATCCTGTCCTCGAAACGATCGAACGCGACCTTGCCGCGCTTCAGGAACTGGATCTCGAACTGGCTTATACGTTGGAGACGCATGTGCATGCGGACCACGTCACATCGGCCTGCTATCTGCGCAGCCTTACCGGCTCCAAGATCGCGTACCCCGCCATGGACGGCCTTCCCTGTGCTGACGTGGGGGTCGCCGAGGACCAGCCTTTGACTGTCGGCGCGCTCAAGCTTCAGCCGCTGTTTACTCCGGGGCACACCGACGCCCACCATACCTACCTGGTTGAGCAGCCCGATGGTCTTCGCGCCTTCACCGGCGACGCCCTGCTAATCGACGGCTGTGGCCGCACCGACTTCCAAAACGGTGACGCCGCCACCCTTTATCACTCCGTCACGCAGAAGATTTTCACGCTGCCGGGCGATGGTCTGATCTACCCGGCTCACGACTACAATCATCGCCACATCACGACAGTGGCGCAGGAGCGTGAACGGAACCCGCGCCTTGCGGGCAAGACCGTTCAGGAATTCGTCGCGATCATGGCCGCTCTCGATCTTCCCTACCCAAAGAAGATCGACGTTGCCGTTCCGGCAAACAAGCTTTGCGGTGATTGCCCGACAGATTTGCCGGAAATGCTGCGCCAGATAGGCGGCAAGTCCGAGCAGGGCTGAGCCATCCGATACAGGTTCATTTACAGGAGAAAGTCGATGCCAACACGCACCTCGAAACAACTGGTTTCCGAAGCGAATGCGATTGTCGAAACTATCGCGCCTGACGATGCAGCCAAACTTGTCGGCAATCCCAAGGTCCAGTTCGTTGACATCCGCGAGCCAGGGGAAGTCGCAAAATCGGGGCTGGTGGCTGGTGCGGTGCATGTCCCGCGTGGCCTTCTGGAATTCCAGGTCGATCCTGAAAGCCCCACCCACAATGCCAAACTCGCCAGTGGATCGCGGTTGGTGCTCTATTGTGGGTCCGGCGCCCGCTCGGCGCTGGCCGCAAAATCACTCAAGGAGATGGGCGTGGAGAATGTCGCCCACGTCCCCGGCGGG
>NZ_LSJM01000415.1 GCF_001557215.1 Sphingomonas sp. CCH9-E2 | reverse complement strand
GCGGTGAAGGCGGCGCGCAGATCGCGGGCGACCGCGACTTCGGCGATGGAGGGATCTTCCTGCGCCTCGATCTCGCCGTACAGGTCGGTCAGTGCCTGGCTGGAGAACACGCCCTGGCTCGCCGCCGCCTCGGCCGCAGCGGCGCGGTCGCGCAGGCCCAGCATCGGGGCGGTCGCGCGCCAGTAGCGCAGTTGCGGCCCGGCAGTGCCGTACAGCCGCTCGGGCACATCGGTGTCGGACGCGACCGCGAGGCCCCAGCGCCACGCGCTGATCCGGTCCACAGCGTCCCACTCGACCGTCACTGCGCGACGCCCCGACACGCCCATGCCGACCAGCTTTTCAGCGAGCAGCACATCCACTGCATTGCCCATGCGGCGACGGCTGGCGTCGATCAGTGGCCCGGCCTTGCTCGGATCGCCGTCGAGCCCGGCGCAGATCGCCTCCGCCAGCCGCCAGTTGCGGTCGGGCGCGGTGTCGAGCGCGGGCTGAACCATGGGGCACATGCCGCCGGGATCGGCGGTGGCGAGCATCGCCTGCATCGCGACCTGAAACATCTTGGGGGTATAGTTGGCGATGTCGACCGACTGGACCAGCGCGCGGGCGGCGTCCGCCTCACCCATGCGGATCAGCAGCCACGCGCGCTCGGCAGCGAAATCCGCGCCGTTGAGGCCGCGCGGGGTGTTCACGCGCGACAGCAGTGCGCGGCGCAGCGCGATCGACAGCCAGCGTGACGCGACCGGCGCATCGGTGCGGCGCATCAGCGTCTGGAGGAAGCCGCCATCGGCGTTTCCGAAAGCAGCCACGGGCAGGCCGTCGCTCGCGGGCGACGACGGCCCGACCTGCGCCAGCGAGCGCTTGGCAAAGTCGGGCAGTTCGTAGCGGGCGATCGTCGCGTAATCGAGTTCGCCCGCTTCTTCGGGTGCAACGCCCGGGGCTGCAGCCGTGGAATTGCCAAGCTCGCCCGGCAGTGCGGCCGGCACATCGCTGCGTGGCGCGGTCGTCGGCCCGGCTGCGGGGGCCGGAGCGGGTGCGGGCGCCGGAGCGGGTGCCGGAACCGGATCGTCGAAGCCCGGCGGGAGCAGCGATTCGGGGCGATCCTGCCCCAGCGCGGGAATCCCGACGCCGGCAGCGACCACCAGAACGGCGGCGAGCGCGGTCTTAGTTCGCGAGATTTTCAAGCGGGACGACCTTCTCGACGCGCGCCGGCTGCTTCTCCGTATCGCGACCGGCGAGGAAAAACAGTCCGCCGATCAACAGGATAGCGACAATGACGATGATGATGAGCGAACGGGACATCGACCCCCTCAAACCGGTTCTGATTACAGGCACCGGGCCTTTTGCCCGAGCGCGATGCTCGCTGTATAGCCCCCGCGACCATGCTGCAAACCCACCCCGCCAATCCTGGACCGATTACCCGCCCGATCGTGCTGATCGGCCTGATGGGCGTGGGCAAAACCACGGTGGGCCGCCGTCTGGCGCAGCGGCTCAAACTGCCGTTTGTCGATGCGGACGCGGAGATCGAGGCGGCGGCAGGGATGACCGTCGCCGAGATCTTCGAGCGATTCGGCGAACCGCATTTCCGCGACGGCGAACGCCGCGTGATCGCGCGGCTGATCGACGGCGAACCCAAGGTAATCGCGACCGGCGGCGGCGCTTTCCTCAACGACGAGACCCGCGCGTTGATCCTTGACCAGGCGACCGCAATCTGGCTGGACGCCGCGCCCAAGGTCTTGGCCGAACGCGTCGCCAAGCGCGACCATCGCCCGCTGCTGCGCGGAAAGGATCCGTTGAAAGTGCTCACCGAACTCGCCGAAATCCGCAACCCGATCTACGCGCTCGCCCCGATCCATGTGGTGAGCAAGGTCGCACCGCACGAAGCGACGGTGAGCGCGATCCTGGCGGAGCTGGGCCGGTGACGGTCGTTCCGGTCGCGCTGGGCGCACGCAGCTATGAGGTGCGCATTGCCAGCGGGCTGCTGACTCAGGCCGCGGAGCAGCTGGCACCACTGTCGCGCGGGCGGCCGTTCGTCATCGTCACCGATGCCAATGTCGCGCCGCATGCCGCGCGGCTCGCGGCACTGCTGCACCATGGTGGCCTCACGAGCGACATCATCACGCTGCCGGCGGGCGAGGCGACCAAGAGCTGGGGGCAGCTCGAAGCACTGACCGACGCGCTGCTCGACCGGGGCATCGAGCGCGGCGACCATGTCATCGCGCTGGGCGGCGGGGTGATCGGCGATCTGGTCGGCTTTGCCACGTCGATCCTCAAGCGCGGCTGCAATTTCGTGCAGATCCCGACGACGCTGCTGGCGCAGGTCGATAGCTCGGTCGGTGGCAAGACCGCGATCAACAGCCGCGCGGGCAAGAATCTGATCGGCGCGTTCCACCAGCCGTCGCTGGTGCTGATCGATCCGGACCTGCTCGACACGCTGCCGCTCCGCGACCTGCGCGCGGGCTATGCCGAGGTCGTGAAATATGGCCTGATCGACGATTTCGATTTTTTCGAGTGGTGCGAGGCCAATGGCGCGGCGCTGCTCGCGGGAGACCCGGCGGCGCGCGAAACTGCGATCGCGCATTCGGTCGCTGCCAAGGCGCGGATCGTTGCAGCGGACGAGCGCGAGACGACCGGGGTGCGCGCGCTGCTCAACCTCGGTCACACCTTCGGCCATGCGCTGGAGGCGGAGACGGGTTTCTCCGACGCGCTGCTGCATGGCGAGGGCGTCGCTGCCGGGATGGCGCTGGCCTTTGCCTATTCGGCGCGGCGCGGCCTGTGCCCGGGGCAGGACGCCGAGCGGGTCGCGGCACATCTGAAAGCGATGGACATGCCCCACGATCTCGCCAGCGCCGGGATCACCGCGTCAGGCGCGACGCTGGTCGGCCATATGCTGCACGACAAGAAGATGGACGCCGGCACCCTGCCCTTCCTGCTCGCACGCGGGATCGGGCAGACTTATCTCGACAAGCAGGTCGACCTGGCGGACGTCGCGGCGTTTCTGGACGAACTGCCGCGCTGACCCCGGCCGCGCACCGGGCCACAAAGCTTGGGGTGGAGGGTATGTAGTTCCGGGGGGAATACCCCCCACCCCGGCGTCCCCCCGCAGGGAGACGCAAGCTTCAGGCCTCGAGTTGCCGCATCAGGCTGCGGACGGCACCGTCGATCTCGCTGTCGGTGCCGCGCAATTCTTCGATGCGGCGGACAGCGTGGATCACGGTGGAATGGTCACGGTTGCCGAACTTGCGGCCGATTTCGGGTAGCGAGCGCGTGGTCAGGCGCTTGGCGAGGTACATCGCGATCTGGCGCGGGCGGGCAATGGCGACCGCGCGGCGCTGCGACACGAGGTCGAGCTGCTTGACGTCGAAGTGGCTCGACACCGCCTTCTGGATCTCGTCGATCGTCACGCGGCGCTGGCTGCCGCGCAGCGCTTCGCCGAGCACGCTTTCGGCGAATTCGATCGTCACAACCTCGTTGTTGAGCTGGGCATAGGCGACGAGACGGTTGAGCGCGCCTTCGAGTTCGCGCACCGACGAGCTGATCCGCGCGGCGAGCAGGTCGAGCACGTCCGACGGCACCGACGCACCCGGCATATCCTCAAGCTTGCGGTCGAGGATGGTGCGGCGCAGGCCCAATTCGGCCGGCTTGATATCGGCGGCCAGGCCCGAGCCGAGGCGCGAGGCGAGGCGGGTTTCGATCCCCTCCAGCGCCAGCGGGCTGCGATCGGCGGCGATCACGAGGCGCTTCCCCTCGCGCATGAATTCGTCGACCGTATGGAAGAATTCTTCCTGGGTCGATTCCTTGCCGGCGATGAACTGAAGATCGTCGATCATCAGCAGGTCGACGCCGCGCAGCCGCGCCTTGAACGCGTAGGTGTCCTTCTCCCGCACCGCGCGCACGAATTCGAACATGAAGCGTTCGGCCGGCATGTAGATCGCGGTCGCATCGGGGCAGGCGTCCATGAACGCATGGCCGATCGCGTGCATCAGGTGCGTCTTGCCCTGGCCGGTGTTGCTGTGGAGGTAGAGCGGGCTGAAGCGCGGCTTGCCCGGTTCGGCCAGCGCCTTGGCGGCGTTAAAGGCGACGCGGTTGGTGGTGTCGACTACGAACCGGTCGAAGGTGAAGCGCGAATCGAGATTGGGACGCTCGCCCGCTCCGGCCTGGGCCGAGGGCGTGACGGGCTCCGCCGCAGCGACCGCAGGGGTCGCCGTTGCGAGTTCGCGAGTCGCACGTGCATCGACGGTCTCGATCGAAACCGTGCGCACACCGGGAAGCTGCGCACGAAATTCCATCATCAGCCGGTCGGCATAATGATTCTTGACCCAATTGGTCATGAAGGCGGACGGCAGGCCGAGGCGGACGGTTTCAGCGTCCTCGCCCGGGATCAGCACGATCGGCTTCAGCCACTGGTCGAACAGCCGCTGGCCTGCGGAAAGTCGCAGATTGCCCCGCACGCGTGTCCAGGCCTTGGCTTGATCCATCTTCCAGTTGCCCCCGACTACACCATCCCGCGCGCGCAACCCGTGCGCACACACCGACCCCATCGCGAAAGCACGGCCTTCGCGTCCGAATTTTCGTTCAGGCAAAAGGATCCCACAGGCGGAATCACACCCGCTGCTGTTCGGTACCCTCGCTGATTCCGCCGACCAGAACGCTGCGGCGGAAGTCCGTTTTAGGGACGCCTTTCTGAGTCGATCAAGAGGGCAGCATGTAAAGAATCTGAAATAAGTAGGGTTGACTCACTCAACCCCCCGGAAAACCGTTATTCTTGAGATAATGCGTTGTTTTTAAGCAAGTTAACTCAATCGTTACAACTGCGTTACGGCGCGACTCATGGTTATTCCTTGATTCGCGCGATCATGACCTGGCCGGGGCCGGACATATGAAAAGCCCCGCCGACACAGGGTCGGCAGGGCCAATTTCCGGTCGCTGAAGCAGATTCAGCCGAGCGCGGCGAGGCGCTTCGTCAGACGCGAGAATTTGCGCGCGGCGGTGTTCTTGTGAACCACGCCCTTGGCGACGCCGCGCGCCAGCTCCGGCTGCATCGCCTTGAGCGCGGTTTCCGCTGCCGCCTTGTCGCCGCTGGTCAGCGCGCTCTCGGCCTTCTTGATGAAGGTACGGATGCGGCCGACGCGGGCGCCGTTGACTTCGGCGCGGCGTTCGTTGCGGCGGATGCGCTTCTTGGCTTGCGGCGTGTTCGCCATGAATCTTCGTTCCTGTTTTCAATGCGAAAAGAGGCGCGGATTTCCGTCCCACGCCTCGGGAAAGCGCGCCCCTTAGCGAGGGCGGGTGATTCGGTCAACCGGTAACGGGCGGCAACGCCGCGCGACCACTCCCTATTTCTGGCATTTCGGGCACCAGAAGGTCGAGCGCCCGCCCTCGGCGTAACGCGCCACCGTCCCACCGCAATCGCACGGTTCGCCCTCACGCCCATAGACTTTGAACTGCTTCGAGAAATAGCCGAGCTCGCCATCGGGCTGAACATAGTCGCGCAGGGTCGATCCACCCGCTTCAATCGCCAATTCGAGCACGCCGTGCACCGCCGTGACCAGCCGCTGCAACTGCGGGCGGGTCAGCGATCCGCCGCTGCGCTTGGGCGAGATGCGCGATTCGTGCAGCGCCTCGCACACATAGATATTGCCCAGGCCCGCGACGATCCGCTGGTCGAGCAGCAGCAATTTGATCGACGCCACCCGCCCGACCAGCGCCTGGCGCAGGTGATCGGCGGTGAAGTGCTGCCCGAGCGGTTCCGGCCCCAGTGCGGCGAAGGGCGGCCACGCTCCGACATCGGCCGTGGGCATCAGATCGACCGACCCGAATCGCCGCGCATCGTTGAGCGCCAGCCGCCGCCCCGCCTCGGTCTCGATCAGCAGATGATCGTGCGTCAGCAGGTCCGCCGGATCGATTCGCCAGCGTCCCGACATGCCGAGGTGAAAGATCATCGTGTCACCGCGATCGGTGTCGATCAGACCATATTTGGCGCGCCGCCCCAGCGCGGTCACCGTCGCTCCGGTGAGCCGCTGCCCCAGATCGACCGGCATCGCGCGGCGCAGATCGGGGCGGCGCAGCTGGACGCGCGCGATGCGCTGGCCATGCAGTGCGGGGGTCAGTCCCCGGACGGTGGTTTCGACTTCGGGAAGCTCGGGCATTTTGTCCAGCTAAGCGGGCTTTGCCGCGCCCACAAGGGCGGCTAAGGGCTTGGCCATGACCGACACCGTCTCCTTTGGCTATGAAGAGGTTGCCCCCGACGAAAAGACCCGTCGCGTCGGCGGCGTCTTTTCCAGCGTGGCCTCGCGCTATGATCTCATGAACGACGCGATGTCGGGCGGCCTGCACCGCGTGTGGAAGGACGTGTTCGTCCGCCGCGTGAAGCCGCGCGCGGGCGAGGCGATCCTCGACATGGCCGGCGGCACCGGCGACATTGCGTTCCGCATGGCCGAACATGGCGCGGCGGTGACCGTGGCCGACATCAACCCGGACATGCTGGCGGTGGGGATCGAGCGCGCGGCCAAGCGCGGGATCGACGGCCTCGTCTGGAGCGAGGCGAATGCCGAGACGCTGCAATGGCCCGACCGCTTCTTCGACGCCTATACGATCGCCTTCGGCATCCGGAACGTCACCGACATCCCGGCCGCGCTGCGCGAAGCGCATCGCGTGCTGCGCCGTGGGGGCCGGTTCTTCGTGCTCGAATTCTCGACCACGTTGTGGCCGGGATTCGCGGACGTATACGATGCCTATTCGCACCGGCTGGTGCCCAAGCTCGGCGAGCTGCTCGCGGGCGACGCCGACAGCTACCGCTATCTGGTCGAATCGATCCGGCGCTTTCCGGACATGCCGACGTTCGAGGCGATGATCAAAGATGCGGGCTTCGTTCAGACGAGGGTCGAACCGATGCTGGGCGGACTGGTCGCCATTCATAGCGGCTGGAAGATTTGATGGTCCTTCTGTTAGATCCTCCCCTGCAAGGGGAGGTGGCATGCCGAAGGCATGACGAAGGGGTGTCGCGCCATCGAGAGGGGAACACCCCTCCGTCGCGCTACGCGCGCCACCTCCCCTTGCAGGGGAGGATTGTTTGACCGCTCCCGCCGTTCATCTGTGGCGCCTCCTGAAATGGGGCCGCACGCTGGCGCGCCACGGCGCGCTGCGTGGGATCGAGCGCGACCGCAACACGCCCGCTCCGGTCCGCCGCCTCGCGCGCATCGCCCGGTTCGGCGCGCGCGTGCCCGAAGTGCCGCGCTATGCCGATGCGCTGCAAGCGATCGGCCCGGCAGCGATCAAGCTCGGCCAGACGCTCGCCACCCGCCCCGACCTGATCGGCGAAGCGGCGGCGCACGACCTGCTCCGCCTGCAGGATGCCCTGCCCCCGGTCCCGTTCGCGGTGATCCGCGCGGCGATGGAGGACAGCTTCGGTCGGCCGATCACGGATCTGTTCCAGTCGGTCGAGGAAACCCCGATCGGCGCCGCATCGATCGCGCAGGTCCACCGCGCGATCACCACCGACGGCCGCCAGGTCGCGGTCAAGGTGCTGCGCCCGGGGATCGAGGCGGAATTCGCGCGCGCCATCGATACCTATGAATGGGCCGCGGCTCAGGTCGAAGGGATGGGCGGCGAGGCATCGCGCCTGCGCCCGCGCCTTGTCATCGAAACCTTCAAGCGCTGGACCGCGCGCGAGCTGGACCTGCGGCGCGAGGCGGCGTCGGCGTCGGAGCTGGCCGAATCGATGGAGGCGGAGCCCGACTTCACGGTCCCCGCAATCGACTGGCAGCGCAGCACCGGCAAGGTGATGACGCTGGAATGGATCAACGGCATCAAGCTGTCGGACCGCGACGGCCTGATCGCCGCCGGACACGATACCGAGAAGCTGGCGCACACCCTCGTCCGGGCGTTTCTGCGGCAGGCGATTTCGGAGGGCTTTTTCCACGCCGACATGCACCAAGGCAATTTGTTCGCCCTGCCCGGCGACCGGATCGCGGCGATCGATTTCGGGATCATGGGGCGGATCGACCGACGTGCGCGGGTGTGGCTGGCAGAAATTCTCTACGGCCTGATCACCGGCAATTACCGCCGCGTCGCCGAGATCCATTTCGAGGCGGGCTATGTCCCCCCGCATCACAATGTCGCAGAGTTCGCGACGGCGCTGCGCGCGGTGGGCGAGCCGATGCGCGGGCTGGCGGTCAAGGACATGAGCGTCGGCATGATGCTGGACAGCCTGTTCAACATCACCCGCGATTTCGACATGCAGACCCAGCCGCACCTGCTGCTGCTGCAAAAGACGATGGTGATGGTCGAGGGCGTCGCGACGCGGCTGCACCCCGACATCAATCTGTGGGACAGCGCCGCGCCGTTCGTGCGCGAATGGATCCGCACCGAATTGGGGCCGGAAGCGTTCATCGCCGACCGGATTTCGGAAGACCTCAAGACGCTCGCGCGGCTGCCCAAGCTGATCCGCAATATCGAACGCCACTTTCCCGATCCCGGCGGTGCGCCACCCGCC
>NZ_LSJM01000414.1 GCF_001557215.1 Sphingomonas sp. CCH9-E2 | reverse complement strand
CCCGCCGTGACGATCGCAATCCTGTTCGTGCTGTCCGGCCGTGCCGCTTCTGGGCTCACCACGATGATCTCGGACAAGATCAATCAATGGACATTGCTCGTCGGCATGTTGCCACTGGCAATGTCGCTCGGCGCCGGGGGCCTCACCGCGCTTCCACTCGACGGGCGCCAGCACGAGGAATTCTTTCTTACAGCCGCCCAGTCGCTATTTGGCATCGCCCTGCTTTTGCGACTGCGCCTCCATCTGTGGGGCGCTTTCGCGCTGGCTGTCCTGTTCCTTGCCCAAGTGGGACTGGCCTTGCGCTTTCTCGGTAACGTCCCGGCGACGATCGAGACCCTGACCTGGCTGGCTTGGGCTTACTTGGCGCTTGCGACAACACTTTTCGCCGTCAACTTCAAATTCCTCGGCGATCTCCTGCGCATGGCTTTGCTTTCCCGGCATCCGACTCCGCAGCAGCCGGCAAAGCACGGTCGGAACGAGGCATGAGGCGAGCGATGGAGGACAAAGCGCGTCGTCAGCTCTTCGTTCAAGCGCTGCGGTCGGCGGCCGAGCATTTCGGCGCGGGGCGGTGGACCCACGCCACCGATGAGGCCCGCGTGGCGCTGAATCTGGCGCCCGGTGACGCCAACGCGCTCAATCTGCTCGCCAGCGCGACGATGGAGAGCCAACGCCTCGACGAGGCGATACCGCTTTTCAAGCGCGCCGTGGCCGCGGAGCCCAAGAGCCCGTTCTTGCGTTTCAACCTGGGAGAGGCCCATCGCCGCTCGGGCGCCTACGCGCTGGCCGTTCCCTGCTTCCAGCGCGCCGCGGCGCTCAAGCCGGATTTTGCCGAAGCCCTCGCTTTGGCGGCGGAATCCCTCCTCATGATCGGGCGCGAGGATGAGGCTGAACGGCATCTCGAAAAGGCGCTCAAGCTTGCCCCAAGACTGCCCTCCGCCTTGCACGGTCTCGGCCTCTTGCAGTTGCGGCGCGGCGCGCCGGCAGCCGCGATCCCGAATTTCCTGAGTGCCTTGGCGGCGATCCCGCCCGGCCACTCGCTTTATCCAAGCCTCATGGCGAACCTCGGGAGCGCCAATCTGCAGATTGGCGAAGGTCTGGCGGGGTTTGAAGCGCTCTCCCATGCAATCGAAGCGCGCCCTGACGACGCCAGTCTCTGGAACCTCCTGGCAAGCGGTCTGCGGCACACTAGCGTGGCGCCGCAAGGCGAGCGGTTTCGTCGTATCCTGATGGCGCTGTTCGATCGCAGTGCCGTCAATCCACGGAATATAGCGACTGCTGCCATCGCTTTTCTAAAGCACGATGACGAAGTCGCCGGTTTGTTGGACCGAATCGACGACTGCCATGGAGATATCGCGTCGCTGCTGCAAGGCGATCCCGTCACCGCGTCGCGTCTCGTGGGAGACAAACTATTCCGCAAGCTTCTGGCCACCGCTCCAGTTCCGAGCGGGCCGGTTGAGCGGCTTCTCGTACAGCTTCGGTCGGACTTGCTTGCGGCAGCCGAGGGATCGCTCGCAATCGGTGATGATGAGCTCGAATTGACGATTTGCCTCGCGCATCAATCGTTCCTCAACGAATACGCCTATTATGCGACCCTCGACGAAGAAGAACGGATCGACAAGCTCATCCACGCGCTAGACCGAAGCGACATCGGTGAACGCGCGGGAGACGTGTTTGGTGTTGCGATCGTCGCCGCCTACAGGCCATTGATACATACTTCTCTAGCGCCGCGCCTTGTCATGGGCGGGTTGCCGGAACTCGTTGATGTTCTCCGCGAGCAACTCGCGGAGCCCAGCCAGGAAGCTGAAATCCGCGCGCAGCTCCCGGTATTGAAGCCCGTGACGGATGCGACTTCGCTGGCGGTCCAAGGACAATATGAGGAGAGCCCCTATCCCCGCTGGACCCGCTGCAATGCCCGGGATCCGCTCCCCTTCAAATATGCGTTGAGGCGCGCGCTTCCGCACCTTCACCCAAAGGAGTTGCGAGACGTTGTCAATCCACGGATATTGATCGCGGGTTGCGGCACCGGGCTGGAGGTGATGCGCGTCGTTAACAGCTACGAGCGAGCTTCGGTCCTGGCTGTCGATCTGAGCGCAGCTAGTCTTGCCTATGCTGCCCGCAAGACAGGCGAATCCATGTGCGGGACTTGCAGTGCTTGCCAACCTTCTCAAGCCGAATGCCCCAATATCGCTTGGTCTTTACAGCCAAATCGGTCGGCGGGCTGTGGTAGAAGCGCGCGCGTATATCGATCGGCTAGGGTATCCGGCGACGGTCAACGGTATTCGGTCGCTGCGGCGCGACCTCATGGTACACAAGCCGCCAGAGCTCGAAGCGATCTTGAGTCCTGCATCCGATTTTTGGACCACGTCGGACTGCCGTGACCTCGTGTTTCATGTTAACGAACATCGCTTTACGCTGCCGCAGGTAGCTGAAATGCTGCACAATGCCGCGTTGGATTTTTTGGGTATCGAGTTCGGCCACGAAAGCGACCGGACGAGATTTTTATCAGGGCAAGCTGGCGCGACCGCAGTCCAGGACATCGCGGCTCTGCATCACTTTGAAACTGAACATCCCGAGGTGTTCGGAGATACGTATCGAATCTGGGCGCGGCGACGCTGAACGCGGGGGACTAATGGTGCGTGCGCTGCGCCTTCTGCGAAGGCGTCAGGGTCCGCGCTTCTTTGGCCCGCGTGGCACGCTTGCGACCGGCCGGGGGTCACGGCGGCGGCTGGCCCACAGGCCCGCGCGCACGCCGCCGCGACGGCCGTCCGCCTGCAAGGGTGCGTCTGTTTGTGGCGCCTGCGGCGCGTGCGACTTTTAGGTCGCAGTCCCTGCGAAGATTTGTCCGAAGTGGTTGCGATTCCTTGCTTTTGCGATTGGCTTGCCTTTTGAACCGTTCCAATCCTAGTCTTGGAATGCGCCGCTCAAAGTGTGGCGCCGAGGCGTGAGAACCTCGTTTGAGATCCCTATCCAGGCACTAGCGGCCGGGTGGCCGACGCGTATGTTCAGGCCGTTCGCGGCTAAAGGCGTCGGCGCAAGTCCTCAAACTTGTTCTCAACACCCGGCTTCTGCCGGCCCGTCTCGCTTGTGGGAGACGGGGCGGTGGCGTTGGTGGCCGAAGAACATCTTTGCCGGTGCGGGGACGCTTGATGTCGCCGCCCGCGCCCTCGACCGTTCCGGCGTTCAACGACCCCGACGACGCGAGTGCGAGCCCGCTCGGGATCGAGATGATCTACCGAAATGAGCGCCACGCATTGGTCCGGTTCATCACGCGCTACCGGTCCAATCCCGAGGACGCCGGCGATGTGGCCCAGGAGGTCTTTCTCCGCGTTGCGCAAAGCGAGCAGGGGCGAAGCGAACCGATCGCGCGGCCCCGGGCTTTTCTGCGGCAAGTGGCTCGCAACCTGCTGCGCGACCGTGCAAAGAGCGCGGCGGGCCGGGGCGAGCTGTTGCACGTCCCGTTCGAAGAAGACGCCATTTCGGTGGCGAATGAAGTGTCACGACTCGAAGCACGCGATAGTCTCGCGCGCATCGAGGCGGTAATGCGTCGGATGAAGCCCAAGACTCGGGAAATATTCATGGCGCATCGCCTCGACGGCCTCAGCTACTACGAAATCGCCGAACGGACCGGCATGTCCGTCTCGGGCGTCGAGAAGCAGATGGCCAAGGCAATGACGATGCTAATTCAATACGCGGGCAAGGATTGATGCCGGGTCCCGGACCTGACGACAGCTACAGCCCTGCCGTCGCCAAGCAGGCAGGAATCTGGTTCGCGCGGATGCGGGGTCCCGATCGCGAAATGCTGCGCCCAGAGTTCGAGCGCTGGCGCGACGCAGATCCTTCGCATCGCCAGGCCTATCAGGAGGCCGGCGGGCAATGGCTCGAGACTGGCGGGCTCGCCGACACCGAGATGGGGCGCAACCGTAGCCTGCCCGAGCGCAGGCCCCCGATCTGGGAATTGCCGGGTGCGCGACCGGCCTTCGCGGCGGCCGCCTTGCTGTTGGTGGTGTTGGCAGGCTTCTGGTTCCTGCGCGCGCCGAGTGGAGCGCCCGACGGGACGCTGGTTGCAGTCGCCGAGCCGACAGTGTCTCGTGTGGGCGAGATCCGCACTGTGAAGCTGGCGGATGGATCGACGGTGACCCTCGACACCGACAGCGCGATCGAGGTCCGCTTGTCGGGCGATTTGCGCCTTGTTCGGCTCGTCCGGGGACGTGCCCGGTTCGATGTCTCCCATGATGCGACGCGGCCGTTCAGGGTCGAGGCGGGCGGCCGGACAGTCACGGCGCTAGGCACCTTGTTCGATGTCGGGTTCGAGCCGGGAGGGGTGAGGGTCAGCCTGCTTCGCGGTTCGGTCGATGTCCGCGGCCTCGCGCCCGCGGGTAGCGTCGCGGCCGTCACGCGGCTTTCGCCCGGTGAGTGCTTCACCGACCGGCTACGCGCACCTCAGGTAGTCAAGGCACCGCCTGGTGCGCAGCAATGGGTATCCGGCATGCTCGATTTCGACGGCGTGCCGCTGGGTGACGTGCTCGAGCAGACCAATCGTTATTCGGCGCGCAAGATCCGCCTGGGTGACCCGTCGCTCGCGGGTCAGCGCGTGACGGGGGGCTTTCGGCCGCTTCCGGTCGATGAGCTCGCCGCAGCCCTGGCGGCCGCCTTCTCGCTGCGCGTCGAGCGCTCGCCGCAAGGCGACCTGATCCTGCGACGCCCATAGACTTAACGACCCCCGAATTATTTTAGGCGGGTTTTCCGCCAAACCTCGTCTCGCACCCCAGACCGCCAAATCGGCGGCGCCAAAATGGGGAGCGAAAGATGCGGATGGGGAAAATGGGTGCGCTGGCTTTGGCCGGTACCGCGATGGTCATCGTTGCGCCGGTGGCATTTGCGCAGGCGGACAATGCGCGCGAATTCGACATTCCGAGCCAGGATCTGGGCGCAGCGCTGCGCGCGATCGTGCAGCAGTCGGGGACGCAGGTCATTGCGCCGACCAAACTGGTGGCGGGTCATCAGGCGCCGGCGCTGAAGGGCAAATTCCGTCCCGAGGATGCGGTCTCGCTGTTGCTTCGCGGCAGCCGGCTGCGCGTGGTGTTTGTCGGCAACACGCTGGTCGTGCAGCGCGACGATGCCGCCCAGGAGGGAAACGCACCCGCTGAGGGCGAGGGCGAGATTCTCGTTACCGGCACGCGCATCCGCGGCAGCGGGCCTGTGGGCGTTCCGGTCATTACGATCGACCGCAAGGGGATCGCCGAGAGTGGCTTCTCCACCACGCAGCAGATCGTCCAGTCGATTCCGCAGAATTTCGGCGGCGGTGCGAACGAAGGCACCAGCGGCCTGCTGACCGCGGCCGGGAATGGCAACGTCAGCCGAGGGAGCGGGGTCAACCTTCGCGGTCTCGGCCCCACGTCGACATTGCTGCTCATCAATGGCGACCGGCCGCCTCTCTCGGGCGCGACCGGGACCTTCGCGGACCTTTCGGTGATCCCCGCCTCGGTAATCGAGCGGGTCGAGATCGTCCCAGACGGCTCTTCCGCAATCTATGGATCGGATGCCGTTGCTGGCGTGGTCAACGTCGTCACGCGCGACAACTTCCGCGGCGCGGAGACAAGTTTCCGGATCGGCACCGCGGATGGCGATGCGCAGGAATATCAGTTCAGCCAGCTGTTCGGCGTCAAATGGTCGTCCGGCAATGCCGTCATCGCCTATGAATTCTATCAGCGCGACAATCTTTCGGCCGACGATCGTCCCTATGTGTCCGAGGACTTGCGTCCATTCGGCGGACCCGACCGCCGTGGCATCTATTCCAACCCGAGCACCATCGTCGCCGGTGGCGTGAACTACGCCATTCCCGCAGGTCAGAACGGGGTCGGACTGACGCCGGGACGATTGCTGGCAGGCGTCTCCAATCGCGGCGACGGCTGGGACGGCGTCGATATATTGCCGGAGCAGCGCCGCCACTCGCTGTTCCTGTCCGTAAGCCAAGACCTGACGCCTAACCTGCGCTTCTACGGACGCGGACTTGCGACCTGGCGGCACTTCAATGCCGCTGTGCTCACCGGCAGCTTCTCGCGGCGGACGGTGCCGGTCACAAATCCCTTCTATGTCGATCCGATCGGCACGCACCAACCGGTGGGCGTGAACTACGACTTCCGGCGTGATCTCGGCAACGAACGGTACGACGGCGCGGTCGCAGCCTATGGCGTGACCAGCGGGGTCGAATGGACGATCGGGCGGTGGCGCGTCGATGCCCATGGAACCTGGGGTCGTGTCGACGAACGTTATGACTATCTCAATCGCGTCAACAGCGCCCGGCTGGCGCTCGCACTGGCCGACACCAACGCCGCTACCGCTTACAATCTTTTCGGGGACGGCGCTTCGACGAATCCCGCGACGATCGACTCCATTCGTGGGTACAACAAGTCGAGCTGGAACGGTCTGGTCTGGTCCGCGACATTGCGCGCAGATGGTCCGCTGTTCAGGCTTCCGGCTGGCGACCTGCGCCTTGCGGTCGGCGGAGAGTATCGCGAGGATCGCTACCGCGACGGGATCAACATCGCCTACACTTCCACGCTGATGCCAGTGAACACTGCATCGACGCCGCTGCCAGGTCCGCGGAAGGTCAAGGGCGTCTATGGCGAATTGCTGATTCCGGTGTTCGGGGGCGACGCGCACATTCCGCTGTTCAAACGCCTCGACCTGTCCGCAGCGGTCAGGGCCGAAGACTACAGCGACTTCGGCCGCACCACGAATCCCAAATTCGGCTTTGCGTGGGAGCCGTTCGGCGGGCTTGCCTTGCGCGGAAGCTGGGGCAAGTCCTTCCGCGCGCCGGGGTTCAACGATCTGCGCCAGGATCCCGCATCGATCGGGTATTTCGCATATCCGCTCCCCGATCCGACCGCGCCCGGCGGCACGTCCAACGTTCTGATCATGCGCGGCAGCGATCCCAATCTGCGCCCTGAACGGGCGACGACTTGGACGCTCGGCGGCGACCTCAAGCCATCGTTCCTTCCGGGATTTCGTGCGGGGGTCACCTGGTTCAACGTCAATTATCGCGACCGGATCGGAAGCGTCGCCTCGAGCCTCTTCAGCTATCTGGTCAACCGTGACATCTACGCGCCGATCCTGACCTTCAATCCATCCCCGGCGCGCGTCGCCGAACTGTTTGCCTCGCCTTACTATCTCGACTTTTCCGGATTGCCGCCCACCGCGCCGATCCTGGCGATCGCCGACGCGCGAACCCGCAATCTGTCGGTGGTCAAGCAGTCCGGGCTCGACGTGGATCTCGAATATGGGTTCGACCTGGGCGGCGGCAGGGCCGAACTTGGTGCGGTCGCGACCTACATCTTCCACATCAATCAGCAGCTGACCGAAACCTCGGCGCCGATCAATGTCGTGAACACCGTCGGCAACCCGATCGACCTCAGGATCCGGGGCCGCGCCGGGTGGAGCAATGGTGGCTTCGGCGTCACGGTCTTCGCCAACTATGCCGACGGATACGTCAACAAGACGACCTCACCCGCCCAACGCGTCTCGTCCTGGACCACCTTCGACCTCAATATCGGCTATAGCTTCCAGCGCGAGTCCGGTCCGCTCCATGGCCTCAGGGTATCGCTCACCGCGAACAACATTCTCGACAGCGACCCGCCCTTCGTCACCTATCTGGTCGGCACGCTGACGACAGGTTTCGATGGCGAGAATGCCAGTCCCCTTGGCCGCTTTGTCGCACTCCAGGTCACCAAGTCGTGGTGAGATACCTGCTCGGTACTGCCACGTTGGCCCTTGTCTCCTGCTGGACCGGAGCGGCGCACGCAACGCCTCCGGCCTGTAGCGAGCGCCTGTTGCCGCCCTCCCCCGGGGCGGCAACAGGTCAACGGGCCATCACCGCCCGCGACCTCATTGAACTGCGCGATTTCGGCCGGATGGACGACAGCACGGGCAGCAGGTCCTTCAGCCTGTCGCCGGACGGGAAGCGTGCGGCGCTGATCATCAGGCGGGCCAATCCCGATACGGATGGCTATTGCATCGGTGTGGTGCTGGTTACGCTCGACGGGCGCACCGCTCCGCGCCTGCTCGATACCGGGGGCCAGTTCATCCAGACGGTTACCGACCCTTATGGCGCTTCCGGCGTGCCGAGCGGACTTCCTCTGATCGACGCGCCGGTCTGGTCGCCTGATGGCAGGTCCCTCGCCTACCTCCGGCGCGATCGGGACTTGACCCAGCTTTGGCAGGTCGGGCTGGACGGCGCGCCGGCGCGCCAGCTTACCCAGCTCACGACCGAGCCGAGAAACCTCTCCTGGTCTGTCGATGGGCGGAAGCTGCTCTTCACAACGCGAAGCGGCTACGATGCTGGCATTGCAGAGATCGAGCTCGAGGCGCGTTCCGGCTTCCACTATGATGAACGCTTCTGGTCGATCGCCTTCGCCAGGCCGCATCCCAAGTTGCCCGTCGCAACCGAGATCAACGCCCTCGACCTCGCTAACGGCGCGATCAGCATGGTAACGCCTGCTGAAGCCAAGGCGATGGCGACGCCCGGCGAAGGCGGGGCGCCTCCCAACGCCCGGCTGTTCGCGCAATCGCCCGCTGGTATCAGAGCGTGGGTTGCGGAAGAGGATACAGCACGGCCGCGTGGTGGAACGTTGCTCAGGATACAGTCCGGAGGCAGCTCGGTTTCGTGCGATATTCCGCTGTGCCGAGAGCCGATCGGTGGCATGTGGTGGCTCGACGGCAAAACCTTGCTGGTTCTACGCGCCGGCAACGTCCTGAACGGCGGACGCACAATCCTATTTCGTTGGCAGCCCGGATCGGCCACTGCGCCGCGCGCCCTTCTCGATACCGAGGATTGGTTGCCGCGCTGCGAAATTGCGCCAGACGCGCTGATCTGTGCGCGCGAGTCCGCAACGCGACCGCGGACTCTGTCGCGCATTGACCTTCGGTCGGGTCGAGGATCGACGCTGTTCGATCCCAATCCGGAGTTTGCCGAGGTGCGTCTCGGTGGCCATGAGCGATTGGCTTGGAGTGACGGTGACGGAGTGCGCACCTATGGCGACCTCGTGCTCCCGCCGACGCACAAGCCGGGCGACCGCCACCCGCTGATCATCGTCCAATATCTCTCCCGCGGCTTCCAGCGGGGCGGGCTCGGCGATGAGTATCCGATCCAGCTCTTGGCTTTGCATGGCTACGCCGTGCTCAACTTCAACGCGCCGAAGGAGTCGCCGGAAGCGGCGGCCGAGCCCGACGATGTCGCGGCTCAGCGCATCAAGGTCCGCGGTTGGTCAGGACGTCGGCGGATACTGGTCGCACTTGAAGCCGGCATCGATGCTGTGATCGCGCGCGGGGTCGTCGATCCCGAGCGCATCGGCATCACGGGCATGAGCGACGGCGCCAGCACCGTGCAGTTCGCGCTCAACAACACGAACCGGTTCAAGGCGGCGATCGTCTCCAATTGCTGCGACGAGCCCAGCGCGGTTTTCACCGTGTCCCCGGCCTATGGCGCGACAGTGGCGGCGGTCGGCTATCCGACTCCCGGAGAGGACGGCCAAGCATTTTGGCGCTCGCAATCGCTCACCATGAATGCAGTTCGACTGCGCGTCCCGTTGCTGATGAATCTGGCGGACGGGGAATTCCGGATGGCGCAGGAGCCGTTCAGCGCTCTGAAGGCCCATGGCGTACCCGTCGAGATGTACGTTTTTGAGGACGAATGGCACACCAAGCGCCACCCAGCGCATCGGCTTGCCATTTATGAGCGCAACCTCGCCTGGTTCGACTTCTGGCTACGCGGCGTTGAATCGCCTGACCCCGAGCGTTCCGCCGAGATCGCGCGCTGGCGGGCATTGCGTTCAGCGTCCGCAGGCGGAGTTCACTGAACGGCTCTGCCAGTGGCTGACCCATGCCTCGACGTCCACCAGCGCCATCAGCTCGGGAAGCAGATCCACCTTTGCTCTTCCGCCAAGATAGAGTTCGACCAGATCTCGGTCGATTAGGTGGTGCCGTGCCAGCGCGCCGTCGAGCAGCATTTCGCGCAGCGCCGGCAGGTTGGCGCGGATGACTCGGTGGACGAGCGCATTGAACGAGACCTTGGTTCTCCGATCGATGACGGAGTCGGGCAAGATGCCGCGAAACGCCTCACGGGCGATCGCGCGATTGTTGCCGCCGAGGCACCAGTACCAACTCGGGATCCGAACGCAGGTCTCCAGGATCGGCTGTGCCATCAGCGGCGCGAGGTAAGGCGCCAGTCCCTCGCGACCATAACCTTCGAGATGATTCTGAATTGCGGTGATCGACCAGACGTGCCGCCGCTTGCCCGGGGCGACGCCTTCCGGCGCCTCAAGCCATGGATTGTCTGCCGGCCAAGGAAGGGTCTCGCGTGCCGTCGTGGCAAGGAATGGGTTCGTCATCGGGCTCGGCATCGATCCCGCGCGGCGAACCGATCGGCGCAGCGCCGTTAGCAGCACCCGCCAGACGTTGGTGCGCGACAGGCGTGCGATATCTGCCGCAGTCTCCAGAACCCCCTTGCCGAAGCCTTCCGCGCGCAACCGATCCAGCACCGGCAACACCGAATTCAGGAGGCAAAATACGCTGTCACCGCCAGCACCGCCGAAGAAGGCGTCCGAGTCCCGTTCTCTCGCCAGCGCCTGGATGGGCCGATCAAAGGCCTTCGATAGCGTGCGGGCGCACGGCCTTGGTTGCCGCCAAGCATCGCTTTGTCCGATGTCGACCGTCGTGAAGTCCGCTACCATCTCGGTAAGAGACAGCCCAAGGTGCGAAGCGACCGCCCGTGCCCAGGGGAGTTCGTTGGCATCGCCCGGTGCCGGTCCGAATGTCAGGCAGTGCGCGCCCGCCGCCCGGGACAAGCCTGCCGCGACGATCGCGGAGTCGAGACCGCCGGATATTTCGACCAATGGATGTTCGAAACAGTCTCCCCAAGCGCGCAGCACCCGGCTCGCTGTCTCGCGCAACTCCCCTGTCGCGACATTGCTATCCGCAAATTGCATGGCCGGGTCGGCGAAAGTCCAAGGCGACCAGACGCACCGAATGTGCGTGCGCCCGGTCCGGATGGTTAGCGTGACGCCGGGGAGGATTTCGCTGATGCCGCGCAACGCGGTCCTGGCGGGACGCATATCTCGATAGGCAAGTGACTGGGCGATGACTGTCCAGTCGAATGTGGGGACGATCGGCAAGTGATCGAACAACAGATCGGGCCGCGAGGTTACGATATGCACATTGTCGTGCTCTAGGTGATAGCAGGCCACCGTCCCTGACGGGTCGCGCAGCACCTCGACGCCGTCCTCAAGTTCGCGCACGGCCACGTAGCCGCCCCAACAGCGCTGGAGAAGGAGGTCGACTGGAGCACCGGCCAGCGCGTCTCCCTGCGCCTCAGCGATTCTCGAATAGTCTTGGCGGTTGAAGACATGGCCCCAGAGTACGCCTCGCTTCCCGGGGATATCGAAATGCGCCGCGGCGGTATCGCCAAGCATAACGAGGCTCGGCCGGTCGACTAGCCGGCCCAGTCCCTGCTTAGCTTCCATATCTTCGGTGAGAGTCCGCAGCCAGGCGGGCGGCGAATTGGGCGCGAGCGGGATGCACGCGACAAAGGCGCTGTTGTTCATAGCGCCAGGATCGGAGTGAAGCTCGACACATTGTCGTAGCTGTCGTTGAGCAAGGCCTCCTTGGTCTGTAGCCAACAATGCGCCGCGAAGGGCTCGGCAACCACGCCGAATATCAATTGTGCGCTGACGCCTCGGCGGGCGAGCCAGCTATCCAGGGCAAGTGAGTCGAGCAGGCAGTTACGCGCGATAGGAACGAAAGGCCGGGAACGCTCGAAGGTCGCGGCGAGCGTCAGCGTTGCTTGTAGATCCCCATTCAGCGGCAACGGCGCTCGCGTGTGCCTGGTCGACACGATGCGCTCTAGGGGCATCAAGCGTAGCGAAATCCAGGTTGCGGCAACTTGGCGGGCCACACTGACGGTTCGCGCGGCAGGTTCGGATCCAGCAGCGAGCTTGGCAAAACCGTCCGGCACGAGGATGCGGTCCTTCAGGGCGTTGGTCGGAATGGGATCCGATTCACGGCGCACCCCTGCCTTCTCCAGCATATGAGCGGATGCGGGAGGCGGAGCTGAGTTGTGGCGCTGTTCCAGCCAGGCCCGCATTTCTCCTGCGATGGAGTCGGGCACGCAGAAATAGCGATCGCGCCGGAGATCCAGCACGATCAGCTTGTCCGAGGCGATGCAGACGGTCGCGTGCGGTAATATTCGCCAGATCATCGATAGTGGCCGATCCCCGAGCTGGTCAGCGGTCCGGCCGATCGCCGGGCCGCCTCCGGTCAGTCGCGGGAAAGTCCCAGCGGCAGGATCAGTCCGATAAACTCGAAGATGCCGGTGCAGCCACCGCGCGTCTCCGTGGTGGCAGCGCCGAGCTCGATGAGCTCGTCAGTATCGTTTGTCTTGCGGTCCATCATGTCTCTCCACCGTCATGGGTGGCGACGCAGATCGGCTGTGGTCGATGCGCCGCGCTTCCCGGGAACGGCACCGGCCCGGCATGCGCCGGGCCGGTGCGCGCTGCTCAGTCGTCCGAGATCCCCGGGGGAATCACGAGGCCGGCGAGGTCGAACTGACCCTTGTCGCCGCCCTGGGTCTCGGCGCTGGCGACGCCGAGGTCGATCAGGTCGACGGTTTCGTTGGGTTCGCGGTCCATGATCATTCTCCTGTCGCGAGATGCGACCAAGAGAAGATTCGCCAAGCTGGCGGTTATAAGAAGTTTATAATCGGATTATAATCGAAGGACCTGTCAGGCGGCTTCACGGCGCCGAACTAGGTCGGGGACCGCCTTCATTCGGCGAAGATGATAGCGCCGGATTGCTTGCGGAAGTCCGCTGTCGATTTTAGCAAGCTCGTCGAGTTCGCCGAGCAGCGGCTCCAGAACTTCCGACTCGAGCAGCCGGAACGGATGCAGGCGATCACCAACACTCGAAATGGCGAGTCGTATTTCGCGATTGGGCGCCATCTCGCCGATGCGCTCGAACAGCAGCGCTGTTCTGGATGCGATTGTCTCATCCTCCGGCTCATCCATGGCGAGCGGATTGCGAGCGGTACGCACCGCCATCAGGACGAGGGCCGAATGCCACTCGTAGAGATCGCGGAGCGCCGCCTCGCCGAGCCGCGGCACATGAAATCCTTCGCCGGCGCTCGCTTCGACGAGATGCTCGCCCACCAGGCGCTGCAGGACATCGCGTACCGGCGTCATGCTGACACCCAGCTCTTCGGCGATGCGGTTCGCTTCCAGGCGCGCGCCGGGCGGGTACCGGCCCTCCCGCAGCATCTGCTTGAGCGTCGCGTAGCTCCGCTCCATCGCCTGGAGCGGGCTCATGCGGCTTCCTCCTGGCCCATCCGGTGCGCGGCGACGGCCTCGGCCTGGTCAGGCCGCAGTGCGTCCACCGCGCCGATATGGTCGGGCAGGTTTCCCGTGAGGAGGAGCGAAGGGCATACGCCCTCGTAGTTGCCGAGGTTGGGGCGGTGCTGGCGGTAGCCGACCAGGGCGGCGAGCTCCGGCGAGAAGCCCCGAGCGATCGCTGGCGGATAGGCGAGCCACTGGTTTTCATAGGGCTTGAGCCATCCAAGGCAGTAGCTGACCACGACCGCCTTGCGGACCTCGCCGCTGCGGTTCGCGCCTGCGCCATGCAGCGTCGAGCCCAGGAACAGGAACGCGTCGCCCGGCCCGAATTCCGCGACGATCGAACGCTCGGGTGTCGCCTCATTGAGAGCCTGGCTGCCGTGGCTGCCGGGATAGATGATCGTCCCGCCATTCTCGACCGTGAAGCGGGTGAGCGGCCACATCACGTTGACGAGATACTCGACCTCGCCCTTCACGCCCTGCCACATATCCTGGTCGCGGTGCGGGAATTGCGCCGGGGCGCCCGGGTGCAGTGCGATCGCCTGCATCAGGTTCAGCTGGAGCGTGTCGCACCATGGCGAAAGCACCGCCTCGCTGACGGCGAGGATCAACGCGTCCATGGCCAGCGCGGCGGCATGCGGCGAACGCTTCAGCAGGCTCCCGAACCGCTTGGTCCGGCCGCCATAGAAATCGCCTTCGCAAAAGGGCGTCGCCTCGTAGATGGGCGCGAGATCGGCATCGAGGGCATCGATGGTCTCGCGAGGGAGCGCGTTCGGGATGACGCACCAGCCCTGGGTCATGAGCAGGTCCAGCGCGGCGTCGAAGCCGGCGGGTTTGGCGTTCGGATCTTGTGTCATGGCGATACCTCAGGCGTTGGCGGCGCGGCGCGCCCGCATGTCGTGGGCGGTAAGGGGCGACCAGACGCCGCCTGCGGCCAGTTCAGCCGGCGTGTCGGGCGTGATCGCGATCTCGAGCGCGCCGAGCAGGCAGCGGCCGTTGGGAAGGGGTTCGCCGAGCGCGCGGCATTGCCAGCCGAAGCTCAGGATCTGCTGCAGCCACGCCATCTCGGCGACGCCCGTATAGGTATCGATGCCGGTATCGAGCGCATGCATGGCCAGGGCGGAGACGAGCTGATTGCGCACCAGGCGCCGCTCGGCGGAGCGCAGCTGCCGTCCCAGGCAGAACCTCGTAATTTCCCAGACCCGTGGGCCTCGTGGGATTTCGCCGGCGCACAGCGCGGGGAAGAGACCGTCCAGGATGTGGGGGCGCGTCGTCGGCAGAAGCCTGGCCGACGCCAGATGCTCGTTCGCGCTGTCGGTGAGGATCAGGTAGCGCGCGTGCTGGTCGTCGAACTGGTCGATCTCATAGCGCCCGTCCAGGACCGGCAGGTCCCATTTGAGCAGATCGATAAAGACGCTTTTCCGCGCGGCGAACATCGACCGGAACGCGGTGTCGGCAACGGTGTCGACAGTGGAATCGACGAGAACAACCATGGCGCAAAACCCCTCGAAGTGACGAGGGGCCAAGCATCCCGATCAGTGCCGGTCGGCGGTATTCCAAGAAATGGGGATAGCGTCAGTGCTTCAGGATGTCGGAGAAGCTGATCAGTCCGTCGAACAGCGCCCGCACCGCGAGGAGGGCGCGTTTCTGGACGCCGTAGCGCTCGCGGGCATGCTTCAGATGCTGGATCACCGTTTCATGGCCAACGCCAAGGATCACCGAGATCTCCCAATCGGTCTTGCCGCGGGCCGCCCAGAGCACGCAGTCGCGCTGTCGGTCAGTGAGGATGGGAGACTGATCGGCCAGGACGTCGCGCGATCCGGAGATGCGCCTGGCCGCCTCGAATGCGAACGCGCCGATCAGCTGGCACACGAACTGGAACTCGTCGGGGAAGGCATGTCCGGCATCGACTGCGAAGGAGCAGGACCCCAAGGCTTCGCCGGGCACGCTGGCGGGAATGGTGAAGCCTTGACCGATCCCGATCTCATAGGCGCGCTCAAGCACGCACCTGTCGTCGGGCGTCAGCTTGATCATGTCGGGGACAGCGGACCAGGCGAAGCCTACGCTGGCAAGGTTGCAGGCCCTGTGGATGGGATCGGTGCGGCCGAGGCCGCGTTCGTCGAACCATTCCTCCCAGCTCGACGGATAATTGTGGAGCCGGACCGCCGGACCCGCCTCCCTGCCGAAGTCGATGTGGTGGGTTAGCGCGAAGTAGCGCACGCCCATGTCGGAACAGGATTGGATCAGCGCGTCGTGCAGCGCCTCTCGCGTCGGCGCGAAGCGCGCATTGTTCACGAAGACTTCGGCTACTTCGAAACGCGGCATGACCACCCTGGCCGCACGCGGGCGCGGACCTCAAGCCGCTTTCCCCCCGATACGCCCCATACTGGGCTCATGGCCGAACAACTTCTCAAGGGAGCCGGTCGAGCGATTGTGTGCGCTAGATTGCGCCAAACTGTTCCCTTGTAAACAAATAACTATAGTTGATGCGGTTTGAAGCAGACCAATTCACCAGTTGATCGGTCGGAAATCCGCGAAATTATCACAGGCGGAACGTGCTCATCCGGCAGAAGCGGGCGAGCGACTATCATGGAGATAGATGTTTGCCTTGCTCCAGTGGAGTTTAGTTTGGCGCCGGGCCTTGGAGGACTCCAAATCGTGGCCGACTATCATCTGCATATTTGGGAAACTTTCGCCCATGCCAAGTATCGCACCACCGTCGAGAGCCGCCCAACCCGCCCAAGTTCAATGACCCAAACTTCAGCCGCCGCAGCGAGCTGCTACTCACCCGAAATGCCTCGATGCGAATCACTGACGCGGGGGCTGCAGCGCGCGGTCTGGTCGAGCCGGGTTCGAGGCTGAATACGCCTTCCGGACCCCGATTTTCCTACGCTGGCGTATCCGGCGCCGCGAATCCTGCTGCTTCCGATATGCTTCCAGTTGGGGGATGGCCCGCCGCCGCCTCACTCGGAGGCGGCGGTAAGTCATTGATTTCGGTCGGGGAAATGGTGCTGCCGGTGAGGATTGAACTCACGACCTCAGCCTTACCAAGGATGCGCTCTACCACTGAGCTACGGCAGCACTCGGCGCGGGCGGAAAGTCCGTTCCACGCTGGGAGGCGGCCCTTTCGCGCGGGAGCGCCCCATTGTCAAGGCGCAGCGACCCGGTTTATCGCCGCGCCATGACCGACGCCGACAAAAAGGCCCGCCTCGCCGCCGCGCTCCGCGACAATCTGCGCAAGCGCAAGGCCCAGGCGCGCGCCACGGCGGAGAAGCCCCCGGTCCCGCCATCGCCCGAGCCCGGGGACTGAGCACGCGTCACCCCTTCATCAAGAAGGCGTTGAGCTTGTTGCCGTCCGGATCGCGGAAATAGGCGGCGTAGAAGCTGTCACCGCGCGGCCCCGGTCCGCCCTCGCAGCGCCCGCCCTGTTCCAGCGCGATCGCGTGGAGCCGGTCGACCTGCGCTTCGTCCTTCGCCTCGAACGCCACCATGACGCCATTGCCGACGCTCGCCGCATTGCCGTCGAACGGCCGCATCAGCGCCACCCCCGCGCCGCCACCCGGCGTGCCCCACGCGATTGCGCCGTCCCACTCCATCATCCGCGCGGTGCCAAGCTCCGCCGCGATCGCATCATAGAATGCCGCCGCGCGCGCGAGGTCGTTGGTCCCCAGGGTCACATAGCCGATCATGACGTCCTCCCGAATCGTTACGGGTGGAACGTATCGCGAACATCGGCGCTCGACAAGCGCGTCAGCGCGCGTTGATCGGCCGGCACTTGCCCTCCAGCCACACCCGCTCCTCGGGCGACAGCTGCGGGCCGAGAATCTCCAGCACGCGCGCGTGATAGGCGTCGAGCCAGCGCCGCTCTTCCTCGGTCAACAGGCCCGGCTCGATCAGGTCGCGCTCGATCGGGGCAAAGGTCAGCGTCTCGAACCCCAGCATCACCGATTCGGCGCCGGGAATGTCCTTCTCGACGACCAGCACCAGATTCTCGATGCGGATGCCGAATTCTCCCGCCTTATAGTAACCCGGCTCGTTCGACAGGAACATGCCCGCGCGCAGCGGCTCGGCCGGGCCGCCGCCGGGATAGTTCGGCGCGGCAATCCGCTGCGGCCCTTCATGCACCGACAGATACGCGCCAACGCCATGCCCCGTACCATGGCCATAGTCGCAGCCGACTTCCCACAATGGCCGGCGGGCAAAGGCATCGATCTGCCCCCCGGTCGTCCCCGCCGGGAACACCGCCGTGGCGATCGCGATATGGCCCTTGAGCACGCGGGTGAAGCGGTCGCGCATCTCCTGCGTCGGCTCGCCCACGGGGATCACGCGGGTGACGTCGGTGGTGCCATCCTCATATTGCCCGCCCGAGTCGACGAGGTAGAGGTGGCCCTGCTCGATGGGCAGGCTCGACTCCTCGGTCACCTTGTAATGCGGGATCGCGCCATTGGGGCCGGTGCCGGAAATCGTGTCGAAGCTGAGATCCCGCAGCACGCCGGTTTCCTCGCGGAACGCCTGCAGCCGAGCGGCGGCGGACCATTCGGTCACCCCGCCCTTGGGCATCTCCGCCTCGGCCCATTTGAGGAACCGGGCGAGCGCCGCGCCGTCGCGCGCCTGCGCCGCCTTGTGGCCGGAAATCTCGACGTCGTTCTTGATCGCCTTGGCCAGCACGACCGGATCGCGCGTCGCCAGGATCGTCGCACCGCCTGCGTCCAGCGCGTCGAAGATGGCTGCGACCGAGCCGGCCGGATCGGCGGCAACCCGCTTGCCCGCGAACTGCGCCAGCGCCGGGGCAAAGGCCGCGCGGTCATGCACCCGCACGGCATTGCCCAGATGCTGGGCAACGTCGTCGCCAACCTTGTCCTTCGCGACGAACAGATCGGCGGTGCCGTCGGCATTGACGATGGCATAGGCCAGCGCGACCGGCGTGTGGCTGACATCCGCCCCGCGCACGTTGAACACCCACGCAATCGAATCGAGCGCTGAGAGCACCACGGCATCCGCCTTACGCTCGGCCAGCCAGTCGGCGATCTCGGCGCGCTTGCTCGCGCTGGTTCGCCCCGCGGCATCGTCGCGCTGCACGATCAGCTTGGCGTCCGACGGCGCGGGCTGGTCGTCCCACACCGCGTCGACCGGGTTGCGGCTCACCGCCACCAGTTCCGCCCCGCGCTCGGCCAGCGCCTTGCGCGCCTCCTCGACCCAGCCGCGCGTGTGCAGCCAGGGATCGTATCCGATCCGCCCGCCCTGCGGCGCATGGTCGCGCAGCCAGTCGGCGATGCTCACCTGCGGGACGGGCACATACTCCCAGTTCGCGCCGTCGACCTGCTGGCGCACCTGAATCGTATAGCGTCCGTCGGTGAAGATCGCGGCGGCCTCGGGCAGCACCACCGCGCTCCCCGCGCTCCCCTGAAACCCGGTCAGCCACGCGAGCCGCTGCGCGTACGCCCCGACATATTCGCTCATATGCTCGTCGGTCAGCGGCACGACGAACCCGTCGAGCTGATCGCGGCTGAGCTGCTCGCGCAGGGCCTGAAGGCGGGCGGCATAGGTCGACATGGGAATCATCCTCGGACTGCTTGGGCGGCACGATCGGCCCGATATGGGAAGCCAACGCCGCGCCGTTAAGCCGCTCTGGTGGCGCAAGCGCGGCGGGTTGAAAAGGGGGGCTGTTCATCCTCCCCCGCCAGGGGGAGGTGGCGCCGAAGGCGACGGAGGGGG
>NZ_LSJM01000413.1 GCF_001557215.1 Sphingomonas sp. CCH9-E2 | reverse complement strand
CGCTTCCTCCCCCTCCGTCGCCTTCGGCGCCACCTCCCCCTTGCGGGGGAGGATTGATCGCCCGTCGGCGGCCCCGCAGACCAACCGTCACCCCGGACGTGTTCCGGGGTCCACCGGGAGGCCAGCGCGAAGCAAGCGGCTCTGAGCGGCGCGCGGGAGGATGAGTGGACCCCGGCACAGGGCCGGGTGACGAGCTTTATAGTTCCGTTGCGGTCGAAGCGGGCTTTTTTCCCATCACCCACGCAAAGAACCGCGGGATCGGCGCATTCCGCTCCATCCATTCGCTATAGGCCCGGTAGTCGGGGTCTTCGCCGAGATGCTTTTCCTCGGTCTTGGCGCGGACATAATAGATCAGGCTGACGAGCCCAAGCAGCAGGCTCGCGCGCGCCGCGTCGGCGAGGCTGCCCGTCGTGACCAGCAACGGGCAGGTCGCGATCCACCAGAACAGGTTCTTCGACAGATAGGCCGGGTGCCGCGTCCAGGCATAGGGACCATGCGTGATGATCCCGCGATGCGTGAGGTTGGAGAAGCGGAACCCGAACGCCATCGTCGCCCAGGCATAGATCGCGGTCAGCGCCACCAGCACCGCACCGACGATCCACAACAGCACATCATGCCCCGCCAGCCAGTGCGTCCAGTCCGACGTGCCGGGATGATAGTCGAGCGGCCCGCCATTGCCCATCAGGATGAACGGCGGGTAGCAGATCAGCGCCACCGCCCACGCCCCCGCATAGGGATTGGCGGTGCGGATATGGCTGTCGAGCGGGCGGAAGGTGAGGATATAGCCGACCGTCGCAAACGCCACGTCGAGCATGAACATGCCGGTGATCAGCCAGTTGGCGAGTGCGATCGGGTTGGTCAGGATGCCGCTCGCGTCCGCACGCACGAACGCCCCAAACCCCGGCGGAACAATCGCGAGCATGAAGGCGAGGAAGAACGCCTTCACCGCCCAGCTGCGCAAATGATTGTGGATCGCGGCCTCGTCCACCGGCTCCTTCGACCCGATCAGCCACGCGCCCAGCATGAAGGCGCCGTCCTTGGGCTTTTCGAGGTGGCGGTCGATCCACAGCACATAGGGGATCGACAGGATGAACAATGCGGGCGCGGCCATCTGGAAACACCACATGGCAAAGGCGAAATTGCCCTCCCAGTAGAAACGGCACACGGCATAGATGCCCGCGATCCCGCCCCAGGTCAGCCACAGCCCGGCGAGCTTGGTGATTGAAATGTCGAGCGTTTCCTTGAGCGGGCGCGGATCGCTCCACTTGACCCCGGTCGTCGGATTGCGGTGCACCTTGTCGACGAACACCGCCCACAACACCATCGGGATGCCACCCGCCGCGAGGTTGACCAACGCCGCGAAGGGACCGTCGAGGCCATAGGTCCGCGCGACGGTCAGCCAGATCGCCATCCCGACCAGGCCGGCCAGGCCGCATCCGGTGCTGACGGCGGATTTGGGCCGCGGATCGGCCTTGACGCTGCGGGCAAGGGCGGGGTCGTGATACATGGTGCATCGTCTAGCGCGAAAATGGTAAGCAAGCCGTGAAGCCTGTTTGCGCCAAGGCTTTACCTCCCCGCCCCAGACTGATTAGGGTAACAAAATAACCCGACCCCTCCCGAAAGGTTCGTTCATGCGTCGCGCCGTTGCGCTCACCGTCCTGTTGCTCGCCACTTCCGCTGCCACCGCCCAGAACAGCACCCCCCAGCCGCTGCCGTTCGACAACCGCCTCCCGGTCGCCAAGGATGTCGCCTATCCCGGCACGATGACGGTCACGGTGGATGCGACCGACGTTCAGCAGGCGATCTATCGCGTGAAGCAGGTGATCCCGGTTGCCGACGCCGGTCCCATGGTGCTGATGATGCCCGCCTGGCTGCCCGGCAAGCACGCCGCGCGCGGCGAGATCGAGAAGCTGGCGGGCCTCAAGATCAGCGCCAATGGCAAGGCGGTGGCCTGGACTCGTGACACGGTCGACGTCTGGGCGTTCCATGTCGACGTTCCAGCGGGCGCGAAGCAGCTCGATATCGAATTCCAGTTCGTCGGTGCCACCGACCGCGATCAGGGCCGCGTGTCGATCGCGCCGACCATGCTGAACCTGCAATTCGAACAGGTCAGCCTCTATCCCGCCGGCTATTTCACGCGCCGCATCCCGGTGTCGGCGACCGTGACCTACCCCAAGGGCTGGACCGCGGTGTCGGGCCTGCCCGCCAAAAAGGTGGGCGACTCCTATGTCTACGAAATCACCGACTATGAAACGCTGATCGACTCGCCGGTGTTCGCCGGGCGCAACTATCGCGAGTTTAAGCTGTCGGACCGGGTCGACCTCAACGTCTTCGCCGACGAGCCGGAGGAACTGGACGCCAAGCCCGAGCAGATCGAGGCGCACAAGAAGCTGGTCGAACAGTCGGTGAAGCTGTTCGGCGCGCAGCATTACGACCAATATGAGTTCCTGCTCGCGATCAGCGACGAGATGGGCGGCATCGGCCTGGAGCATCACCGCAGTTCCGAGAACGGCGTCGGCCCCGGCTATTTCACCAAGTGGAGCGAGGGTCCGGGCTCGCGCAATCTGCTCCCGCACGAATTCGTGCACAGCTGGAACGGCAAGTTCCGCCGCGGCAACGACAGCTGGACCCCCGATTTCCGCACCCCGATGCGCGACTCCTTGTTGTGGGTTTATGAGGGGCAGACGCAATTCTGGGGCTATGTCCTCCAGGCGCGCTCCGGCATCGTGAGCAAGCAGGACACGCTCGACATGCTCGCCAACATCGCCGCCAGCCTCGACAACCGCCCGGCCCGCCAATGGCGTCCGCTGGTCGACACCACCAACGATCCGATCATCTCCGCGCGCCGTCCGAAGGGCTGGGTCAGCTGGCAGCGGTCGGAGGATTATTACAATGAAGGCCTGCTGATCTGGCTGGAGGCCGACGCCAAGCTGCGTGAGCTGTCACGCGGCAAGAAGTCGATGGACGATTTCGCGCGCGCCTTTTTCGGGATGCGCGACGGCGACTGGGGCGTGCTGACCTATGACCTCGCCGAGGTCGCGGCGACGCTGAACGGGATCCAGCCCTATGACTGGGCCGGGTTCCTGAAGGCGCGCGTCTATGATGTCGCGCCCAAGGCGCCGCTCGCCGGCTTCACCGAAAATGGCTACCGCCTGATCTACACCGACGAGCCGACCGCAGCGTTCAAGAATGCGGAAAAGCGCGCGAGCCGCGCCGATTTCAGCTACTCCTTGGGCCTTGCCGTGGGCAAGGGCGGGGCGATCGGCAGCGTCACATGGGACTCGCCTGCGTTCAATGCCGGGCTCGACCTTGGCGACACGATCGTCGCGGTCGCGGGCCGGGAATATAGCGATGACCGGTTGAAGGCCGCGATCGTCGAGGCCAAGACCAGCAAGGCCCCGATCAAGTTGCTCGTGAAAAGCGGCACGCGCTACCGCGAAACGGCCATCGACTATAGCGGCGGCCTGCGCTATCCGCGCCTCGAAAAAATCGGCACCGGAGAGGGTGGCCTGGACAGGTTGTTGCAGGCCCGTTGACGCGGGCAAGGCATCGGCCGACCAGATAACAAGGATCAACCATGCGTATCGACAAAATCTCTGTCGGCGACGACGCGCCGCACAGCCTCAACGTCATCATCGAAGTGCCGACCGGCGGTGAACCGGTGAAGTATGAGTTCGACAAGGAATCGGGCGCGCTGTTCGTCGACCGCATCCTGCACACCCCGATGCGCTACCCGGCGAATTACGGCTTCGTGCCGCACACGCTGTCGCCCGATGGCGATCCGCTCGACGCGCTGGTGATCTCGCGCTCGCCCTTCATCCCGGGCTGCGTCGTGCGTGCGCGCCCGATCGGCGTGCTCAAGCTGGAAGACGAAGCCGGCGGCGACGAAAAGCTGATCTGCGTCCCCGTGGACACCACCTTCCCCTATTATTCGGACGTGGGCGAGCGGCAGGACCTGCCCTCGATCGTGCTTCAGCAGATCGAGCATTTCTTCAAACACTATAAGGACTTGGAGTCCGAAAAATGGGTCCGCATCGGCCAGTGGGGCGATGCCGAGGAAGCCAAGCGGATCGTGGTCGAGGCGATCGAAGCGGCCAAGCAGGCCAAGGCGGCGGCTGCGGCGGCCTAACGGCGCTTGCGTTTGACGGGTGCGCGCTGGCTCGCTTCCAGGGCCAGCGCCGCCCAACGCTGCATCGCCTCGGCGTCGTCATAGACGTCGTCCGGCGCGCGGCGATAGTTCATCGACACCGTCTCGCCATCCTTTCCGGTGAAGGTAAAGGGCGGGCATCCAGCTTCGTCCCACAAGGCCGCGCTGACCTTGTCGTTCTTGAAGTAGATCGCTTCCTCATCGACCACGGCGAAGACGCGGCCGTCGCAATAGAGGACGGCCGCACCCATCATCGGGCGGTGGGTGATGGTGCCGAGCGGCTCCAGCGCCTCCTTGGCCCAGTCGATCAGGCCCGCGTCAAACGCCATGGGCCAGCGCCGCCAGCGCGTCGTCCTGGATCCGCCAGCGTTCCCACCCATCGACATGCGCCGCACCGATGGTCCGGTAAAAGCCCTTGCCCAGCTCGTTCCAGTCGAGCACGTTCCACTCCAGCCGTGCCCCGCCGCGCTCGATGACCATCGCCGCCAGCCGCGACAGCAGCGCCCGGCCCAGCCCCACGCCGCGCGCATCCGGCTCGACGAACAGATCTTCCAGCCAGATGCCGGGCTTGCCCTCGAAGGTCGAAAAGGTCTGGAAATACAGCGCAAACCCGGCGGGCGCACCGTCGACCTCGCCGATCAGTACCTCGGCCGCCGGGCGCTGCCCGAACAGATGACGGTGGAGCGTCGCGTCGTCGAAGCGCACTTCATGGGCGAGCTTCTCATATTCGGCGAGCTTGCGGATGAACGCAGCGACCAGCTCGAAATCCGGCGCCTCGGCCTGACGGATCGTGATCAAATCTGTGCCTCCGTATCGGCGACCGGCGCATGGTCGCGCCGCCGCGCCGCGATGATGCAGCCGCCGACGATCAACGCCGCCCCGGCCACGGTGAACAGCGACACGCGCTCGCCGAACACCACCCAACCCCATAGGGTCGCCCACAAAAAACCGGTATATTCGGTCGGCGCAAGATAATTGGCCTCGGCCCGGGCATAGGCCCAGCTCAGCAGGAACAGCGACATCGTCGCCAGCACCGCCGCTAGCGCCAGCGCTGGAACATGCTCAACCGCGGGGAGCTTCAACAACCATGGCGCGACAAACAGGAACGCGATGGAAATAAACAGTGACTGGTAGAAGGCGACCTCCATCGGTCCCGCGACCAGCGACTGTTGCCGCATCAGGATGATGTTCCAGGCATAGGCGACCGCGGACGCGAGGATCGCGATCGCGCCCCAGAACGCCTCGCGCCCCAATTGCGCCTGTGCCTGTCCGAACAGGATCAGCACGACCCCGGCAAAGGCAAGCGCGGTAGCGATAATGGTGACGCGCGTGATCCGCTCTTTCAGCAGCCACGCCGCCAGGAACAGCGCGATGATCGGCGCGATAAACGCAAGCGCGATCGCCTGCGCCATCGGCACCCGGCCCAGCCCCCAGAAGAACAGGAACGCCATCACCGCCGACACCGCCGCGCGGATGAGGTGCAGCCGCATCGCCTCCCGGCTCGGTCGCCTGGGTCGCGACAGCGCATAGGGGACGCCGCTCGCCACAATCCCCGCCATCGTCCGCCAGGTCAGCGCGTTATAGGCCCCCAGCGCCAGCACCAGCCCCTTCATCACCGCATCCATCGACGAGAAAATGGCGATGCCGAGCGACGCAGCGGCAAAGGCGATGAGGGGGGAGGCGGGGCGCGACATCGCCGCCGCCTAGCGCGCCGGGCGCGGGAAGGCGAGGGTCAGCGGATCATACGGATGTCGAGACCAACATTGGCCTCGGCCATGCGGCGGTCGGCGGTAAGAATGGTTGATTGACGCTCACGCGCCAGCGCTAGGCACGCGCGATCGCCCAGCGAGAGGCCCAGATGTCGGGTCAGCGGACGGTACGCGGCGGCCTGAATGGCGTGGTGATGCTGAAACGCGACGATATCGATCTCAAAGCGCGCAAGCTGTTCGGCTGCATCGTCATGCGGCACATTCCTGTCGGCCATGCGCTGAAGGAATTCGCTCATGTTGACTGCGGACATCAGCGCCCCCTTCGCCAATGCTGCCACCACCCCGCCGCCGCGCTCACCCAAGGCAAGCGCGATGATCGCGGACGCATCTAGAACGCAGCTCATTTGGTTTTGTGATACTCGGCGAGCCATTCCTGCGTGCGCCGATCTTCTTCCTCGGCTTCGCGGCGCTTATCGGCGATGAACTCATCGACAAGGCTGCCTTCGTATGGCCCGACCATGGCTTTGAACTTGGCCTGCACCTCTTTCACGACCTGCGCGTAGGTCTTGAGGATGAATTGGCCCCGTTCATCGCGCTCGATCACGATCGAATCGCCATCTTTCACGCCGAGCGCGCGCCGCACCTCGGCAGGGACGACGATCTTGCCGCCCGCGATCATCTTGGCGTGATAGGTCATGTCCGATCCTTTCGGACCTGACACGTAGCACAGGACCTATTCGGCGGCTACTACCTGCGCCTCACTCGCCGCCTCGATCTCCGCTGCCTTGGCCTCGACCAGCTTGACGATATGGTCGAGCATGTCGGCGTCCTCGACTGTGTGATCGGTGACCCCGGCCAGATAGACCATGTGCTTGCCATTACCGCCACCGGTCAGGCCGATATCGGTCTCGCGCGCTTCGCCGGGGCCGTTGACGACGCAGCCGAGGACGCTGAGCGACAGCGGCGTGCGGATATGCTGGAGTCGTTCCTCCAGCGTCTGGACGGTGCGGATCACGTCGAACCCCTGGCGCGCGCAGCTGGGGCAGCTCACCACGCGCACGCCGCGATTGCGGATGCCGAGCGCCTTCAGGATCTCGAACCCGACGCGCACTTCTTCTTCCGGCTCGGCGGAGAGCGACACGCGGATCGTGTCGCCGATCCCGAACCACAGCAACGATCCGATGCCGATCGCGCTCTTCACCGTTCCGCCGACGAAGCCGCCGGCCTCGGTGATGCCGAGGTGCAGCGGGCAATCGACCGCTTCGGCGAGCTGCTGATAGGCGGCGGTGGCGAGGAACAGGTCGCTCGCCTTCACCGCGACCTTGAACTCGTGAAAATCGCGGTCCTGCAACAGCTTGATATGGTCGAGCGCGCTTTCGACCAGCGCCTCGGGGCAGGGCTCGCCATATTTTTCGAGCAGATCCTTCTCGAGCGACCCCGCGTTGACGCCGATGCGGATCGCGCAGCCATTGGCCTTGGCCGCGTTGACCACTTCGTTGACGCGATCGGCCGATCCGATGTTGCCGGGGTTGATGCGCAGGCACGCCGCGCCCGCATCCGCGGCTTCCAGCGCGCGCTTGTAATGGAAGTGGATGTCGGCGACGATCGGCACGCGCGCGGCGCGGACGATCTGCTTGAGCGCAGCAGTGCTTTCGACATCGGGGCACGAGACGCGGATGATGTCCGCGCCGGCATCCTCGCACCGGCGAATCTGGTTGAGCGTCGCGACCGGATCGGACGTTGGGGTGTTGGTCATCGTCTGCACGGTGACCGGGGCATCGCCGCCCACCGGGACGTTGCCGACCATGATCTGACGGCT
This sequence comes from Sphingomonas sp. CCH9-E2, assembly GCF_001557215.1. GTDB lineage: Bacteria > Pseudomonadota > Alphaproteobacteria > Sphingomonadales > Sphingomonadaceae > Sphingomonas. Next base: position 5,541 of record NZ_LSJM01000413.1, on the reverse strand, counting down.
GTGGCGGCGCGTGATATCGCGCCAGGGACGCACGGACATGGAAGTTCCTCTCGGGTTCGCTGCGCCTATAGCCTATCGCCGGGCGGCGAGAAAGGCGGCGACGCGCGCAACCGCATTCTGGCGCAGGTCCATCCAGAATAGCGGGATGTCGAGCGCGGCATAGCTGCCATCCGGCCCGGCCAGTGCGGCATAGATCCCGCCCGGATCGGACACGCGCAGCACGCCATCCCGGTCGCACCGCGCGCTCACCAGCCCCGCATCGGGCGCGCGCGGCGCTTCGGGAAACTCCGCACCGTTGCGCATCCACGCCCCGCGATGCGCGCTGCGGGGCGCCGCTTCGGGGCCGGTCGTCCAGCTGATCGGATTGGAGCACAGGATCGGCGGGCGGTGGCGCAGCCGCCGGCTGTCCTCGGCCCGGCTGACCCAGCTGACGACGCAGCCGTTGTCGGTCGCGCTGCTGCACGCCGCGATGGCGCGTCGCGCGCCCAGCCAGTCGTGCGTCACCGGCGTGCCGACCAGATAAGCGGCGACCATCCGCCCCGCGACCGGCCGGCCATCGATCACCCGCTCGATCAGCAGCTGCGCGATCCGCGCCCCCTCGCCATGCCCGGCAAGGATGAAGGGCCGGTCGCCAACGCGCGCGCGAAATACGGCAAAGGCGCGCGCGACATCGGAATAGGCTAGCTCCCGCGCTGCGGGATCGTCTCCCGCCGGGTTCATCTGGCGATAGCGCGGCGCATAGATTGCGCAGCAAGCGTTGAACGCGCTCGCATGGTTGCGGAGCGTCGTCTGCCCGACATCGCCGTTGAACCAGACATCGGTCGTGTCGGCGTTCCACACCGCACGGCGCAGCGGGACGGACGCATGGATGAAGAAGACATCGACCGGAGCCTGCAATTGCTGCGCCTCCGCCACGCCCTGCGGTGTCATGTCGCCATCGTCGCGGATCCAGGGCAGCGATGCCCAGTGGGCGGGACCGTCATAGTCCGGCGCGGGCGGCACGTTCGCCGCATCGAAGCGCCCGGCGGGCGGCGTATCGGCGGTGATCGCCCGCTGCGCGCTGACGGGTGCCGACGTCGCGCCGATCGCCAGCGCCATGCCGAATAAGGTCCTTCGCAGCATCGACGCTCCCGCTAACCAATTGGTGAGGCTCGACCGCCTATAGCGCGGCGTGTGAGTGAAGCGAACCTTGGACAGACGCACACCGGGCGGCATTTCGGCCTCGACTGGCTGCGCATTGCCGCGTTCGCGCTGCTGATCGTCTATCACATCGCCATGGTCTTCTCGCCCTGGCCATGGGTGATCCATACCGATTACAATTTCGCGTGGCTGATCGCGCCGATGGCGTTGCTGACGCCGTGGCGGCTGCCGCTGCTGTTCGCCGTGTCGGGCTTTGCTTCATGGCATTTGTTCGCACGGTCGCGCGGTCCGCGCGCATTTTTCCGCGCGCGCAACCTGCGCCTGCTGGTTCCGCTCGCTTTCGGCATGGTGGTGCTGATCCCGATCGAGATGTGGGTGCGCGTGGTCGCGGCGGGCTATCCGCACGGCTATCTGCAGTTCTGGACCAGTGATTACTGGCGTATCGGCGACTATTGGGGGCGCAGCTTCCCGAGCTGGGAGCATCTGTGGTTCGTGGTCTATCTCTGGGCCTATACAGCAGTGCTCGCGCTGATCCTGTGGCGCGGGCGGCATCACTATGACGCGCTGGTCGCGCGGTTCGTGCCATGGGTGGCACAGGGGTGGCGGATGGTGTGGGTGCCCGCGATCCTGCTGGTGATCGCGCGGCTGGGGCTGCAATTCGTGGTCGCGGATGAGCAAGGGCTGCTGCGCGACTGGGCGGGCCATGCGCATTTCTTCCCGCTGTTCCTGTTCGGCTTTGTGCTCGCCGGTTCGCCCATCCTGTGGCCGACCTTGCGCCGCGTATGGGGTGGGGCGTTGGCGCTGGCTGCCGTCAGCGGGGTTGCCGTGCTCGTGGTCGAAACCAACTACCCCGGCAATACGGTGCCGCCGCACTGGGTGATGGCGGTCGCGCGCGCGGGGCAGGTGACGATGGGCTGGGCGATGACGCTGGTGCTGATCCAGTTCGCCGACCGCTTCTGGAACCGCGACCATCGCTGGCGCAAGACGATGGCAGAGGCGGTGTTCCCCTTCTACCTCGTCCACCAGCCCGCCATCGTGCTGATCGCCTGGCACACGCTCCCGCTGCATCTGTCGGCGGGGGTGGAGTTCCTCGTCCTGCTCGGCGGAACGGCGCTCGCCTGTACGCTGACCTATCTGATCGGGCGCGAGATCGGCTGGCTGCGTCCCCTGATCGGGCTCGGTCCGCGCGCACCGATGGCTGCCGCGCAACGGTCGCCGCAAATCGCCTGAGCCGCCCGTCGGGGCGGCTTTCACCCGGCGCATTCCCCCGCTAAGGCGCGCGGGTGGAACGGCATTATGGCATGGACTGGCTGCGGATCGGGGCGTTCGGCCTGCTGATCTTCTACCATATCGGCATGGTCTTTGTGCCATGGGGTTATCATGTGAAGACCGCCGAGCCCGCCGCATGGGTCACGGTGCCGATGCTGTTCACCAACCCTTGGCGGCTAACCCTGTTGTTCGTCGTGTCGGGCTATGCCAGCCGCGCGCTGTGGTTCAAGTCGCGCGAAGCCGGGCAGTTCATGGCCGATCGCAGCTGGCGGCTGATCCTGCCGTTGCTGTTCGGCGTCGCCATCATCGTCCCCCCGCAAAGCTGGGTCGAGCTGCGCACGCAATGGGCCTATCCGTTCGATTACTGGACCTTCTGGACCCAGCATTACTGGTATTTCGGCGATTTCGGCCCGATCATCCTGCCGACGTGGAACCATCTGTGGTTCGTCGGCTATCTCTATCTCTACACGCTCGGCCTGGTGCTGATCGCCAGCCTGCCCGGCGGCGCCACGGCGCAGCGTATATTCGACCGACTGTTTTCGGGCACCCGCGTGCTGCTGTTGCCCGCCGCCTGGCTGTTAATGACGCAGGTGGTGGTGTTTCAGCGCTGGAGCGACAGCCATGACGTGATCAACGACGGAGTCGCGCACCTCGCTTACTTCCCAGCCTTCCTGTTCGGCTTTGCGCTGGCCGGGTCGAAGCCGGTGATGGGGTGGATCGCGCGGCTGTGGAAGCCGGCGCTGGCGATTGGCCTCGCCGGATACGCCGTCACCGCCGCGATCGACATCGCCTATACCGTCAAGACGCCGTGGCTGGCGGAACGCTCGATGCTCGCCGCGCGCTACATTCAGGCGTGGATGATGATCGCGGCGCTGATCGGGATCGCCGAAGTCTATCTCAACCGCGACCACCGCCTGCGCCCGATGCTGACCGAGGCGGTGTTCCCCTTCTACCTGATCCATCAGACGATCATCGTCGTCGCGATGTACTGGCTGCTCAAGCTGGCGCTGCCCGCCGCGGTCGAGTTCGCAGTGCTGGTGCCGGTGACGATGCTGGGCTGCTGGCTGTTCTATCGCTTTGGCCGCGAAGTGCCGTGGCTGCGGCCGCTGATCGGCCTGCGCTATGCCCGCCGCGTCGCCGCGCCGTCTAAACTGACCCCGGAGGCCGTATGAACCGCCTTTCCCTGCTGATCGGAGCCCTGCTGATGTCCGCCCCCGCCACCGCGCAAAGCCAACCCGACTGGACGCTCGTCATCCATGGCGGTGCTGGGGTGCTCGAACGCGACAAGATGACGCCGGAGCGCGAAGCGGCAGCGCGCAAGGGGCTGGACGCGGCGCTGGAAGCGGGATCGAAGGTCCTGGCCAAGGGCGGCAGTGCGCTCGACGCGGTCGAGGCGGCAGTCAAGGTGCTGGAGGACGATCCGCACTTCAACGCCGGGCGCGGCGCGGTCTTCACCTATGAAGGCGCCAACGAACTCGACGCCGCGATCATGGACGGGGCGGACCGCCGCGCTGGCGCGGTCGCCGGGGTCACCCGGACCAAGAACCCGATCGCCCTCGCGCGCAAGGTGATGGAGGACAGCCCGCACGTTATGCTCGCGGGCAAGGGCGCGGACGTGTTCAGCGCGGAAAAGGGGCTGGAGCAGGTCGGCCCCGAATGGTTCGCGACCGAGGAGCGCCGCCAGCAGCTTGAGAAGATGAAGGCGCAGAAGACCAGCTGGTTCGATGTCGACATGAAGTACGGCACGGTCGGCGCGGTGGCGCGCGACAAGGCAGGCAACGTCGCCGCCGCGACCTCCACCGGCGGCGTCACCGGCAAGCGCTGGGGCCGGGTGGGCGATTCGCCGCTGATCGGTGCCGGCACCTATGCCGACAACCGCGCCTGCGCCGTCTCGGCGACCGGGGCAGGGGAGTTCTTCATCCGCGAGGGCGTCGCCCACGAAATCTGCGCCCGCGTGCGCTTCAAGGGCGAAAGCCTCAAGGCCGCAGCCGACACCGTCATGGCTGAAACCCGCGCGCTGGGCGGCACTGGCGGCGTCATCGTCACCGGCCCGAACGGCGAGACGGCGTGGAGCTTCAACACGCCCGGCATGTATCGCGGCAAGGTTTCGGCGGGCGGCACCAAGACCGTCGCGATCTATGGCGACGAGGACTGATCCAAAAAATCCTGCCCGGAGGGGGAGGATTCAGTAGAGGCTTCACATGATTCGTTCCCTCATCGCGCTGTTCGCGCTCGCCGCCAGTTTTGTCGCCACCCCCGCGCTCGCTTATTGGGAGTTCGGGCATCAGACCGTGGCGACGATCGCCTACAAGAATGTGAAGCCCGAAACCCGCCGCGCGATCGATCGCCTGCTGGCGCGACAGGGATTACTCGAAACCCCGACCTGCCCGGCAAAAACGCTGGAAGAGGCGAGCGTGTGGGCCGACTGCATCAAGCCGCTGGGGCAGCGGTTCAGCTATGCCTACAACTGGCACTATCAGAATGTGAACATCTGCAAGCCGTTCACGCTCAAGGGCAATTGCCCCGACGGCAATTGCGTCTCGGCGCAGATCGAACGCGGCGTGAAGCTGTTGCAGGACAAGGACGTGCCGGTCCGCGAAAAGGTGATGGCGCTCGCCTTCCTCACCCATTTCGTCGGCGACCTGCACCAGCCGCTACACGCGGGCGACAAGGGCGATCTTGGCGGCAACCGCGCGCGCACCGATTACGGCATCTACGGCCCGGAGCGGCTCAACCTGCACAGCATCACGGATGGCTGGCTGGCCGAGCGCGCGATCACCTCGCCCCCGCCGGTGGTCCAGGTCTATTCCGCCGAAGAGCGCGCCAAGGAAAGCGCCGGCACGGTCGAGGACTGGAGCCGCGAGAATTGGCAGGCGTCGCACATGGCCTATGAGGCCGCGTTCGACGGCGATCCATGCCGCGCCGACCTGCCCGCACGCGGCAAGCTCGACGCCGCCGACATCGAAAAGCTGGTCCCGATGATGCAGGCGCAGATCAAGCGCGGCGGCCTGCGCCTCGCCCGCCTGCTCGACGAAGCCTTCGGCCCGCCCCCGCCGGTGCAGCCGAAGCGGTAAGGAAATCCTCCCCCGCCAGGGGGAGGTGGCGCCGAAGGCGACGGAGGGGGAGGACGGC
>NZ_LSJM01000412.1 GCF_001557215.1 Sphingomonas sp. CCH9-E2 | reverse complement strand
GTCCCCCTCCCCTGCTGCGCAGGGGAGGAATTGAACGGTTCAATGATTATGTCGCGGCAGCGTCTTCGACGTCTGGCGATAGTCCAGTGCGAACTCCAGCACCGCGCCCTCGCCCAGCTGCCCGGTCTTTTCGCGCGCCAACTGCTCCCAGGGCGTGTTGCTCGCCGGAACCTCGGGCAACCCATCGCCCTTGCGCCGCACGATCTCGTCCGCCTCGACCAGCATGTCGCAGCGGCGGGTGTTGAGGTCGATGCGGATCGTGTCGCCGGTGCGCAGCCACGCCAGCCCGCCCCCCGCCGCGCTTTCGGGCGAGGCGTTGAGGATCGAGGGGCTGTCCGACGTCCCCGACTGACGGCCATCGCCGAGCGTCGGCAGCCAGTTCACCCCGCTGCGGATCAGCGCATCGGGCGGCTGCATATTGACCACTTCCGCGGACCCCGGCCAGCCGAGCACGCCGGCCGAACGCATCACGAGGATGCAGTCGGCGTCGATGTTCAGATCGGGATCGTTGATGCGGTGGTGATAATCGTCCGACCCGTCGAACACGATCGCACGCGCCTCGAACACATTCTCCGCACCGGGCCGCGAGAGATAGCGTTTGCGGAACTCCGCGGAGATCACCGACGTCTTCATGATCGCGAAGTCGAACAGATTGCCGCTGAGTACCAGGAAGCCGGCATTCTCCTGCAGTGGATCGGCGAAGGGGCGGATCACCTCACGATCGCGAGCCTCGCTTTCCGCCAGATTCTCCGCGACGCTGCGCCCGGTTACGGTCAGGCAATCGCCGTGCAGCTTCCCCGCCTGCAGCAATTCCCACATGGCGGCGGGCACGCCGCCCGCACGGTGGAAGCGCTCGCCGAGATACTTGCCTGCGGGCTGCATGTTGACGAGCAGCGGCAGGTGATAGCCATGGTCGTACCAGAGCTCCGGCTCCAGCTCGAGGCCCGCATGGCGCGCCATTGCGACGATATGCGGCTGAGCGTTGGACGATCCACCGCACACGGTGACGGTGGCAATGGCATTGAGGAATGCCTCGCGCGTCAGGATCTTCGATGGACGCAGATCCTCCCGCACCATGTCCACGATGCGCTGACCGGTGCGATAGGCGATCTGCCCGCGCTCGCGATAGGGCGCCGGGATCGCCGCGCAGCCGGTGAGCGACAGGCCGAGCGCTTCCGCGACCGCGTTCATCGTCGATGCGGTGCCCATCGAATTGCAGTGCCCGGCCGAGGGCGCGCTGCTGGTCGCGCGGCGCAGAAACTCGGCCTCGTCGATCTCGCCCGCCGCGAGCGCGCGGCGGCTGCGCCAGATCACGGTGCCGGAACCGACCAGCTCGCCTTCATGCCAACCGTCGAGCATCGGCCCGCCCGACAGCACGATCGCGGGGATGTCGACCGTGGTCGCCGCCATCACCTGGCTCGGCGTGGTCTTGTCGCAGCCGGTGGTCAGCACCACGCCGTCGATCGGGTAACCGTTAAGCAGTTCGACCAGGCCGAGATAGGCAAGGTTGCGGTCGAGCGCCGCAGTCGGCCTGCGGCAATTTTCGAAAATCGGATGGACCGGAAACTCGATCGGAATGCCGCCCGCGTCGCGAATGCCGTCGCGCACGCGCTTGGCGAGATCGAGATGGATGCGGTTGCAGGGGCTGAGGTCGCTGCCCGACTGCGCGATGCCGATGATCGGCTTGCCCGACTGCAGCTCTTCGGGCGTGACGCCATAGTTCATGAACCGCTCGAGATAGAGCGCGGTCATGTCCCAGCGTTCGGGATTGTCGAACCAGTCGCGCGACCGCAGCCGCACCGGTGTGTCGTCAGGCATTGGGACTCCGTTTGGGCGAGGCGCGGTGGGCGAGGGTCGGCGCGGAATCCGAATCGCGACGCACCAACGTATAGGGCAAGGTCTTCTGTTCGACCTCCAGCGGCTCGCCGTTGCGCTTGGCCTTGAGGAAGCGCACTGCCGCCGACACGGCCCAGGCGGTCATGCCGCGGATCGGCTGGCGGATCGTGGTGAGCTCGGGCCAAATCGTGCTCGCCATCGCGGTATCGTCGAACCCGCAGACGGTGATGTCGTTGGGCACGTCGAGGTGCAGCCGGTGCGCAACCGCGACGGTCGCCGCGGCCATGTCGTCGTTCGATGCGAAGATCGCGGTCGGGCGCGGATCGACCGAGATCAGCCGCTCCGACGCCTGCATGCCCGAGCGATAGGTGAAGCGACCCTGCGCGATCAGTTCTTCGCGGATCGGAATGCCGGCGGCTTCGAGCGCGGCCTTGTAGCCGTTGAGGCGGCGGCCGCTCGACACCTGTTCGGGGTTGCCGATGATGAAGCCGATGCGGCTATGGCCCAGGTCGATGATGTGCCGCGTCATATCATATGCGGCCTGGAAATCGTCGATCAGCACGGCGGCATGCGATCCGCTCGCCTTGCCGGGGCCGACCGCGATGGCGATGGCACCGGCGTCGGTGATCAGGTCGAGCACGCTCTGGTCGTCGCACAAGGGCGGGGGGAGAATGAAGCCCCTGATCCCGCCATCGATCAGGTGATGGACCAGCGACTTGGCCTCAGCGACATTCTCGCAATTCTGGACGACGAGGTGGATGTCGGCGCGGCTCGCCTCTTCCAGCGCGCCCATCAGGAATTCGCTGAGGTAAGAAGCCGAGGGGTTGTCGAACATCAGTGCGATGCGCAGTTGCTCGCCACCAGCCAGGCTGCGCGCCGCGCGGTTGGGCGCGAAGTTGAGCTTGGCAATCGCGGCCAGCACCTGTTCGCGCGTATTCTCGCGCACATTGCCCTCGCCATTGATCACGCGGCTGACCGTCATCGGCGAGCAATGCGCCTCCGCCGCGACATCGGCGATGGTGGGAGCGCCACCACGGCGGCGGGACGAACGGGGCTTGGCAGATGCGGTAGAGGCCATGATCATGGCACATACGCCCCGTTTGCCCGTCGCAGCAAGCGCAGCGTCACTCGAAGTGGGAGCGCAATCATTCGCCCGGTGCCTCGGGAAAACGCTGCGCCTGGTACCAGGTGAGCGGGTGCGGGGGTGCAGCATGACCGGCGGGCAGCGCGCGACCGGACGTGGCCGACCAGTACGCAAGGCTGGCGTCGCGCCACCATTGCGCCTCGTCGCGCTGGATCGTGAGGAAGTCGGCGACCGCGCGATGGCGCTGCGCATCGACATACGGCGCGAGACTGGCCCAGGTCGCGCGCATCCGCTCGACCGTCGCGATGCCGCGGTCGTAGTGGCGCGGCAGTTCCTCCCACAGCGTCCGCCCATTGCTCAACCGATGGTCCCACGACACGCGGCGGAACCATAGCAGCAGTTCCTCGTCCGCGAGCAACCGCTTGGCCACGTCGGGCGCATATTGGGCGAGCGCGTTGCTGCCGGTGGCGGTCCGGTCAAAGCCGATGCCGTCGCGATCGGCGCGGTGGTAATAGACCGGATTCCATTCGGGCCGGGCGAGGTCCGACACCCACGGCGCGGGGCCATAGTGGTGCCCGGTGCCCATCACATGCGCAAGGCCGAGCGGGGTCATGTAATCGACCACCGCCTCCCGGCTACCCAGCATCATTGGCACGACCGCATTGAGGAATGCCGGGTCGCGGCTGAACGTCAGCGTCGCCCATTCGCGCGCGATCTGCGCACTCGGCAGGCGCGGATCCCACGCCAGGCGGCCAAAGGCATACCAGTTCGCCTGATCGAAATGCGATCCGGTCCAGTTGCGGTCGCTTCCGGTATTGGCAACGCCGGCAATCACGCTGACCGTCCGCGCGACACTGCCGCTGCGCCCGGTGTCGGCGTCGAGCGCCTCCTCGAACAAGGGCGCGAGGAAGGCGAGGTGCGAAGCGAAGCCGAGATATTCCTTGGTAATCTGCAGCTCCAGGCTCAGCCGCGTCTTCGGCATCGCCCCGAACAGCGGGTGGAACGGCTCGCGCGGCTGGAAGTCGATCGGTCCGTTCTTCACCTGAACCACCACATTCGGCGCGAACTTGCCGTCAAGCGGTGCGAACTCGGTGAATGCCTGCTTCGCGCGGTCCTCTCGATTTTCGGCGGCATAAACGAAGGCGCGCCAGATCACGGTACCGCGGTCGCCGATCGCCGCGGCCAGCATGTTCGCGCCATCGGCATGGCTGCGGCCATAATCCTGCGGTCCCGGCTGGCCTTCGGAATTGGCCTTCACCAGAAAACCCCCGAAATCGGGGATCGTCGCGTAGATCTCGTCGGCCTTTGTCTTCCACCAGGCGCGCACGGCAGGATCGAGCGGGTCGGCGACCTTCAGCCCGCCGATGTCGCGCGGCGCGGAGAAGCGGGCGGAGACATAGACGCGGATGCCCCAGGGTCGGAAGGTGTCGGCCAGCGCCTTGATCTTGGCGATATAGCGCGGCTCCAGCATCATCGCGCGCGCGTTGACGTTGTTGATGACGACGCCGTTGATGCCGATCGAGGCATTGGCACGCGCATAATCGGTCATCCGCGCATCGACATGGCCGGGCAGATGCCACCAGTCGAAAATCGACCGCCCGGCATAGCCGCGCTCGACATGGCCGTCGGGATTGTCCCAATGGTTGAGCATGCGCAGGTCATAAGCGGGGCTTTCATCGCGCCGGATCGCGGACAGCGGCTTGCCCTGCCCCAGCTCCCGCAGCAGCGCGAAGACACCGTAAAGAAGACCGGTTTCGCTGGCTGAAGTGATGGCCGGGCCATCGATTTGAAACGCCCCGGCGCGCTCACCCGACCGGGCGCGTTTGCGCAACGTGATCGCGGATTGCGATGCGACGCGCAGCTCGGCAAGCCCGCGTTGCAGCTCCGCGCGCGCCAGCTCGGCGGTCGGCGAATCGCTGCCGATCAATGTGACGGCGACGCGCTCATGCTGCGCAGCATCGCTCAGCGGCGCATTGCGGAGCCACAGCCAATATCCGTCCTCCGCCCGCGCCACACCGCCCGCCGTCAGCGCCATTACGAGCAGCAGCAGGGCACAAAGCCGCGCGATCCCCATCCTCATCCCCTTCGTCGCGCGCCGATCCGATTCCTGCCCGGTCGCGGCTTGACAAGCGCGACTCCGTCATATCATGGTAGCGCTAACAATAAAGACCGTTTTGCGGTTCGATTCAGGAGAGTGATGATGCGAAAGGCTTGGGTCGCCCTGTTGCTGGCGAGCGTATCGGCAGCGCCCGCAGTGATGGCCAGCACGCCTGCCACCCCGGTTGGCGGTGCCGCTCAGGCGACGGCACAACGCCCCCCGGCGGACGCCCCCTATCGCAACGCCGAACTGCCGCTGGAGACGCGCGTCGCCGACCTGCTCGCGCGGATGACGCTGGAAGAGAAGATCGCGCAGATCACCTCGATCTGGGATACCAAGGTCGAGATTCAGGATGCGCAGGACCGGTTCGACCCGGTCAAGGCGACGGCGAAGCATCCGCACGGGATTGGTCAGCTCGCCCGCCCCTCGGACCGCAAGGGTCCGGTGTCGCCCCGCGTCACTCCGCCGCGCAGCATCGCTGACAGCATCGCTTATGTGAATGCGGTGCAGAAATGGGCGGTCGACGGCACCCGTCTCGGCATCCCGGTGCTGTTCCATGAAGAGGCGCTGCACGGGCTCGCCGCACAGGACGCGACCAGCTATCCGCAGTCGATCGGGCTTGCCTCGACTTGGGACCCCGATCTGATCCGCGAGATCAACAGCGCCATCGCGCGCGAAGTGCGGGCGCGCGGCGTCCATCTCGTCCTCTCCCCCGTCGTCGATGTCGCGCGCGACCCACGCTGGGGCCGGATCGAGGAGACGTTCGGCGAGGACCCGCACCTCGTGTCCGAAATGGGCGTCGCCGCGGTCGAGGGGCTGCAGGGCACCAACCGCGCGCGTGTGCTGGGGCCAGGCAAGGTGTTCGCCACGCTCAAGCATATGACCGGCCATGGCCAGCCCGAAAGCGGCACCAATATCGGCCCCGCTCCCATTGCTGAACGCACGCTGCGCGAAGTGTTTTTCCCGCCATTCGAAGCGGTCGTCACGCGCACCGGGGTCGAGGCGGTGATGGCGAGCTATAACGAGATCGACGGCGTCCCCAGCCACGCGAACAAATGGCTCCTGGGAGACGTGCTCCGCGGGGAATGGAAATTCCCCGGCGCGGTCGTCAGCGATTATTATGCGATCGAGCAGATGGTCGGCATCCATCGCATCGCCGGGTCCAATGCCGACGCCGCCAAGCGCGCACTCGCGGCGGGGGTCGATAGCGAACTGCCCAACGCCACGGCCTATTCGACGCTGATCGAACTCGTCCGCAAGGGCGAGGTGAGCCAGGCGGCGATCGATACTGCTACGGCGCGGATGCTGAGCATCAAGTTCCGCGCCGGGCTGTTCGAAAATCCCTACGCCAGGCTCGCGGACACCAAGATCAACCACAGCCCGGAATCGGTCGCACTGGCGCGCACGGCGGCGGCCAAGTCGTTCGTGCTGCTCAAGAATGACGGCGCCGCGCTGCCGCTGTCGCTCGACACGCCGCAGACGATCGCGGTGATCGGGCCCAATGCCGATGTCGCCCGGCTGGGCGGCTATTATGGCATCCCGCCCGAGACAGTGACTCCGCTGCAGGGCATCCGCGCGCTCGTCGGCGACAAGGCGAAGATCGTGCATGCCGAGGGCGTCAAGATCACCGAGAATGACGATTGGTGGGCGGACGAGGTCAAGCTCGCCGACCCGGCCGAGAACCGCAAGCGCATCGCGCAAGCGGTCGAGACCGCGCGCGGCGCGGACACGATCCTGCTGTTCATCGGCGACACCGAGCAGACCAGCCGCGAAGCCTGGGCCGACGCGCATCTGGGCGACCGCGCCAGCCTCGACCTGGTCGGCGAGCAGCAGGAATTGTTCGATGCGATGAAGGCGCTGGGCAAGAAACTGGTCGTCGTCCTCGTCAACGGTCGCCCGCCGTCCTATCCCAAGATCGCCGAACAGGCGGATGCGATTCTCGAAACCTGGTATGGCGGCGAGCAGCAGGGTCATGCCATCGCCGATACGCTGTTCGGGCGGGTCAATCCGGGGGGCAAGCTGCCGGTGACGGTGGCCCGCCATGTCGGGCAGCTGCCGATGGTCTATAACGTCAAGCCGAGCGCGCAGCGCGGCTATCTGTTCGATACGACCAAGCCGCTTTATCCGTTCGGTTACGGCCTCAGCTACACCCGCTTCACCTTGTCCGCGCCGCGCCTGTCGGCCCCGTCGGTCAAGGCGGGGGGCAGCGTCGATGTGCTGGTCGACGTCACCAATGCCGGAGCACGCGAAGGCGATGAGGTCGTACAGGTCTATGTCCGCGACAAGGTCGCGTCGGTAACCCGCCCGATCAAGGAGCTGAAAGCGTTCCGTCGCGTGACGCTCAAGCCCGGCGAGACGCGCACGGTGAAACTCACCCTTGGCCCCGACGCGTTCCAGATGTGGAATATCGACATGAAGCGCGTGATCGAACCGGGCGAGTTCGAGATCATGACCGGCGCCGATTCCGCGACGCTTCAGTCGGTGACGCTAGCGGTGACACCGTGAAGCGTCGCGCCGCGCTGCGCCTGCTCGCCGGGGCATCGGTTGCGGCTGGTGCCATCGCCCTCGCCCCCGCCGCGCACGCTCTTGCTGCACCGCTGTATAAGGACCCGCGCGCGCCGATCCCCGCGCGCGTCGCCGACCTGGTCGGTCGTATGACGCTGGAGGAAAAGGTCGGCCAGATGATCGCCATTTGGGCGCGCAAGGAGGAGGTCATGACCGGCCTCACCTTCGATCCCGGCAAGGCGGCGGCGGCCTATCCGCACGGCATCGGCCATGTCACCCGTCCGTCGGACAAGCGCGGCGTGCCGGGGATTACCGGCGCGTCGGGTGGCACGGCGGCGCGCTGGCGCACCCCGCGCGAGACGGTCGAATTCATCAACGCGATGCAGCGCTGGGCACTCAAAGACACGCGGCTCGGCATCCCGGTGCTGTTCCATGAAGAATCGCTGCACGGCTATATGGCGACCGACGCGACGATGTTTCCGCAGGCGATCGGCCTGGCGGGCGCGTTCGACCGTGATCTGATGCGGCGCGTCCAGTCGGTGATCGCACGCGAGACGCGGGCGCGCGGCGTTCTGTACGTCCTCTCGCCCGTGGTCGATATTGTGCGCGACCCGCGCTGGGGCCGGATCGAGGAGACGTTCGGCGAATGTCCCTATCTCGTCGCCGAGCTGGGCGTCGCGGCGGTCGAGGGGCTGCAGGGGCCGGGCAAGTTCGACCGGCTCGCCGACGGCAAGGTGTTCGCGACGCTCAAGCACATGACCGGCCATGGCCAGCCCGAAAGCGGCAACAATGTCGCCCCGGCGCAACTGTCCGAGCGTGAGCTGCGCGAATATTTCTTTCCGCCGTTCCGCGAGATCGTGAAGCGCACGTCGATCGGCGCGGTGATGCCGAGCTATAACGAGATCGACGGCGTGCCGAGCCACGCCAACACCTGGCTGCTGGGCGATGTGCTGCGCGGCGAATGGGCCTTCGACGGGCTGATCGCGAGCGATTATGGCGCGGTCAACGAACTGGACAGCATCCATCATGTCGCCGCCGATCTGGCCGAAACCGCCCGGCTCGCGCTCGCTGCGGGGGTGGACAGCGAACTGCCCGATGGCATGGCGTACCGCACACTGGTGGATCAGGTGCGCGCGGGCAAGGTCGAGGTGAGCGCGATCGACCGCGCGGTCGCACGGATGCTGACGCTCAAGTTCCGCGCCGGCCTGTTCGAAAACCCCTACGGCGACGCCGCGCTGGCCGAGCGCATCACCGGCAATGCCGAAGCGCGCGCTCTGGCGCTGGAGGCGGCGCGCAAGTCGCTGTGCCTGCTCACCAATGACGGCACGCTTCCCTTTGCCGAGGACAAGGTCCGCAAGCTCGCGGTGATCGGGCCAAACCATGCGATCGCGCGGCTGGGCGGCTATTCGAGCGTCCCGAAACAGACCGTCAGCCTGATCGAGGGGCTGCGCGCGCTAGTCGGCGACACGGTCGAGCTGCTCACCGCGCAGGGCGTATTCATCACCCAGAGCGAGGACCGCTCGGCGAACGAAGTGCTGCTCGCCGACCCGGCGAAGAACCGCGATCTGATCGCGCAGGCGGTCGCGGTTGCGAAGGGCGCGGACGCGATCGTGCTCGCCATCGGCGATACCGAACAGACCAGCCGCGAGGGCTTTGCCAAGAACCATCTCGGCGACCGCACCAGCGTCGATATCGTCGGCGAGCAGAATGAACTGGTCGCGGCGATGGCGGCGCTCGGCAAGCCGCTGGTGATCGCCGCGATCAACGGCCGCCCGCCGAGCTGGCCGAACGTGGTCGCCAAGGCCAATGCCGTGCTGGAATGCTGGTATCCGGGGCAAGAGGGCGGGACCGCGATGGCCGAGGCGCTGTTCGGCCGGATCAACCCGGGCGCGAAGCTGCCGGTGACGGTGATCCGCGACGCCGGGCAGATCCCGTTCCATTATAACCACAAGCCGTCGGCGCGGCGCGGCTACCTGTTCGCCGACAAGTCGCCCTTGTTCCCGTTCGGTCATGGGCTGAGCTACACCAGCTTCGCGATCGGTGCGCCCAGGCTCTCGGCGGCGACGATGCGGCGCGATGGCCAGGTCAGCGTGTCGGTCGAGGTGCGCAACGCGGGCCAGCGCTCGGGCGATGAGGTGGTGCAGTTGTACATCAGCCGCCGCACCGCATCGGTGACGCAGCCGGTGAAGCAGCTCAAGGGGTTTGAGCGGGTGACGCTGCAGCCGGGCGAATCGCGAACGGTGCGGTTCGACCTTGCAGCGGAGACTTTTGCGCTGTGGGACGCAAATATGCGGGAGATCGTCGAGGCTGGCGCGGTTGACATCGGTGTCGGAAGCAGTTCCGCATCGCTTCAGTCGACCCTGCTCACCATCGTCTGAAGGACCGCCAATGCCGAAAATCGTTTCTGCTCGCGTCGTTATCACCTGCCCCGGCCGCAACTTCGTCACGCTCAAGATCGAGTGCGATGACGGCACCACCGGCCTTGGCGACGCGACGCTCAACGGACGCGAACTTTCGGTGGCGAGTTACCTGACCGACCATGTCATTCCGTGCCTGATCGGTCGCGACGCGCACCGGATCGAGGATATCTGGCAGTATCTGTACAAGGGCGCGTACTGGCGCCGCGGACCGGTGACGATGAGCGCGATCGCCGCGGTCGACACCGCCTTGTGGGACATCAAGGGCAAGATCGCGGGACTGCCGCTCTACCAGCTGCTCGGCGGCGCGATGCGCGAGGGGTGCATGGTCTATGGCCATGCCAACGGCGCGACGATCGCGGAGACGATTGAGGCCGCGCTCGACTATCAGCGCCAGGGCTACAAGGCGATCCGGCTGCAATCCGGCGTGCCGGGCCTCGCCTCGACCTATGGCGTCAGCAAGGATCGCTATTTCTATGAACCTGCAGACGCCGATCTGCCGACCGAGAATGTTTGGTCGAGCGAGAAATATCTGCGCTCGGTGCCGCCCCTGTTCGCCGCGGCGCGCGAGGCGCTGGGCTGGGACGTGCATCTGCTGCACGACGTCCACCACCGGCTGACCCCGATTGAGGCGGGGCGGTTGGGCAAGGATCTGGAGCCGTACCGCCCGTTCTGGATCGAGGATTCGACCCCGGCGGAGAATCAGGCGAACTTCCGCCTGATCCGCCAGCACACGACGACGCCGCTGGCGGTCGGTGAGATCTTCAACTCGATCTGGGACTGCAAGGGCCTGATCGAGGAGCAGCTGATCGACTATATCCGCGCGACCGTGGTCCATGCCGGGGGCATCACCCATCTGCGCCGCATTGCTGCGTTCGCCGACCTGCACAATGTGCGCACCGGATGCCATGGCGCGACCGACCTGTCGCCGGTGTGCATGGCCGCGGCGCTGCATTTCGGCCTGTCGGTCCCCAATTTCGGGGTGCAGGAGTATATGCGCCATACCGCCGAGACCGACGCGGTGTTCCCGCATGCCTACAGCTTTGCCGATGGGCTGATGCACCCCGGCGACGCACCTGGCCTCGGCGTCGAGCTGGACGAGAACCTGGCTGCGACCTTCCCCTACAAACGTGCCTATCTGCCGGTGAACCGGCGTGAGGACGGCACGATGCACGAATGGTAAACTTCGAGGAGCCCCGATGAACCCGACCCGCCGCCAGACGCTCGCCGGCCTTGCCGCGCTTCCGCTCGTTACCGCCACATCGGCGGGGGCGAGCATTCCGCCGCCCGGCATCGATGCGGTCGCGCAGCGCAAGGGCCGGCGCTTCGGCACGGCGGTCGCCTGGGCACCGCCGGGCGCGGATGCGGGGTCGTTCAACAATCCCGACTATGCCGCAGTGGTCACGCGCGAATGCGGATTGATCGTCCCCGAAAACGAGATGAAGTGGCAGTCGATCCGCCCCTCCCCCACCGAATATCGCTTCGACCGGTTTGACGCGATGGTCGCCTGGGCGCGCAGCAAGAGTCTCGACGTGCGCGGTCACACCTTGCTGTGGGCGCGGCCGAAATGGTTTCCGACCTGGCTCAACGATTACAATTTCGGGTCGGCGCCCAAGGCGGCGGCCGAGAAAATCCTGACCGACCATATCCAGACGGTGATGCGACGCTACAAGGACACGATCCGCAGCTGGGACGTGGTCAACGAGGCGGTCGATCCCGAAACCTCGGGGCTGGTCGAAACGTCGCTGTCGAAGGCGATGGGCGGGGTCGAGCCGTTGCTGGACCTCGCTTTTCACACCGCGCGCGCGGAAATGCCGAATGCCGAGCTGGTCTATAACGACTATATGAGCTGGGAGCCCGGCAACGAAAAGCACCGCGCCGGCGTGCTCAAGCTGCTCGAAGGCTTCCGCAAGCGCAATGTGCCGGTCGATGCGCTGGGCATTCAGAGCCATATCGAGATGTTCACGCTCGATCCCACCACCGGCCTCGGCCCGCGTCAGGAGCGCGAATGGCGCAAGTTCGTCGATGAGGCGGTGGCCATGGGCTATCGCCTCGTCATCACCGAACTGGACGTCAAGGACAATGCACTGCCCGGCGATCCGGCCGTACGCGACGCGGGGGTGGTCGCCTATCTTCGCGCCTATATGGAACTGATGCTGTCTTACCCGCAGCTGCGCGATGTGCTCGCCTGGGGCATGGTCGACAAATTTAGCTGGCTGCAGGGGTTCGCCCCGCGCAAGGACGGGCTGCCGCAACGCTGCTGCCCCTATGACAGCAGCTTCCGCGCCAAGCCGATGCGGCATGAGCTGGAGCAGTTGTTCGGGGACGCGAAGGCGATCGCTTAGCTTCAGGCATTACGACGGAGGCAAAGATGCTGCGCAGCCCATGCTGCGCAGCATTTTTTGTGCGCCCCCCCCCTCTGTCTCGGACAAAAAAATTGCCGCCGCCCTGCGAGGGGCGACGGCGGGGAGGTTGGGAAGCTAACCCTTAGAAGTTGAAGCGGATCATACCGGTGACGCGGCGGTCGTTCATGTACCAGCCGCGCGGGACGAGGCGGACCGCGCCGGTCTGATCGGTCACCGCCGCGCTCGTCTTCGTCACCGAGTTGGTCAGGTTCACGCCCTGGATACCCAGCTTCAGCTGATCGCTGATCGAGATCGTGATCGACGCGTCCAGCTGACCATAATCTTCCTGGAAGATCGGATCGAACGGCGTGATCACGTCGCGCAGCGTGAGCAGATATTGCGAACGCCAGCTATACGATGCACGCGCCGAGACCGGGCCGATATCGATGAAGGGCGTGATGTTGAAGGTATGCTTCGACAGCCCCTGCAGCGGGAAGTTGGCACCGGTGATCGTCGGCTCACGGCCGGCGGCCACATCGGGATCGGTCTCCGACAGGGTGCTCTGCGGCACACCCTCGCTATCGACATAGGTATAGTTCGCCTGCAGGCCGAGGCCTTTGAGCGGTCCCGGCAGGAAGTCGAACACCTGCTGATAGGCGATTTCGAAACCCTTGATCTTGCCGACATCCTGCGAGTTCACCGGGGTGGTCACCACCGCCTCGAACGTCTGCCCGTTGTTCGTGAAGCTGCGACGCAGCGTGCTGTTGGTCAGCACGTTGCGCAGTTCCTTGTAGAACAGCGACGCCGTCAGCTGGCCGACCCGCGAGAAATACCATTCTGCGGTGAGGTCGAAGTTATCGCCCTCGGTCGGAAGCAGCTCGGGATTGCCCGCGTTGAACGAGCCCTGGACTAGCACCTGGCCCGGCGCGATCGTGCCGTTGGAGCCATAGACGCCGGTGCCGGGGGCGACCGGGGTCACCACGATCGGGATCTGCGACCCGTTGGCGTTGACGCGCGGCACGGCATTGACGTTGACCGGGAAGTAGTTGCGCACCAGGCCGAGCGCGGGCGGGGCAACGCCCTTCGAATAGGCCGCACGGAACTGCAGACCGCCACCCACTTCCAGCTTCAGGTTGAGGCTGGGGAGCCAATAGTCATAGTCGATGTCGAAGCTGTTCGCGACCGTGGCACCGTTCAGGAACGCGTTGATACTGGTCAGCTGGGCCGGGGTTAGTGCGCACAAGGCGTTGACCGAACCACCCGCACCGCTGAGCGCATTGTTGATCGAATCCCGGCAGGTATCCGCGGTCGGCAGGTTGGTCGCGAACGGGAATTCGGCGAAGCCCTGCGACTTGCGGTTGGTCGTCGTATAGCGCACGCCGACATTGCCGCTGAGCTTGAAGCCGTTGTCGAACTCGTTGCCGAAGCGCAGCATCAGATATGCCGCCTTGTTGATCTCCTGCTGCGGATTCACTTCACCCGGCGTGAACGGGGTGCCCGCGATCGCATTCGGACGATCCGCCAGCGAGCGCCATCCACCATTGATCTGTCGGCCGCCCGCGCCTGCCACGGTGGGTTCCCACTCGCGGTTGATGCGGTTGGCATAGTCGATATAGGCCTGGTAGTAGGTCGTGCTGTTGATGTTCGAGAACAGACGGCACTGGCCGCCCAGCGGATTGCTCACCGAACCGCGGAAGAAATCCTGGAAGCAGAAGGCTTCATAGCCCTGCGGCGCGGTGCCGCCATTCCCGCCGGTGACGTTGTCGACCGGATCGTTGAGCCACACCGGCCCGCCATTGCCCCACTGCTCGCTCAGGCGCCCCCAGTTATAGGACGAGAAGCGCGCAACCTGATCGCGGTCGGCATAACGGCCGCCGACACGGACCGACTTGAAGAAGCCGTCCTCCGGGAACGACAGTTCGGCATCGAGGCGGAATGCGTCCGAATTGCCGGTGCTTGCCTCGATATGGTCCATCGCCGAGCGATAGAAGGTGTTGTACGGATCGGAGAAGCTCTGGTGCGTGCCCGTATAATAGGACGGGTAGTTGGCCGAGCCGCCCGGTGCGCCGGTGCACGGCAGGGTCGGGCAGCTTTGCGGTGCGCGGAACTCGACCGTCGGGAAGTCGCTCCCGTTCAGCCGGATCGCGGCGTCCTGGTAGGAGGACGTCCACAGGCCATTGTCGAGCACGTCGACGAACGAGTCGACATGCTGATAGTCGAAGCTGACGCTCAGATTGTCGGCCACCTGATAGCGGAAGTTGAAGCCGTAATCGTCGGTCACCGCACGCTCGTCACGATCGCGGCGGATATTGTTCGACTGCAGGCCCATTGCCGGCGTGCGGATGTCGCCGGCGGTGTTCTGGTCAGCGCGCCAGCCGGTCGGGCCGGTGATGACGCCGCTTTCGAACAGGCCCGAGGAATCGAACACGATCGACGTCCCGTCGCGGGCGCGCGAGTCGCCGTTCGACGTCACGTTGTCGGTCGCGATTTCCATCGTACGCTCGGTCCAGGCCTGACGCGCGTCGGAGCGCAGGAACTGGAAGGTCGCTTCGGCGCGGCGATCCGTGCTGCGCCACTGGGCAGCTGCAGCAAAGCCGATGCGACGGCGATCGAATTCCTGATTGCCGATCACCGCGCCGCGCGGGAACAGCCCGCTGCCGCGCTGCGTCGCAGTGCCGAACGGGACCACGTCGGTGCGGGTGCCATCCGAGTAGATCGGGCGCACGCGGAAGCTCGACACCTGGAAACGGTCGGCGCGCGAGAACAGCTGCGAGTAGGACACGCTGCCGAGCAGGCCGATCTCGCCGATCCCCGTATCCCAGGTGTTGCTGACCACCAGTGCGGCGGTCGGCGACGCCTTTTCGATGAAGTCCGAATAGTTGAGCTCGAGCGAACCGGCGAGCACGAAGCCCTTCTTGTCGAACGGCAGGCGCGTGCGCAGATTGACGACGCCGGCGATGCCGCCCTCGATCCGATCCGCCGACGGGCTCTTGAACACGTCGACGCCGCCCAGCAGTTCGGACGGCACGTCGGCGAAGCTCAGCGCGCGACCGTTATTGGCGGTGAACGCTTCACGGCCGTTGAACTCGGAGCGGACATAGGTGAGGCCGCGCACCACGACGCCCGAACCTTCGACCGAGAAGTGGTCGGGGTCGACGCCCGCCGCGAAGCGGTTGATCGAGATACCGGGGATACGCTGCAGCGTTTCGGTCACCGAGCGATCGGGCAGCGCGCCGATATCTTCGGCGGTCACCGAATCGACGATCGTGTCCGACGTCCGCTTGCGTTGCTGTGCGCTTTGCAGCGACTCACGGAAGCCCGTGACGACCACGGTATCCGGATCGGTGGCTTCCTCAGCAGCCGGCGCTTCCTGCGCCCATGCTGCGGTCGGAACGGCCAACGCTGTCATCAGCGCGGCGGTGGAAACTCCTAGACCCCATGCAGCACGACCCTCGGCGCGCGCACGCTTCCGCCAATTCGACATCCATCCCCTCCTCGTTCGAGAGCCTTCACGGCCCCTCTGCATGCTACGCCGCCTAAGGTAGCGCTAACATTTCTTCGTCTTAAGCGAACGCGCAGCTTTCGGCAAGAGATGTTGTGCGCTACCACAAAGAAAATGACGCGTATGTTGCAGCGATGCTGCACGCCATTCTGTGGGGAGGCAATTCGACGTGGCGGAACGAATCCGGTCGATCGTAATCGTGGGCGGCGGCACCGCGGGATGGATGACGGCGGCCGCAATGGCGCGCATTCTCGGCCCCGAATATGCGACGATCACCCTGGTCGAGTCGGACGCAATCGGAACGGTCGGCGTCGGCGAGGCCACCATTCCCCAGATTTGCACGTTCAACCGCCTGCTCGGCATCGACGAGAATGACTTCGTCCGCCGTACCAAGGGAAGTTTCAAGCTGGGGATCGAGTTCGTCGACTGGGGCGGGCTGGGCCGGCGCTATTTCCACCCGTTCGGGAAGTACGGGATCGATATGGAGGGCGTGTCCTTCCACGCCTATTGGCAGCGCCTGGCGCATGAGCCGCCATTCGCCAATGTCGATGCCTTTTCGCTGATGGCAAGCGCGGCGCACGCCAATCGCTTCATGCCGCCGATCGATGCCGGCAATTCGCCGCTGTCCGGCATCGCCTATGCCTATCATTTCGATGCCGGGCTTTATGCGCTGTACCTGCGCGAACTGGCCGAAGCCATGGGCGTCAAGCGGATCGAGGGCCGCATCGTCGATGTCGAACGCGACGGCGAGAGCGGCCACATCGCCGCCGTCGCGCTCGAATCGGGCGAGCGGGTGGCGGGCGAGCTGTTCATCGACTGCTCGGGCTTTGGCGGGTTGCTGATCGGCAAGACGCTTGGCGTGCCTTATGTCGACTGGTCGGCGCAGCTGCCGTGCAACCGTGCGGTCGCGGTGCCATGCGCGTCGGTGCCGGGCGGCCTGACCCCGTTCACCCGATCGACCGCGCGCAAGGCCGGGTGGCAATGGCGCATCCCGCTGCAGCATCGCACCGGCAACGGCATGGTCTATTGCAGCGACTATATGAGCGACGACGAGGCGGCGGCGACGTTGCTCGGCAATCTCGATGGCGAAGCGCTGGCCGACCCGCGCTTCATCCGCTTTACCACTGGGCATCGCGAACGCTTCTGGGACGGCAATTGCGTGTCGATCGGGCTGTCGGCCGGGTTCATGGAGCCGCTCGAATCGACCAGCATCTGGATGATCCAGAGCGGCATCGCGCGGCTGTTGTCGAACTTCCCCGATTCGACCTTCGCGGAAGCCGAGCGCGCGCGTTACAACCGGCTGATGATCGAGGAGAGCGAGCTGATCCGCGACTTCCTGATCCTGCATTATTGCGCCACGGATCGCACCGATTCGCCCTTCTGGGACTATTGCCGTACGATGCCGATCCCCGAGCGGCTGGCGGAGAAGATCCGCGTGTTCGAAAGCTCAGGCCGCTGCTTCCGCGAGCATGAAGAGCTGTTCAACGACACCAGCTGGTTCGCGGTGATGGTGGGACAGGGAATGCGCTGGGGCCGCCACGATCCGGTCGCGGAATTGCTCTCGCTCGCCGAAACGCGCGACCGGCTGGCGCATATCGCCGGCGCGGTGGCGAAGTCGGTCGACTATATGCCCGACCATGCCGAGTATATCCGGCAGAATTGCGCGGCGTGAATCCGCAGGCTGCAGAACGCCTTCGCAATCCTTCCCCGCCAGGGGGAGGTGGCGCCGAAGGCGACGGAGGGGCAGGACGGCTGCGTCCTTGAGCCTCTTGCGTCGTGCTTCCTCCCCCTCCGTCACGCTGCGCGTGCCACCTCCCCCTTGCGGGGGAGGATTTTTGGACGCCACCGCCACCGCCAAGCCAAAAAAGAAGGGGCGGGAGTTGCCTCCCGCCCCTGCCCCCTTTTGATGGTCGGCCCGATCAGCCTTCCATGTCCTCGAGCTCGCGGCCCTTGGTTTCCTTGATGAAGCGCTGGACCAGGAAGAAGCTGATCACCGCACACACCGCGTAGAAAGTATAAGCCCCCGCCAGGCTCCACGTCGCCATCGTCGGGAAAGTCTGGGCGATGAGATAGTTGGCGAACCACTGAAAGAAGCCCGCCACTGCCAGCGCCGATCCGCGGATCTGGTTCGGGAACATCTCGCCCAGCATCACCCACATCACCGGGCCCCAGCTGACGTTGAAGAAGATCACGTAGAGATTGGCCGCGACCACCGCGATCATGCCCAGTTCCGACGACAGCGCCAGCTTGCCGCTGGCATCGAGCGAACCCTGGCTGAACGCGTACACCATCA
Source organism: Sphingomonas sp. CCH9-E2 (assembly GCF_001557215.1). Lineage (GTDB taxonomy): Bacteria > Pseudomonadota > Alphaproteobacteria > Sphingomonadales > Sphingomonadaceae > Sphingomonas. Next base: position 22,069 of record NZ_LSJM01000412.1, on the reverse strand, counting down.
CGAACAGCGTCACCGCCATGCCGGCCGAACCGATCAGCAGCAGCGGCTTGCGCCCGATCTTGTCGATCACCGCGATGGTGATGAAACACGCCGCGATCGACACACCGCCAGAGACGATGTTGATCATCAGCGAATCCTGCTCGGTAAAGCCGGCCAACTGCCACAGCGTCGCGCCGTAATAGAAGATGACGTTGATGCCGACGAGCTGCTGGAACACCGCCAGCATGATGCCGACCCACACGATGCTGCGGATGCCGAGGAAACCGCCCGTGCCCTTCGACAGGATGTCGCTGAGGCGCGGATTGTGATCGTTCGAGAAGCTCGCCTTGATCTCGCCCAGCTTGGCGGTGCCGGCTTCGGCACCGAACAGGTTGGTCAGCACGGTCAGCGCCTCGGCATCGCGGCCCTTGGCGACGAGGTAACGCGGGCTTTCGGGGATGAAGAACAGCGCGATCAGGAACACCGCGGCGGGCAACGCCTGCATCAGGTACATCCAGCGCCACGCTTCGATATCTGCCCAGAACAGCGCGAGCGACGACCCCGCCGCCTGGGCGAGATAATAGTTCACAACGAAAGCCGCGGTCAGGCCGGTGATGATCATCACCTGCTGCACCGTCGTCATCCGGCCGCGAATATTCGCCGGAGCGACTTCGGAGATATAAGCAGGCGACAACACCGATGCTGCGCCCACTGCCATGCCGCCGACAATGCGGGCGATGACGAAAATCGTCTGGTCATGCGCAAACCCCTGCACGAGCGCACCGACGAGGAACAGCACCGCCGCGAGCCGCATCACGTTGCGGCGCCCCATCTTGTCAGCCAGCGTCCCGGCGAAGAACGCGCCGATGAAGCACCCGATCAGCAGCGAGCCGACGGTAAAGCCCAGCGTCGTATCGTTGAGCGTGAAGGCCGATTTGAGCCCGTCCTGCGTGCCGTTCACGGCACCGCTGTCATAGCCGAATAGCAAGCCGCCGATCGTCGCGACCGCGACGATGGCGAAGACGAGGCCGGTATTGGCCTGCGTGGACGGTGATTGGCTCAACGCGCTTCTCCCTCTCCCTGACGCGGTGCGTCCGCGCTTATGTTAGCGCTACCTAAACGCGAAACCGCGTGCTGCGCAAGAGGAGATGCTGCGCGGAATCTCGGCGCGCTTCAACCGTGCCAGTCGAACCATTCGCCATAGGGATGGCAGGTGGCGAGCACGCGGCGCACCCCATCCGGCCAGCAGGTCAGCGCGAGTTCGACCCGCTCGCGCCCCGGCGTCCATTCGAGGCTGAGCCAGGTCAGCGGGCGCGTCGCCGTCGCGCGGGCACCTGCAGCATGGATCGCATCGACCAACGCGGCCCGAGCCGTGCGGTCGAGATATTGGATCACCATCGAATGAAACACGACGCGGCACACGCCGTCGGCCTGCGGTTCGGCGAGCTGATCGGGCAGCCACAGCGTTGCATCGGCGCGGGTCAGCGCCGGCGGATGCGTCCGCGCCAGCCGCAGCGCGGCCTTGAGTCGCTCGATGCGTCGTGGCTGGTCTGCCCAGACGAAGGACAAGAGCCGCTCGCGCGCGCGCCGGTCATTGGCGCAGAGCGGGTTGAGATCGACGCCGCGCGCCTGCACGACCTCGATCGGTGCCGCGACCGGTGTCATGCCGCGCCATTCGGGCGCGATCCGCACCGGCGAGTCGGGATCGCCCGCCACTACCGCGCCCAATTCGTAGCGATAGCGGGCAAGGTTGAGGTTGAGGCCGCAGCTCGACCCGATTTCCAGCAGTTCCACTGGCATGTCGGTACGCACCCGCAATGCCATCAATGCCGCCGCAAAGCCGGCGGCGCGCGCCACTTCGTTGGTCTGGGTCGGCGCGTGCATCCAGCCGACGATGAACCGGTCATGGGTGGCCAGTGCGGTGCCGATCGCCCGGTCGAAATCGTCATGCTCGCGCTGATAGAGCGCGCTCAGATCCGCGACATCGCCGCGCCGTGCCAGTGCGTGCAGCGCTGCGTTGAAGCGCATCGCCAGCGCCGCTGCCGACGGATCGTCGGGCCAACCTTCGATCAGGGCGGCGGTCTGCGGCGCGCGGTGCAGCTGGCGATCGCCCGCCTCCAGCACCGACGCAACGAAATCGGACCCGAGGGCGCGGATGACCCGAGATTGGCGGCGCAGCTCCCCCTGGGAACCAACGCGCGTCATCATGTTCATTCAACGTCCCCCCACCGCGCGACCGCGATGCTACGCATTTCACCCGTCGGGCCGCGGACGACACCACGGCCCGATCCTGTCACGCCACGTCCCGGATGCTGCCCGCCATCGTCCGTTCCAGGCGATTGTGCATCGCATGGACCGGACTGCGGCCGCCGCCTTCGACCGTGAACTGTCCGGCCTGATCCGCCAGATGGCTGACCTCATTGGCCAGTTCGCGCGCGGCGGTGGAGCTTTGCTCGACCATTGCGCTGGTCTGCCGCGTGGTCTGATCCATCGTGCTGATCGCGGAGCTGACCTCCGTGATCGCGAAGGACTGGGCGTGATTGTCCTGCGCAATCTTGTCGAGCAGCGAGTGAACCTCGTTCACATCGGTCGAGATATCGACCAGCGCGCTGTCGACCTTCTGCACCATCTCGACCGCGGCGACGATGTCCGTCTGGGTCGCGGTGAGCTGGTCGCGCGCACGCCCGGCCTCTTCCTCGGCGCGCATGGCAAGCGCGGAGACGAGATCGGCGACGACCGCGAAGCCGCGACCTGCCTCACCGGCGCGACCCGCTTCGACCGCAGCATTCATCGCGAGCACGCGCGTCTGGAACGCGATCTTGTCGAGCCCCTCGATCACGCTGTCGATACCCTTGGCGCTGTCGGCCACGCGGCCCATTGCCGCGACTGCCCCCTCTGCGACCGAGCGGCCATTGGCGACGGTGCCGATTGCGCCATTGGCGCGCTCGACCGTCTGACCCGCGGCGGCGGCGGTGGTCTTGAGCCGCTGGTCCATCTGGACGATCGCGGCGGAGGTTTCCTCAAGGCTCGCGGCATTCGCCTCGGTCCGGCGTGCGAGATCCTCGGATGCTTCGGCGATCCGGCCCGAACCGGAATGGATCGACGAGGTCGCCTCCAGCACCGACGCGATCAGGCCGCGCAGGCTGGTAACAGCGGCGTTGAAATTGGCCTTCACCGCGGCATAATCGGCGGGGAAGTCGGCATCGATCTGCGCGGTCAGATTTCCGTCGGCAAGTTCGGACAGCTGCGCCGAGACGACCTCGACCACCATCTTCTGCTCGGCTTCGGCCTTGGCCGCCGCCGCGTCGGTCGCCTGCTTGGCGATGGCGGCGTCACGGAAGACGAGCACCGCGCGGGCCATGTCGCCGAGTTCATCGGCGCGATCCGCTCCATCGACATCGACGTCGTTGCGGCCCGAGGCGAGCGTGCTCATCGTGCCGGTCAACGCCGAAATCGGCGTGGCAATCGCGCGGCTCAGCAGCCAGGCGAGCCCGATCGCAAGGCCGATCAGTGCGATGCCGCCGACGATCAGCACCGTCGTTGCGGTGTCCATCGCCTTTTCCTGTGTCGCCGATCCTTCCTCGATCGTGGCGAGTTCGGCATCGCGCACGTCGCGCAGCGGCGTGACCGCAGCGCTGACCAGCACCGCCTTGCCCGCCGCCTGAACCTCGGCCTGCGCGCCGGCGAGATCGCCGCCATCGACGCGCTTGATCAGCCGGTCGCCCCATTTGGCGCGCCAGTCGAGCGTTTCCTTGCGCGAGGTCTTGACCGCTTCGACCAGCTTGGGGTCGGTCAGTTCCGCCTCAAGCTCGGCCGATGCCTTGTCGTAATCGACGCGCCCTTCCTCATAGGATTTGAGATAGGTCTTGTCCCCGGTGACAAGATAGCCGCGCATCTGACTGTTCTGCCGCAGCAGCGCGGTTTCGAGCGCGAGCGCCTTGGCATAGCGGCTCTGCGCAGCGCTGTTGGCGTCGGTGACCGACCGGATCATCGAGATGTTCGAGAAGAACACCGCCATCATTACCGCAGCGGAGGCACAGATGAGCAGGAAGGAGAGGCCCAGCTTTCGTGGGATCTTCAGGGATTGCAGCATGAATGTGCTTCCGGTGCAATGAACGGGTAAACGGGGAGGTGCCGGGACGCGCACGCCCCGGCACCGATTGCGTCAGAAGGAGAAGCGGATCGAGCCGGCCACCGTGCGCCCGTTGAGCGCGCGCGCGGTGACGATGCCGGTTGCCGGGATCGCCGCCTGGTTGACGTCGGTCAGCGCGAGCGTGTCGAACAGGTTGTTCGCGGTCACGCTCAGCTGGACATTGTCGGTCACCCGCACCTGCACAAAACCGTTGACCAGCGTATAGCCCGGCAGGCGGAGCTGGTTGGTGTCCTGCGCGAAGCTGCCAGTGGTGCCGACGATATTGGCACCGACGGTGAAGCGCTTGTCCTCATATTGCGCGGTGGTCTGATAGATCAGGTCCGGCTGGTGGCGCGGCGTGTTGCCGACAGCTGCCGGATTGAACTGGTCCTTGGCGATTTCCGCCTTGGTCCAGGTCGCGCCCGCCGTGACGCTGAACGGTCCATATTGATAGCCACCCTCGAACTCGAGACCATAGGCCTCATAGGTGCGATAGATGCGCTGAACCTGGGTGGCGCCGCTGGCATCGGTGTTGATCTGCATGTTGCGCTCGTCGGTGCTGGCCCAGAACCCAGTGAGGTTCAGGGTCAGGTTCGACTTGCGGAACTTAACGCCGCCTTCAGCCTGCTTGACCAGGTCATAGCCATCGGCCTGATCGAACAGCCCGCCGCTGACCGGGTTGTAGGCCGGGGTGAACAGCGGACCGGTCGCCGCGCCGCGGCCACCGCGGCTGTAGCGCGCGAAAACGGCCATTTCTTCGGCAACACGATAGTTCGCGCCCGCCGTGTAGCTGACATAATCATAGTCGAAATCGACCGGAGCCGGCGCGGCCAGCGGAAGGAAGCCCGCCCGCGTTTCCGCCGGGGTGATGATGCCGTCGCCATTGATGTCGAACGGCACGATCGGGGTACGCCCGCCGCCCAGCTCGCCGCCATAGATCGAACCTTGGGCCTTGCCGCTATTGAAGCGGATGCTGCCGCCGATCGCGACCTTGCCGATGTGGAAGTTGACCGAGCCGTACGGCGCGTTGGTGTCGAACTCGACATCGAATTTGCGGCGATAGCCGGTGGTGACGAGCGCGGCGCTATAGGCAAACACGCCATTGTCGGTCTGCGGGATTCCGCCCGCGGTGCGGATGTTGACGAGCGACGCTGCGCCCTCACCATGTACATCGCTGATCACGGAGGTGAACAGCCAGTCGGTGTTGACCGACTGACGCGACTTGTAGAAGCCGGCGGTGAAGGTCAGCTTGCCGCCTGCGACATCCCATACGCGGCTGGCGCGGATGTCGTTGGTCATATTGTCGAGGCTGTTGACCTGAATGTTCATGAGCAGCGACGCCGCGAGCAGACCATTGCCGTTGACCGTCAGCGGGTTGATCGCCTGACCGGCATTGGGGCCGGTGGCATAGCTGAGCGTCGCACCCGGACCGCCGAGCGACGGGGCAAGGCCAGCCGCGGGCGCAATCGTAAGCGGGAAGTTCTGCAGCATCTGGCCCGAAATGTCGGAGAAGCGGAAGCGCTCGGTAATCGTCCAGCCGGCGACATCGACCTGGGCTTCCAGACCGACGGCTTTCACCACCGGGTTCACCCCGTCGCGCATGTCGAAGCTGCGCACCTGGTTGGAGCCGTCGCGCGTCACCTGCGTCGGGATGTTGGCCGACAGCATCGTGTCGTGGCGAATGTCGAAATTCGCGACATTCGTATAGACCGGCTTATCGTTGGTGCCGGTCACGCGCAGCGGCGAGAAATAATAGGCCGGGGTGCGGTCGTCCAGATACTTGCCGTGCAGGCGGATATAGCCGTTGGGCAGTTCCTTGGTGATATTGGCCTTGAACTGGCCGCCGCGATGGGCCGAATAGCCGGTCGCGCGCGCACCTTCGCCCTCGCGATAAAAGCCGCCGACCTGATAGCGCAGCGTCTCGCTGACGCGGCCACCATAATCGAAATCGACGCGATAAAGTTCTTCGCCGATACCGGTGGTCGCCGAGATCGCGCCGCCCTCTTCCTCGCCCGTCTTGGTGATGAAGTTGATGACGCCGCCGGGCGCGTTCGACGCGAAGGTCGAGGACGACCCGCCACGGATCGCCTCGACCGCCTTCAGGTTCGAATCCACGCGCAGGAACATGTCCGCGCCAAGGAACGAGAAGTCGCCGAATTCGAGGATCGGCAGGCCATCTTCCTGGAACTGCAGATATTTCGAGCCGATCGACGCGAGCGGAAGGCCGCGGATCGTGTAGCTGTTATTGGCCACGCCCGCCGACGCCTCGACGCGGATGCCGGGGATGTTGCGCACGACCTGTGCGACCGAGGTTGCGTCGAGCTTTTCGATCTCCTCGCCGCGCAACGCGCTGGTCGAGGTTGCCTGGTCGAGACGGTCGCGGCCCTTGGCGACGCCGGTCGAGAAGACTTCCTTTTTCGGCTCGGCGCCCTGCTGCGCCGCCGGCTCGGCCGGATCGGCATCGCGTGCATGCGCCGGCGCGATCAGCGCCAGCGGCGCGACGGCCAGGAGGAGAAAATTTTTCGTCATTGTGCGTGCCCACCCTTGATTTCGGTGCCTGAGCCTTCTGCCCTGGCGGTTCCCATGTTCCCGCCAGTGCGCAGAAATACGTAATGGCGTCGGGCTTATGATAGAAAGGACACGTTGCTTCGGTCTTCCGCCGCTAAGAATCTTTCAGCCGCATTGCGCGGCCGGCTGCGGCAAATCATGGTAAAGAGACCGACAGGACTCCGCGCATGCGACTTGAAAGGGCGGGATGCCGGACGGACAAAAAATCGCAAAAGGGGCGGCGAAGCATCTGCTTCGCCGCCCCTTTTCAACTGCTGAAGGTGCGATTCCGATCGCCAGATCAGGCGATTGCGCCGACCTCCGCTTCGTTCCAGCGCAGCGCTTTTAGCACCGTTTCGACGATGTGCGGCGCGTTCAGGCCCGCTTCGTCATATTGCAGTTCCGGCTTGTCCTGATCCTGGAAGCGATCAGGCAGGCGCATCGTGCGCAGCTTCAGCCCCGCATCGATCAGCCCCTCGTCGCTCGCCATCGTCAGCACATGCGCGCCGAGACCGCCGACCGCATTCTCCTCGATCGTCACCGCCACTTCGTGGGTGGTGAGCAGACGACGGATCAGCGCTTCGTCGAGCGGCTTGGCGAAGCGCAGGTCGGCGACGGTGGCCGACAGCCCCTTGGCTTCCAGCATATCGGCGGCCTTGAGCGCTTCAGCAAGGCGGGTGCCGAGCGACAGGATCGCGATCGACTTGCCCTCGCGCACGATCCTGCCCTTGCCGATTTCCAGCACTTGCGGCTCGGCCGGCATTTCGACGCCGACACCGTTGCCGCGCGGATAACGCACCGCGATCGGCCCGGCGTCATACTCGGCCGCCGTCTTGGTCATATGCACCAGCTCCGCCTCATCGGCCGCGGCCATCACCACGAAATTGGGCAGCGACGCGAGATAGGTGACATCAAAGCTGCCGGCATGGGTCGCGCCATCCGCGCCGACCAGACCGGCGCGGTCGATCGCGAAGCGCACAGGCAGATTCTGGATCGCGACGTCGTGGACGACCTGGTCGTAGGCGCGCTGCAGGAAGGTCGAATAGATCGCGCAGAAGGGCCGCATGCCCTGTGCGGCGAGGCCCGCGGCGAAGGTCACCGCATGCTGTTCGGCGATGCCGACATCGAAGCTGCGTTCCGGGTGTGCCTTGGCGAACTTGTCGACGCCGGTGCCGCCCGGCATCGCCGCCGTGATCGCGCAGATGCGCGGATCGGTGTCGGCGAGCTTGGCGAGCGTCTCGCCGAACACATTCTGGTAGGCCGGCGGTCCGGGAGGCGCCTTGGCCTGCGCGCCGGTGATCACGTCGAACTTCTGGACGCCGTGATATTTGTCCGCCGCCGCCTCGGCCGGGGCATAGCCCTTGCCCTTTTGCGTCACGACATGGAGCAGCACCGGGCCTTCCTTGGCGTCGCGGATATTCTCCAGCACCGGGATCAGATGGTCGAGATTGTGACCGTCGATCGGGCCGACATAGTAAAAGCCCAGTTCCTCGAACAGCGTGCCCCCGGTCGCCATGCCGCGGGCATATTCCTCGGCCTTCGATGCCGCGCTGGTCAGGCGGCGGGAGATGCGGCCGGTGATCTTCTTGGCCAGGTTGCGCAGCCCGAGATATTCGGAGCTGGACACGACGCGGGCGAGATAGGCCGACAGTCCGCCCACCGGCGGCGCGATCGACATGTCGTTGTCGTTGAGGATGACGATTAGGCGATTGCCGGCCTGCTCGGCATTGTTCATCGCCTCATAGGCCATGCCCGCGCTCATCGCACCGTCGCCGATCACTGCGATGCCCCGCCCCGGCGTGCCGGCCAGCTTGTTGGCGACCGCGAAGCCGAGCGCGGCGGAGATCGAGGTCGAGCTGTGCGCCGCGCCGAACGGGTCATATTCGCTCTCGCTGCGCTTGGTGAAGCCGCTGAGGCCCCCGCCCATGCGCAGGGTACGGATGCGGTCCCGCCGCCCGGTCAGGATCTTGTGCGGATAGCATTGATGCCCGACGTCCCACACCAGCCGGTCTTCGGGTGTGTTGAAGACATAGTGAATCGCGACGGTGAGTTCGACGACGCCAAGCCCGGACCCGAGATGGCCGCCGGTAGTGCCAACCGCGCTGATCGTTTCGGCGCGCAGTTCGTCCGCGAGCTGGCGGAGCTGGGACGGCGCAAGCTTGCGCAGGTCGTGGGGCGTGTCGACCGTATCGAGCAACGGCGTCGTGGGAAGTTCAGACATTCGACCGCGTTTACTCCACTGGATTGAACCTGTCCAACGGCTGACACCGCTGGGCAGTGCGGGTCATGAGCAAAAACTGAGCAGTGCGTGAGCGCGGCGATGACGCGGCGTCAATCGCGATCGAGCGCCTCGATTGCCGCCACAGCACCGTCGAAGCGCGCGTCCCAGTCGCCGCGAATCGCGACCCAGTGGACGCCCGTCTCGTCGAGGACCGCGCGGCAGAGCTCGGCGAATTTCGCGCGGCTGGCATCCGCGCCATAGATGCGCGTCCCGTCATCGACCCACGCCACATCCGGCTCCAACAGCAGATACAGCTCCGCGCGGGGATGAGTCAGCAGCGCGTCAGGCGCGGAGCCGAGCATCATCCGCGCCCACGCCGCGGTCATCAGCGCATCGGTATCGACAAAGAGATAGCGCGTCGCCCAGCGCTTCCACGCGGCGATCATCGCGGTCTGCGCTTCGCCGATCAGGGTCAGGTCGGCCGCGTCCATCTCGACGCCATGCACTTCGGCCTGCGCGCGGCCATATTCGGGAACCCAGACGCTGCCGAAATGGCGCGCGAGCCGCTCGGCCAGGACCGACTTTCCGGTGCTCTCGACGCCGTGCATCACGATCGTGCGCGTGTAGTGCGCGCGCACCGGGCCCGGGAGAAGGGCCGCATGCGCCCAGGGATCGGCGCGCACCGCGCTGCCCGACAGACCGCCAATGCCGCCGGGATCGGCCGCCATGATCCGCCCGCCGAGCGGGACGAACAGTCCGCCGACCTCTTGAGCCAGCCGCTGGCCATAGGCTTCGCCCGCGAAGAGCAGATCGATCGGATAAGGATGCACGGCGCGAACGATGCCGCGCCAGATCGGCCAGAAATCGGGGCTGTCCTCGGGCGCCTGCGGCACCGGCGCACCATGGCCGACGACATCGCAATCGGGCAGCAGCTCGCGCATCCAAGCCAGCCGTGTTTCGCCCGGGATCGGATCATCGGGCAGCCAGCACACCAGCACCGTCAGCCGGTCGACCATCGCGCGCGCGGCGCGCGCCAGCGTCAAATGTCCCGCATGCGGCGGCATGAACTTGCCCAGCAGGAAACCGCGCTTCACTGCGCCGCCCCAAGCTTTGCCCGCCACGCGAACAAGCCCCACACCGCCATGCCAAGGAAGATCGCGTACAGGATTGCCGTTGGATAGAGCCCCCGGCTCCAGAACAGCCCGACCGCGAGCACATCGACCGCGATCCACAGCACCCAGCTTTCGACGCGACGCTGCGACTGCAGGATTTGCGCGGCGACGCTCATCCCCGCCACCGCAGCATCGGCATAGGGCGCGGCGGCATCGGTGTAGCGCGCCATCGCCATGCCCCACGCGATGCTGGCCGCCGCGGTACCGACGATCCACCCCACGCGCGCCGGATAGTTCAAACGGCGAACAGCGACCCCGTCATCGACCCGGTCGCTGCGGCTCCAGTTCCACCAGCCGTAGAGCTGGATCACGAGGAAGAAGATCTGGAGCAGCGCATCGCTGTACAGTTTCGCATCGGCGAACACGAAGAAGTAGAGCGCGACCATCGCGATGCCGAACGGGTAGTTCCACAGGCTGCGCCGCGCCACCAGCGCGACGTTGATCAGCCCCAGCGCCGCCGCGGCAAGCTCGACCGGGTTCAACGTGGTCGCTTCAGTCGCAGTCGGCGCACTTGCCGCGCACTTCGATCACCGGGCGCACGGGCGAAAAGCCGGCACCCTTGGCCGCCGAGCGCACCGTGCGCGTGATCGAATCATCGTCGAGATGCGTAGTGTTCCCGCACGAATCGCAGACGAGGAAGATGCAGTCGTGCAGGCAATCGGGATGCGCATTGGCGACATAGGCATTCGCGCTTTCGACCCGCCGCGCGAGGTTCGAGGACACGAACAGGTCGAGAATGCGATAGACGCTGTTCGCTGCGACCCGCCGCCCCTCCCGCTTCGACACCGCCTCGGCGATGTCATAGGCGGAGGCCGGCTTGTCGAACCCGGCGAGCACCTCGAAAATCGATGCGCGCATCGTCGTCCACTGCTCACCCGCCTTTTCCAGCGTCGCCCGTGCGGCAGCGGTCAGGTCGGACCCGTGGTGCTCATGATGATCGTGCGCGTGCATGGGGGAAATGTAGGCGCGCGCGCGTTTCGCAGCAAGGATCGTTCTTGATTGCGCATGCATCGACCGCCACCATTCGGCGATGCACCAGCCAGCTGAAGTCGAGTTGTCTTCGCCGTTTTCGACGAAGGCGCGGTGGATGATCGGTATTGGCGCGTTGACGCTTCTGACGCCGCCGCTACTCCACCGCGGCACGCTAATCGATCAAATACCCTTTGGATGGACCGCAGTGGTGGCCGCGATTGGCGTGGCGATCGGCTCTGCCGTGGTTATTCGGCTGAACGCCTATCTAGAACAACAGCCGAAGCGACAAGCTTACGCGCTGGTGATCGGGCTGCCCATATTGCTCGCGATTTGTGGTACTTACTATCTGCGCCTCGGTGTGGAGCTGTTTGCATTCCATTCAGCCACGACAACCACATCGACGATCCCCGCAACCGTCACGGGTGTGACGAGGCGATATGCCGATCTACGGCTTGAACCCGAATCCCGGGAATTTCACGCAAAAGTGAGCGGCGAACTGCGCGCCCATCTCGATCCCTATCGCGTGCCGGGCAGAGATTGCATTCTCTTCGAAGTAGAGGTCGGACGCTTGGGGTGGCGCCGCACCAAAGTTCCGAACTTTTTTGACGATCCGATTGATCACGCCCGATTGGTGCCATGTCCGGCGACCTGAATGGTAATCAGTAGGTCGCCCGGCGATTGAGGTCGTGGCCGAGCGCCAGGATCGCAACGCCGACCACGGTCCACACGATCTCCGGTCCGCCATGTTCCAGCGTCAGCGCGCCGGTCATGATGCCAAGACCAAACGCCCCGACCGCCGCCGGCATCATATAGCCATGCTTCACTATGCCCCGGCCCAGCGCGGCAATGCCGAACAGGATGGCGAGCACCAGCCCGACCTCATGAATCAGCGGGTGCATCAGCGACCCTGCCGCCGAGGCGAGCGCGAGCAGCACCGTCGTCGCCAGGCAATGCGCCAGACACAGGCTCGACAGCCCGATCGCGACGCGATCGAAGCGCAGGTCGACCTGTTCCCAGAATCGGGGGCTGAGTGCCGGATGCATGCGCGCGATATAAAGCGCGATCGGAAAAGTTACAACATCACATGCGTGACAGAGTCTGGCATTTATGGTCATCGGCGCATAGATTGCGCCCGTGTCAGAGTTCCGCCATCCCATCCGCCCGCGCGCCATCGCCAACTGGCTGACGGTCGTCGCCACGCTCATCGTCCTCATCGTCGTCGTCGGCGGGATCACGCGCCTGACCGAATCGGGCCTGTCGATCACCGAATGGAAGGTCGTGTCGGGCATCCTGCCCCCGCTCAGCGAGGCGGCGTGGCTGTCGGAATTCGAGAAATACCAGCAGATCCCCGAATATCAGCAGATCAACCAGGGGATGAGCCTGGCGGCGTTCAAATTCATCTATTTCTGGGAATATATTCATCGCCTGCTGGCCCGGGTGATCGGCTTTGCCTTTGCCGCGCCACTGCTGTGGTTCGCGTGGAAGCGAGCGATCCCGCAGGGCTATGGCTGGCGACTGACCGGCCTGCTGGTGCTGGGCGGGTTGCAGGGCGTGATCGGATGGTGGATGGTCAGCTCTGGCCTCGCCGAGCGGACCGATGTCAGCCATTTCCGCCTGGCCGCGCATCTGCTGCTCGCGCTGTTCATCCTCGCCGCGCTGACCTGGACGATCCTCGACCTGCGCCAGATCGCGCGCGATCCGGGCTATCGTCCGGCGAAGCTCAATGGCTTCGGCTTGGGCGTTGCGGTGATCCTGTTCATCCAGCTGTTGTACGGCGCGTTCACCGCGGGGCTCAATGCAGGGCTGGTCACCAATGAATGGCCGCTCATGAACGGCAAGTTCTTCCCGTCCGAAGTGCTCAGCGTCCGCCCCCTGCTCGACGCGGCGGTCAATGATCCGGCGATGATCCACTGGATACACCGCTGGTGGGCCTGGGTCGCGGTCGCCGCGCTGATCCTGCTCGCCCGCCGCGCCCGTGCCGCCGGAAGCCGCAGCGCGTCGGTCGCGATCCACAGCGCGTTCGGGGTGCAGATCCTGCTGGGCATCGCGACGGTGATGAGCGGCGTCGACATCACCTTGGGCGTGCTGCACCAGTTTGTGGGCGCGCTGCTGGTGATCGCCACCGCCTGGGGCATCCATGTTACCGGCCGGCGCGTGCGCGCCTATCGCGGATGAGCGACATCGCGCTGGTCCATGCGACCTTTGCCGATGCGGCGGAGGCGGAACGGATCGGCGCGGCGATGGTCGCGGCGCGACTCGCCGCCTGCGTCAATCTGCTCGGCCCCTGCACCTCCATCTATCGCTGGCAGGGTGCGGTCGAACGCGGTGAAGAGCATCGCGCGCTGTTCAAGACCACGCCAGAACTGGCGCGCGAACTGGCCGATGCCATCGCCGCACGTCACAGCTACGACCTCCCGGTGATCGAAATCTGGCCGGCTGCTGCGGGTGATGCGGTGATCGACTGGGTGCGGGCGGAAACCCGGTGATCGCCGCCGCCGCCGTACTGCTGGCGGCGCAAGCGGCACCGGTGTTCGCGCCGCCGCTTAACCGGACGCTGACGATGACCACCGAAACGGTACGCAGCGAGGGGCCGACGACGCGTCGCTTCGTTGCGCGGCGAACGATCCGGTTCAGTGCAGCGCCCGACGGCTATCGCGTGGCGATCACGCTGGATGCGGCGGCTTCCGGCGAGGTCGAGAGCGACCCGGCGGGGCTGATGCGTGCCGGATTTGCGCGGCTGGCCGGGCGCACGGTGGTGCTGCAGCTCGACCGCACCGGTGCGGTAACCGCGGTGGAGGATCTTGCGACGATCTGGCGCGCGGTCATCGACGGCATGGGGGCAATGGCACCCACCGGCACCGATCCAGCGACGCAACAGCGCGCCGCGCGGGTCCGCGCGATCGTCGCCGCGCTTGCTGCGCAGCCCGAGGCGGCTCAGCGTCGGATGATCGCCTCGCTCGTCACGCCGCTGATCGCGCCCGAACTGGTCGCCCAAGCGGCGACGCCCGCCCCGCCGCGCGCCGTCCGCGTGCCCGCCACCTCGATGTACGGCCAGACCGAGCTGGACGGCCTGCGTGCGATACGGGTCCGCCCCGACGGTATCGAAATCTCGGTCAGCGCCACCGGCTCGGTCGCGGTCACCACCGCCGAGGGCAAGGCAAGCGCGACGATCACGCTGGAAACGCTGCGCCGGATCGATCCGCACACGGGGCTGGTGGTCGAGAGCCGTGAGCAGGTGGAAACCCTGGCACCGGACGGCAGCCTGCAGTCCGAACGGATGACCGTGACCAAGCTTATGCGATAAGGTATTCAGATACCCGTCAGCAATCCCGCCATTTGCTTGACTTTCGACTCCCATTTCGTCAATTGGCCGCCGTTCGCGCCGTCCTGCGCCATTTGGCAAGGGGCGGCGTCATTCATTTAAACCCAAGAGGTCTGGCCCCATGAAGGCGCTCATGAAGACCACCAAGTCGGTAAAGCCGGCCGAGGTGGAAAAGAAGTGGCATATCGTCGACGCCGAAGGTCTGGTCGTCGGCCGCGCTGCGGTCGTCATCGCCAACGTCCTGCGCGGCAAGCACAAGACGAGCTTCACCCCGCACGTCGATTGCGGTGACAATGTCATCGTCATCAACGCCGACAAGGTCCGTTTCACCGGCAAGAAGCTGGCGGACAAGGTGTACTACAAGCACACCGGCTATGCGGGCGGCATCAAGGAAATCACCGCGCAGAAGGTGCTCGAGGGTCGTTTCCCCGAGCGCGTTCTGGAAAAGGCGGTTGAGCGCATGATCCCGCGCGGCCCGCTGGGTCGTCAGCAGATGCGCAACCTGCGCATCTACAAGGGCGCCGAGCATCCGCACGAAGCGCAGAACCCGCAGGTCCTCGACATCGCCGGCATGAGCCGCAAGAACAAGGTGGGCGCATAATGTCCGACAATCGCCAGTCCCTTTCCGATCTGGGTGCGATCGCTGACGGCGCACCTGTTTCCGAAGCTACCGAAGCCGGTGTCGCGACCCCCGCGGTTTCGACCACCCCGCTGCGCCAGCAGGAAATCGACAAGCTCGGCCGCGCCTATGCGACCGGCCGTCGTAAGGACGCCGTTGCCCGCGTGTGGCTGAAGCCGGGTTCGGGCAAGATCACGATCAACGGTCGCGATCAGGAAATCTATTTCGCGCGTCCGACGCTGCGTCTCGTCATCAACCAGCCGTTCGGCGTTGCCGAGCGTGACGGCCAGTATGACGTCGTCTGCACCGTGAAGGGCGGCGGTCTCTCGGGCCAGGCTGGCGCGGTCAAGCATGGCATCGCCCAGGCGCTGACCAAATATGAGCCGGTGCTGCGCGCGCCGGTGAAGGCCGCCGGGTTCCTGACCCGCGACCCGCGCGCCGTCGAGCGCAAGAAGTACGGCAAGGCGAAGGCCCGCCGCAGCTTCCAGTTCTCGAAGCGCTGATCGACCTTTGGGTCCGATCTTCGACGTGCAAAAGGGGCGGTCCGCATGGGCCGCCCTTTTCATTTGAGCCGGGTGTTGCCCCGTTGCATCGTATCTCCCGCAACGCGCGGCGGCCCGCGCATGGGTCTTGACGCGCCACAAAAGTGCAATAGCCTCTGCCCCCATTACCGTGCGCGATCTGGCAGCACGCGATTTTTTGGGGGATATCATGAACTTTGCACGCATTTCGCGCGCCTCGCTGCTGCTTTCCGCTGCGGGTCTTGGCCTGTGCACGATCGCGGCGCCCGCGCTGGCGAATGACGAGCCGCCGCTCGACATCACGACCAGCACGCTGACCCCACATAGCGGCGCGCCGACCGGTTCGATCGAAACGCCGCACACCGATCCGGATGAGGTCGTGGCGACCCCGACCGGCAACGGTTTTGTCTCGCCCGACGATGTCGTCGAGACGCCCGACATCACGATCAACAACGGCTTCACCCCGGTCCAGGCCTATGACCCGACCAACATCACCGGCATCGGTCAGGTCATCACCGATGCCGGCGGTGGCAGCGTCGGTCTGTGCACCGGCACGCTGATCAACCCGCGCACGATCATCTTCGCCGCGCACTGCGTGAACACCCGCGCAGCGACCGCCTATGGCGCAAATTCGGGCGGCACCGGCATCGGCGTCGGTTTTGAAACCAACACCCGCGCCAATGCCGCAGGCCAGGTCGACGAACTGGTGCGCTGGCTGCTTGGCGGCACCGGCGGCGCCGGTCGCTTCCAGAGCAATACCGTCCAGCATTTCTACAACATCAACCAGGTCTTCTATAACCCCGCCTCGCGCGCGGCTGCATCGTGCACCGCGCCGACATCGTGCTTCCTCGAAGCGGACATCGCGACCGCGGTGCTGGACACGCCGGCGGCCGGCGTTCCGACCTGGGCGCTGTTGTTCTCGCCGCTCCCCACCCCGGGTTCGATCGATCCGGCGAACGGTACCGGCTATCATGTCAATATCGGCGGTTATGGCAGCTTCGGTACCGGCACCACCGGCGCATCGACCAACGGCAATTTCCGCCGCCGCGCGGCCGAGAACATGCTGGGCGCGCTCGTCTCGCTGAACACCCGCAACGAGTTCCTGTTCGGAAGTGCCGGTTCGCCCTCGCGTCCGCAGCAGCTCTACTTCCTCGACTTCGACGATCCCGCGCGCGGCACGGCGACCGCCAATCCGCGCGACTTTAACGGCTTCCGCGACAACGCATTGACGCGTGAAGGTCTGACCGGTCCGGGCGATTCGGGCGGCCCGCTGATCCTCGACCGCGCCTTCCAGACCCCGGTCGTGATCGGTGTGCTCTCGGGCGGGTCGACCTTCTTCGGCGGTCAGGTCGGCGGCAGCTATGGCACGCAGAGCTTCTATCAGCCGCTCTTCCTCTACTGGGACTGGATCGTCGCCAACAACCCCTATCGCTACGTCACCGCAGTTGCAGGCAACCGCAACTGGGAGGACGGCGCGGCCTGGGTGACCGAGCTCGATCCGGCCTATCGCATCATCACCGGGGGCCAGCTGGTCAACGGGCTGCCCACCAATCTGGGCGGCGCGAATTCGGGCAACGGCCCTGAGTTCGGCGAGCTGTGCTTCCAGTCGCCGAGCAATTCGGCCAACCCTGCAGTCAACGAATGCTATGACCTCGCCACGGGCACCTTCCGCAACAATGTGCCCAACGTCACGCCAGCCGCCAGCGAGACCAGCTCGCCTGAGGTGGCAAATATAGGCAGCGCGCCCGACACGGCGGCGGACCCGAGCGTGCCGCAGGCGATCCCCGGCTATTCGGACACCGTCCGCCCCGCTCCGACGCTGGCCAATGGTCTGCCCGGAGCGACCGGGTTCGTCCCGAACAATGTCGATGGTGTCCGCACCACCGGCGAAATCGGTCGCTATTATGACGTGACGCTGCGCAACACCGGCGTGATCACGCTGAACTCGACCGTCACGGTCGATCGCTTCAGCATCATGGGCGCGACGTCGCAGCTCACCATCGCGAGCGGCGCATCGCTCACCAGCCTGATGGAGATCCGCCAGAACACCGGTACGATCCTCAACAATGGCACGCTGGCGTCGTCGGGCGATTATCTGCTGCTGTCGGGCCTGCTCACCGGGTCCGGCACGGTCAATGCGCCCTTCACCACCAGCGTGCTGGGCAGCTTTGCACCGGGCACGATCGGCACCACCGGCACGCTGACCTTCAACGGCGGGCTCGTGCTGTCGTCCGGCTCGGGCTATCTCGTCGATCTCGGCGCGACCGGCGTTTCGGATCGCATCGTCGTCAATGGTGCGGCCAACCAGGCCAATCTCGGCGGCAATCTCCAGATCAGCTACTCGGCGGCAACCCTGCGCGCCGGCAACAGCTACACGATCCTGACCGCAGCAGGCGGAGTCGTCGGCACGTTCAACACCCCGGCAGCGATCAGCGCAATCCTGCGCCCGACCCTGACCTATTCGACCAATTCGGTGGTGCTGAACATCGCCGCCGGCACCTACACCAGCGTGGTTCCGGCGTCGAACGTCATCGGATCGACCTGGGCACGCCTGCTCGACCAGAATCGCAGCCAGCAGGCGAAGTTCGACGGCCTCTATGGTCCGCTCGACCTGCAGAACGCGGCGACGATCATCAGCACGCTCGGCAGCTGGGCACCGGCGTCGGAGACGACCGCGCAGACGCTCGGCATCGCCACCACCGACGCCAACTCGACCTTCATCCGCAACCGCCTCAATGGCCTCGATC
Source organism: Sphingomonas sp. CCH9-E2 (assembly GCF_001557215.1). Classification (GTDB taxonomy): domain Bacteria; phylum Pseudomonadota; class Alphaproteobacteria; order Sphingomonadales; family Sphingomonadaceae; genus Sphingomonas. The sequence continues at coordinate 3,837 of NZ_LSJM01000412.1, read as the reverse complement.
CCGCCAATCTTGGCGGCTCGCTGGCGCATTATGGCCGTCCGGTGCAGGTCGCGGCGCTCAACCTGATGCCCGCCATGGGCGCGGCCCCGGTGCGCAGCGACGCTGCCACGCCGGTGGTGGAGGAAGGCGCGCTGCCCGAAACGATGAGCGGCTTCATCTCGGGCGGTTATCTGAACGGCGATGGTGCGGCGATGAGCGGCATGGGCGGGCGTGACAGCTATAATGGCTGGTATGTCGGCGCGGGCCTCGAAGCGTCGCTGGGCGACACCAGCCTGATCGGCTTCGCCTTCACCTATACCGACACCGACGGCACCGCGTCGTTCGGCGGCCAGAGCGCCGAGGGCGAAGCGTTCCAGGGGACGCTCTATGCCAAGAAGAGCTTTGGCGGCGTCACGCTCGACGGTCAGGTCACCGCCGGTGCGCTGACCGTCCGCACGCAGCGCGTCGCAGGGTTCCTCGGCACCAACTACACGCTGCGCGCACGCGACAATGCGATGATCGTCGGGACCGAACTGGGCCTCGGCTTCGATCTGGGCAATGACGCGATCGAAATCGCGCCGCGGATTGCCGGGCGTACCACCTGGATCGATTTCGGCAGCGCGCAGGAATCGGGCGGGCCGATGGCGCTCGACATCGATCGCAACGACTATGAAAGCTATCAGGGCCGCGCCGGCCTGACGGTGGCGGGCAAGTCGTCCGGCGTGCGTCCGTTCGTGACCGCGACCTATGTCCATGAGTTCGGCGATCGTCCGGCCACCGTGGGTGCAAACCTGGTCGGCGGCACCGGTGCAAACGTCGCCTTCGCGCTGAATGGCCAGGACAAGGACTGGGGCGAAGTGTCGGGCGGCCTGACCTTCCGCACCGGGGCAGTCGACCTGTCGGTCTCGGCCGACTCGACCTTCCTGCGTTCGGACCTGTCGGCGCAGACCTATCGCGGAACGGTGACCTTCCGCTTCTGAACCGCACATCAGGAACATGGAAAGGCCGTCCCTCCGGGGGCGGCCTTTTTCATGCGCTCAGCGCATTTCGCGCACCTGCGTCGCGAGCTTTCCCGCCTCGACATGGAGTTCGTTGAACGACGGGCGCGTGTCGCGCACGCGTTCGGACAGCGTCCCCGCGCCGATCAGCCGCACCGGGCCGGTGGCGGTCGGGTGGGTGATGTCGAACGGATCATGGACATGGCCCGTCAGCACCCCATGCGCTCCGGCCTGCGCCAGCGCCTCCAGCGCTGCGCGACCGCCACGCGTGTGCGACGTGCTGCGCGTCCCGGCTTCGACGAGCGGGTGGTGGCAAGCAACCAGCACGAGGTGATCGTCAGGTGTCTGGGCGAGCTGCGCCAGCGTACGCGCGATCGAGCGGCTGCTGACATGGCCCTTCGACCAGTTCAGCCGCAGCTGCGCGCGGGCGGTGGTCTTGAGCGGCACGATTGACACGCCGCGCAATTCCAGCGGGCGCTCGATCATCCGCTCCAGCGACTGATAGCGGCGATAGGGCGTCACGAAGCGCGCCCAGGGGTTGAAATAGGGCAGGTCGTGATTGCCGACCTCGACCGTGACCGGCCGCCCCAGTGCCTCCAGCCATGCCTGGGCGGCCGCGAACTCCTGCCGCCGCGCGCGCATGGTCAGGTCGCCGGTGACGATCACCGCATCGGGCTGTTCGACCGCGACGCAGTGCGCGAACCAGTCGAGCGCAGCACGATCCTCCGCGCCGAAGTGAATGTCGCTGACATGGAACAACCGGGTCATGCCGCTGCCTTCGCGGTGGCGAGGAACATCGGTCGCGTGGCGTCGCTGCGCACGATCGTGCCGGGCGCCAAAGTCACAGGCTCGCCGTCGAACAACGCCAGCACCGGGCGGCTGCTATAGGGTTCGATCTGGGCCGCCTCGCGCTGGGTTACCGCGCGCGCAGCCACCCAGTCGCCGGTCAGCCAATTCCAGCCCAGTTCCGCAATCGCGCCCCAGTCGCGCGCGTCGATGGCGTTGACCTGGAGAGCGCCGTCCGTCGGCGCAACGAAGATCGCCTGATAGCGCCCATCCAGTTCGGCGATGCCGCGCAGGCGGATCCCCCGGTCGAACGTCCGCCGCCAGGCATTGCGCAGCGCGCCCGCGAGCCGAGCGATTCGCCCCGCCCGTGCCGCTTCGCGCGCGCGGCCCCAATGCGCGGCAGGCCCGATGATCAGGCCGACAAAGGCGCGCTGCGGCCCCGCAGCAACATAGGGGAGCGCGACGCGGCGCGCTTCGCCATGCGCGGCATGGACAATGGTCGCCGGGTCCGCGTCGCCGTGCAGCATCTTGGCCAGCATGTTCATCGTCCCGCCGGGCAGGATCAGAAACGCGCCGGACCAGTCCGCCAATGCACAAAGCGCCGCGTTGATCGTGCCGTCCCCGGCAAACAGGACCACCGTATCCACCCCCGCTGCATCGAGCGTCGCGGAGTCCGGGATCGAATCCGCCGGGAAGCCGGTGCGCCCCGCCAGCGCGAGGCCGCGTTCTTCGAACACCGCCTCCAGCGCCGCGCATTTTTCCTGCGTCGCCGAACCCGATTGCGGATTGGTGATGAACCACAAATTTCTCATGCCGCGCCAACGCATGACACGGAAATTGTTTCGCAGCAGAGACAAAAAAGGGGCCGCGCGAGCGACCCCTTTCCGTGCGTCACGATGGCGCTCAGCGCTGCTGATCGGTGCCGTCACCCTGACCGCCGTCGATCGCACCCTGCCCGCCTTGCTCCCCGGCATCGTCCTCAGGCTCAAAGCCACTCTCGCTACCGCTCTCGCCGTCGAGGCCGCCGCCCTGGCCGGGCTGCCCCTGCTGTTCGCCATATTGCTGGTTCTGCTGGCGATCGACATTCTGGTTGCCCTGCTGGTTCTGCTGGCCACCCGGGGTCTGATCCTGCTGACGTTCGTTCATGTCACTCTCCTGCTGTGTTCCCACTCGTGGAGAAAGAACCCGCGACCAGCACACAAGGCTGCTCGGTTCATCGCATTGTTCGTCGCAAACGGAATCAAAAAGGCCCGCCAGCGCAATGCGTTGGCGGGCCTGATGATGGTGGGCGTGGCAAGGATTGAACTTGCGACCCCTGCGATGTCAACACAGGCGATATAGGTGAAAACGGCGAAAAGCCGCCGTTTGCATAACTCCACAAGGCGGAACAGATCGGAATCAAACGACGAAAAGACATCACTTTCACCGGAGTTACACCGGAGACTCTCGCCGCACGTCCGCATCAGCAACGGTCAAGCGAACAGCTTGGCGAAGGTCCCTAGGATCGTCGCGCGCACTCACCGCTCGAAGCGATCGAAATCGGTCTGGGGTTCATAACCCATCGTCTTGTTCCAGCGCTGCAAGATCGCCGCGCGTGTTTATGTTTGCCAGGGGAAGGTGTAGGTCGATGCCGCGTGCGCCGATCTCGTCGGCGAAGGCGCGCATCGAATGACTGTCGGGGCCGGCGAGCCTCGTTCCAAGCGCAACCACCGCTTCCGCCGGCCAGAGGCCGATCACAGGCTGGCTGATGACATAGGCCGGAGCGAGGCTGAGCTGATCGACCAGATCAGCGGGCAATCCGACACTGTCCACGCCGCAGGTCAGCACGAGATGGTGACCTTGCGCACGCGCGTGACGCAGCGCACCCGCCACACCGCCGAGCGGGCCGAGGCCGGGTGCGGGCCAGTCAGGAATGCCGCCCTCGCGACCGACGATCGCCACCGCGTCGCACTGGATGGCGAGCGCGGCGCGCGCAAGGTCGATCAGCCGCTCGCCGTGCAGCGTCGCCAGCGCCTTGTCGGCGCCTGTCCGTCGTCAGAACATTCGGCACAACTCGCGGCGTAGATTAGCGGAG